>DAOUCL010000035.1:0-7716 GCA_034432015.1 Dehalococcoidia bacterium
GTCCCGGCGCACAGCAGAAGGTAAACCCCAAAGGCCGTCCAGAGGACGACCCAGGCCACCGTCTCGGGTTTCAGCCCCCGGACCGTCATTGGGGCGGGAAGGTGATGGTTATTACCGCCCCCCCGCCGGTTCCGAAACGCAGGCGGCCCCGCAGGTCCTGCTCCACCAGGGTCCGGACGATCCGGAGGCCCAGGCCCCCGTCCCGGTCGACGTCGAAGTCGGGGGGAAAGCCGGGGCCGTTATCGGCGACGATGACCCGGACCTCCTCATCAAAACACTGGCCGGTTATCTTCACCCGAAGGGGGCCTTCGGCCGGCCGGCCGTGGTCGATGGCATTGTTTAAAAGCTCATTAAGCACCAGGGCAAAGACGGTGGCCGCCCGGGCCGGCAGGCGGATCTCGTCCCCGTCGACCCCAAACTCAACCCGGAGCTGGGGCGGCGCCAGGTGGCTCAAAACCAGCTCGGCGATCTGGTGGGCCACCCTTTGCAGGGTGGTGCCCTCGGTCTGGCCCGCGGAAAGCAGGTCGTGGACGGCCGCAATCGCCTCGATCCGGCCGAGGCTTTCTTTAAGTACCCGACGGGCCTCCTCAGTCCGGCTACGCCGGTACTGGAGGGAAAGGAGGGCCGCCACGTTCTGCAGGTTGTTCTTTACCCGGTGGTGCATTTCGGCCAGCATCGCCGACTTGGCCGCCAGGTTCCGCTGGGCCTCGGAATAAAGCCGGGCGTTGGTCAGGGCAACGGCCGCCTGGTCGGCAAAAGTTGAAAGGAACATCACCTCGTCGGGGTCGAAGTCGTGGCGCTCGCGGCAGTAGATGCCCAGGGCGCCGAAGGTCTGGCCGTGGGTGGCCAGGGGAACGCAGAAGACGGCCCGGAAATCGGTAACTTCCCCCAGGGGAACCACCTTCCGGCCCACCAGCTCGGCCGTATCCGGGATGACCAGGGGCAGGCCGGTGCGAACCACCAGGCCGGGGGCGGTTTCCCCGGGCCGGGCCCGCCAGGTCCGGGTTAAATTTTCCGGCAGGCCGTGGGCGGCTACGATGGTTAAAAACTCCGAATCGGGGTCCAGCTGGAAGATAGCGGCGGCGTCGCACCCGGTCAGGGCGACGGCCTGGTCGACGATAACCTTAAGCACCTGGCCGATATCCAGGGTAGAGGTCATCAGGTGGAAGACCTGCTGAAGGGTCGAGAGCTGGGCGATTTTCTCCTGAAGCTTCTGGTCGGTGTAACTGTAAAGGCGGGCGTTCTCGATGGCGATGGCCAGCTGGCCGGCGACGGTCTCCAGAAAGTTAAGCTCGTCCGGGGTAAAGTCCCGGGGCTGGCGGGTCATTAAGTTGAGGACGCCGACCAGTTTCGTGCCGCTGCCGGCGAAAAGGATAATGGGGACGGAGAGCATCGAATTATAAGGCTCTTCGCCCAGGCCGGGGGCGACCATAAAGCGGGGGTCGCCCCAGGCGTCCCTTACGGCGATGGGTCGGCCCTGGGCGGCGGCCAGGCCGGTGATGCCGGCCCCAAGCCGGATGGAATACTTGCCCACGGCCTCCGGGTTCAGGCCGACGGTGGCCCGCAGCACGAGGCGGTCACCGGGCTCGAACAGGTAGAAGGAGCAGGCGTCGGTGCGCATTACCTCGTTGACGGTGTGGACGGTGAGGCGTAGCATCTCATCCAGGTGGAGGGAGCTGTTGGCGGCGGCATTGACCCGGTGGAGGGCGTTGAGCTGGGCGATCCGGCGGATAAGCTCGCCCTCAATTTGGGCCTTAAGCCCCTCGTTCTCGGCCCGGAGCCGCTCGATTTCGGCCAGAAGCTCTTCCCGCTCCGTCGTACCCATCCCAATCGGCAATATATGGATGCCCAACAAGCCTTGTCAAACCCGTTTGTGTTAACTTTTTACCGATGAAGCGCTGGTCGGCGCCGGGCCGGACCCTGCCCGTTCTCCTGCTTATCCTGGGGGCCGCGGCGGCTTTACGGTTTCAGGGGCTTAACTGGGACCAGAACACCCACCTGCACCCCGACGAGCGCTTTATCACGATGGTGGCCACCGCCCTCGAGTGGCCCCGAACCCTGGGCGAATATTTCGATACGGCCGCTTCCCCCCTTAACCCGTACAACCGCAACTTCGGCACCTACGTCTACGGAACCTTCCCCCTTTTTCTGACCAAGTTCGTCGCCGAAAAGCTTTTAAATATGCCCGGCTACGACCGCATCTTCCTGGTGGGCCGGGCCCTCTCGACCCTGCTGGACCTGGGCACCATCGCGGTCGTCTTTTTGGTCGGGCGCCGGCTTTACGGGACGGGGGTGGGCCTGCTGGCCGCCGGGCTGCTGGCCTTCACCGTCCTCCACATCCAGCAGGCCCATTTCTGGACCGTAGATGCCCCCGGAACTTTCCTGGTGACTTTGGGCCTCTACTTTGCGGCCGACCTGGCCTTTGGGGGACGGGCCATCCCGGCCCTGCTCGGCCTTGGCTTAACCTTTGGGCTGGCCCTGGCCACGAAGATAAACCTGGGCCTTTTCGGGGCAGTGGTGGCCCTGGCCTGGGCCCTTCGCTGGGCCCACCGGCGAGGCCGACCGGGTACCCGGTCCCCCGTCCCCCGGGGCTGGTCGGGGCGCGTCGGCGGCTGGGAATTTTACCTCCAGGCCCGCCCGGCTGGCTCCGGCGGGGGGCAGGGGTCCTTGCTGGGGGCCGCGGCCGGCTTCGGCCTCACCCTGGCGGCGGCCTTCCTGGCTTTCCGGACGGCCCAGCCCTACGCGTTTATGGGTCTGGGCTTAAACCCCCAGTGGGTTCAGGATATGGACATGGTCGGCCGGCTTATCGCCGGCGAAATCGACTACCCCCCAAGCCACCAATGGGCCTTCCGGACGCCCTACGTCTTCCCGTGGGTTAATATGGTCCAGTGGGGGCTGGGCTGGCCCCTGGGCCTGACCGCCTGGGCCGGGGTGGCCTTTGCCGCCTACGAGGCTGTTTTCCGCCGGCGCACCGAGCACCTGCTCCCCCTCGCCTGGGTGTTGGCGGTTTTCGGCTACCTGGGCGGGGGCTTCGCCCCCACCATGCGCTATCTTTTCCCCATTTACCCCAGCCTGGTCCTGCTGGCCGCCTACCTGCTGGCCCGCCTCTGGGAGGTCCAGGGGCGGTTGGGCCGGGTTGGGGTGGCGGCCGTGGTCGGGGGCACCGTCCTGTGGGCCCTCGCCTTTACCCAGATCTACCGCCAGCCCCACCCTCGCATCGAGGCCTCCCGCTGGATTTACGCCAACATTCCGCCCGGTTCGGTCCTGGCCTACGAGCATTGGGACGACCCCCTTCCCCTCCCCATTGACGGCCGGAACCCGGCCGAGCTTTACCGGGGGGTCGAACTGCCCCTTTACAATGAGGACACCCCCGAAAAGCTTTACGGGTACCCGAATCAGCCGGGGTCGGGCCTGCTGGACAAGCTGGACCAGGCCGACTACATCATCCTGAGCAGCAACCGGCTCTATGGGTCCATCCCCCGCCTGCCGATGCGCTACCCGATGACGACCCGCTACTACCAGGCCCTCTTCGGCGGGGAGCTGGGCTTCGAACGGGCAAAAACTTTCAACTCCTTTCCCGGCCTTTTCGGCTTAACCATCAACGACCAGGGGGCCGAAGAGGCCTTTACGGTCTACGACCACCCCCAGGTGGATATTTTTAAAAAGACCCCGGCCTACTCCCGGGCCCGGGCCGAGCAAATCCTGGGCGGTGTCGACTGGGAGGCCGTCCGCCGGGTGACTCCCCTGGAGGCGAGCCGCGCCCCCACCGGCCTGATGCTTCGGCCGGAGGACCTGAATATTTACGAGCAGACCTTCACCTGGTCGGAGGCCTTCGACCGGCAAAGCCCGGTCAACGCCGGCGGCCTTCTTGGGGTGCTGGCCTGGCTTGTGGCCGTGGAGTTTATCGGCCTGGCCGCCTTTCCCATCGTCCGGGCGGCCCTCGGGGGCCTGCCCGATGGGGGCTGGGCCGTGGCGAAAATCTTTGGCCTGGCGGCCCTGGCCTGGGCGGTCTGGTTTGGGGCAAGCCTGCGGCTCTTTACTTTCAGCAACCTGGCCGTGGCCGCCGGGCTGGCCGGCTTGGCCGGGCTGGGCCTGGGGTTCGCCTGGGGGACCCGGCGGGAGCTTCGGGAATTCTTTACGGAGCGCTGGTGGGCGGTGGGGGCTGGGGAGGCCGTCTTTCTAGGGGGATTCGGGGCCTTTTTGCTCATCCGGATGGCCAACCCCGACCTCTGGCACCCGATTATGGGGGGCGAAAAGCCGATGGATTTTGCCTTTCTTAATGCCGTCCTCCGGAGCTCCTACTTTCCCCCCTACGACCCCTGGTTCGCGGGCGGGTATATTAACTATTATTACTTCGGCTTCGTTCTGGCGGCCGTCCTTATCAAGCTCACGGGCATCTTGCCGTGGGTCGCCTACAACCTCGCGGTCCCGACCTGGTTCGGCCTGACGGCGGCCGGGGCCTTTGGGGTTGCCGCCGGCCTGGCCCGGCACCCGCGCCCCGGGCGGACGGTAGCCTTCGGCCTACTAGGGACCCTCTTTGTGGCCGTTTTGGGCAACCTGGGGGAGGCAAAGCTCTACCTGGAGGGCCTAGCCGCCCTCGGGGGGAACGTCCGGAGCACGGTTCCCGGTCTGGGGGGCCTGCTCCGGGTAATCGCCGGCCTTGGGCGGGTGCTGGCCGAGGGCCAGCCCCTCCCCTTCCGGCCGGAGTGGCCCTACTGGAACCCGACCCGGGTAATTCCGGATACCATTAACGAATTTCCCTTTTTTACATTTCTTTACGCCGACCTCCACCCCCACCTGCTGGCCCTGCCCCTCACCCTGGGGGCCCTGGCCGGGGCGGTTGGGGCGGTGGCCGCGCCCCCCAAGGCCGAGGGCATCGGGGCCCGCCTCCTGCGGGTTCTTCTCCTCGGCCTGGTTATCGGGGCCCTCTGGCCGGCGAACACCTGGGATTTCCCCACCTACCTGGTCCTGGGGGTGCTGGCCATCGGCCTGGCCGAGCACCGGCGGCTGGGCCGCCGGGACCTAACCTGGGCCCTGGCCTGCGGCTGGCAGGCGGCGGCCATCCTGCTTTTAAGCCGGGTTCTCTTCTGGCCGTTTTTTGCCCACTACGCCGTCCCCTACACCGCCTTTGAGGTCTGGCGGGGGCCCCGAACCGGGTTTTTGGATTACCTTACGGTCCACGGCCTCTTTATCTTCATCCTGGGCTCCTGGCTCCTCCGGGAGGCCTGGCCCCTTCTGCGTCCGGGGTCTGGCCTTTCCGAGCGGCTGGTTTTTTACGCCGGCTTGGCCCTGGCCGGGGTTTCGCTGGCCGTCGGGGCCGGGGCCCAGCTTACGGCCGCGGCCCTTCTGGGCCTGAGCCTGCTCAACTTTACCCGGCCGGACCTCTCGGCCCGCCGCCGGCTGGCCTTTGCCCTGGCGGGGGCCGGGGCCGCCCTCACCCTGGCCGTGGAGGTCGCGGTCCTGCGGGGCGACATCGGCCGGATGAATACGGTTTTTAAGTTCTACGTCCAGGTCTGGGTCCTCTGGAGCCTTTCGGCCGTCGTCGGCCTCGCCGACCTGCTTGGGGCGGTCCGCGGCTGGAATCCGACCGTCCGGCAGGTCTGGGTTGCCGCCCTGGGGCTGCTCCTGGCGGCGGCCTTAAGTTACCCGGTTCTGGCCACCGCTGCAAAAATCCGGGACCGCTTCCCCGGGGCGGAAGGCTTTACCCTGGATGGCCGGGCCTTTATGGAGAAGGCCGTCTACGCCGACCGCCAGCCCCTCACCCTCAGGTACGACCTGGGGGCCATCGACTGGCTTTTAGATAACGTCCGCGGCTCGCCCGTTATCCTCGAGGCCCACACCCCCGAATACCGGTGGGGCGCTCGCTTTGCGGTTTACACCGGCCTCCCGACCGTTATCGGGTGGAACTGGCACGAGCGCCAGCAACGGGCCATCTACACCGAGCCCCTGGTGGAGCGGCGGACCCAGGACGTGGCCGCCATTTACAATACGCCTGACCAGGCCCATGCCCTGCGCCTGTTGACCAGATACCGCGTTCGGTATGTCGTCGTTGGGGAGCTAGAACGGGCCTATTACGAGCCGGCCGGGCTGGCCAAGTTTGACCAGATGGCCCGGCAGGGGCTTTTGGAGGTTGCCTACCGGGAAGGGCCGGTAACTATCTACCGGGTTCGGGTCGGGTAGCTAGGACTCCGACCGCCCGGCCGAATCCCGAAGGTGGGCGGTGGCTTCCGCCTCGACCCGGAGCCATACCTCCTCGGCCAGGGGCTGCCGCATCTCCTCGAGGATGTGGCCCACTAGCCCCACCGCCCGGGCCATCACCCCGAGCCCCCGGCAGACCTGCCACGGTATGCCCATCTCGCTGGCAATCGCCCCGATGGCCCCGGTGGCGTTTACCGGCAGGCTCCGGCCGAACCGGCCCTCGGCCTCGGCGGCGATAAGCTGGATGAGCCCCACGTAGCGGCCGGCAAAGCCGTTTTCGGCGGCGATGGCAAAAAGGCGGGGGGTTCGGGGGTCGACGGGCCTGTGGATGGGGTGGCCCAGACCCGGAATCAGCTCCTTGCGCTCGGCGAATCCGGCCACAACTTGGGCCGCAATCGGCCGCAGGTCCGTCCCGGGCGGGACGTCTTTAAGGGCCTCCTGGAGCATCCGGGCCGCCCCCTCCAGGCTCCCGACGAAGACGTTGCCCAGCCCGAGCAGGCCGGCGGCCACCGCCCCCTGCAGGGCCTCGGGGGCCCCCAGGTAGGTGAGGCGGGCGGCCAGGGCGCTCGGGGTCAGCCCGTGCTCCACCAGGGCCACCAGCATCGCGTTGAAGACCGCCGACTCTTGGGGGGTGGGCAGCCGGCCCACCAGCACCAGGAAGGCCATATCCCCAAGGTTGACCCGGCCCAGCAGCTCCCCGGCCAGGTCGTAGCCCCGGACCACGATGCGGTCCGGGGAGCTCCAGGCGATGTCGGAGCGCAGGGGGCGCCGCTTCCGGGACATCTACCCCTGCCCGGACCGGAGCCGTTCCACGGCCAGCCTTACGTGCCGCTCCCCGATGGCCGGGGCCCCCTCTTCGACCCGGATGCGGTGGGCCTCGGCCAACACCTCCGCCGTGGTGCGGCCCGGGGGCGGGGTGAACTTGTAAACCGCGAGTTCAATCCTAAAGCCGTTGGGGTCCCGGAAATAGAGGGAATCCATAAAGCCCCGGTCGATCCGGCCGGTATTCGGGTAGCCGAGGGCGTTGAGGCGTTCCGCCGCCCGGTCAAAGGTCTCCCGGGAAACGGCGAAGGCGATGTGGTGGACGCTGCCCACCACCTCGGGAACCGGGGTCGGGTCGTTGGGTCGGTTCTCCCGGACGAAGAAGGTTATGAGCCGGCCGTCGCCCGGGTCGAAGAAGAGGTGGGTCTCCTCGGGCACGTCGAGGTTGGGCTGCTCTAAGACCAGGCGCATGCCGAGGACACCCTGCCAGAAGTCGATAGTCGCCTGGCGGTTGGACCCGACTAAGGTGATGTGGTGGACGCCCGTGACCGGAATCGGCGCCTCCATCGGCAACAACCTCCCCTTTGGGGCACTAGCTAATCATATTAAAGCGGTCCCAGAATGTCAAGCCGGCCGCGAAGTGAGCCAGGAGATCGTTACCAGGTGGTTGCGAGCGGAATAGCCAAAGCCGGCCCGCCTCTGGTCAAATCTTTGTGGGAAAAACTTAACCAGGAGGCAGACCGGCGGCGGCCGAAG
>DAOUCL010000036.1:0-5830 GCA_034432015.1 Dehalococcoidia bacterium
ACTCATCCTGCTGCTGGCGCTGGCCGGTGCCCTCCTCGGCCGCCGCCTAGAACCAAGGCTTCCGGACTGCCCGGGTTGGTCCAACCTGGTCGTTGGGGGGCTGGTGTTAAGCTATTTCGGCCTGTGGGCGGCCCTCTCTTACTTGCGGCACGCTAGCTTCCACAGCCATGCCTACGACCTGGGGATTCTGGCCCAGGTGATGTGGAACACGGTCAACGGTCGGCCTTTTTCGACCACCGTCATGTTTGAATACACTTCTAACCTGCTTGCCCACCACTTTTCGCCCATTCTCCTGTTCATTGCGCCCCTTTATGCCCTCTGGCCCCACCCGGAAACCCTCCTGGTGGTCCAGACGGCAGCCCTCGCCCTGGCCGTAATTGCCTTTTACCGCATCGGCCGGCGGCTGGGTGGGGAGGCCACCGGCCTGGCCCTGGCCGCCGCTTACTGGCTCTACCCGGCCGCCCACTATGTTAACCTTTTTGACTTCCACGAGATCGGCCTAGCCGTTCCCCTTCTGGCCTTCGCCCTGGATGGGTTTCTGGCCGACCGGCTCCGGCGGGGGGCGGCCTTCGTGGGCCTGGCCCTGCTTACCCGGGAGGAGGTGGCCATTGTCACCGCCGGGCTGGGCCTCTGGCTTTTTCTGCGGGGCCGGCGGGGCTGGGGGCTTGGACTCATGGCCGTCGGGGTCGGCTGGGCGGCCCTCACCATCGGCTGGCTGGCCCCGGCCCTGGGGGGCACCGGCAGATACTATTATCTGCGCCGGTACGAATGGTTAGGCGGTTCCCCGGCCGAAATCGCCGCCACCGTTCTTACCCGGCCAGACTATGTCCTTGGGGGCCTGCTCACCCGGGAGCGGCTCGATTTTCTCCTCCGGCTGCTCCTACCGCTGGGCCTCCTGCCCCTGCTGGGGCCCGAACTGCTGGTTCTAAGTTTGCCGAGCTTTGGGTACCTTTTGCTCAGCAACTATCGGGAGCAGTATGAGCTGGCGAACCAGTATTCGGCCGTGGTTATACCCTGGCTGGTGGGGGCGGCCGGGGCCGGGGCGGCCCGGCTCTTCTCCGGCCGGGTCGGGCGGGGGCCGGTGCTGGGTCTGCTGTTGGGGGCAAGCCTCGGGGCCTACCTGGCCTACGACCCCGGGCCCCTCGGCGGCCGCTTTCAGCCCGAGCAGTTCGTGGTCGGACCCCACGTGGAGGCGGGCCGGGAGGTCCTGGGCCTCATACCTCCGGGGGCGGCCGTCTCGGCCCAGTCAGACCTGGTACCCCACCTAGCCAATCGGGAGCACATTTACACCTTCCCCAACATCTTCGGGGCCGACTACATCGTCGTGGACACCCGGGGAAGCCCGTGGCCGTTCAAACCCGAAGAGTTCCGGCGCTTCCTGGACCGCATCGACCGCAACCCAGCCTGGCGTCTGGTTGCTGCCCGGGACGGCTACCGGGTTTACCGGCGGGGCCCGGCCCTGGTCTCGGGGCCGGAGCTGAGCCCCGATGGGCCGGCGGATTATTAAAAACCCTGGCGCCGGGGCACCCCCAGACCGGATAATCCTTGGGGGAGATTGTGGCCATCCGGTTCACGGTGCCTTTAAACTACTGCCCAGGCTGCGGGGCGTCCCTGGACCGGACGCAGGTGGACGGCCGGGAAAGGCCCTGGTGCCGGGCGTGCGGGTATGTGGGGTTTCACACCGTTCTGGTCTGGTCGGGGGCCGTGGTGACCGACACCGCCGGCCGGGTCCTCCTTCAGCGGCTTCAGGTTGGCCGCCGGGCCGGCAACTGGGCCTTGCCCGGGGGCCTACTCGAGGCTGACGAGACGGCCGAGGAGGCGGCCTGCCGGGAAATCGAAGAGGAGACGGGCTTGCGGGTCCGGCTGAACGGCCTGCTCGGGGTCTTTTCGAAGCCGGGCGACCCCTTCGTCGGGGTGGTTTACCTGGGGGAAGTGGTGGGTGGGGAGCTGAGGCCCGAATCGGGGGGCCGCTTCTTCGCCCCGGAGGAACTTCCGTGGTCGGGGCCTTTTGACCACTGGGCGGTGGAGGCCGCCCTTAGGGAGTGGCTAGGCCGGCGGCAAGCCCAAATCGGCCAGCAGGGAATCAACGACCTTGGCCCCAGTTAACGCCGCCGAAGCCCGGCGGCCAGCCCGCAGGTCGATAAGCTCAAGGACGGGCGGCCGGGAGGTGCCGTCCAGGCTGACGACCAGGTCGGCCGTAAGTTGCCGGCCCACCAGCTCGGGTTCCAGGCCCCCTGGGGGCGTTTCCGGAAGGATCAGGCCGGCCAGGTAGTAGGCGGACGCCCCAGGGGGATCGGTCAGGCCGGCGGCCAGGCGGCCGCCGCTTCCCCACTCCACGGAGACGACCTTCCATCCGGCCAGGCGGAGCCGGCGGCCCAGGGTCCGGCCTAGCGAATGGTAAAGTCGGTGAAACGGCCGGTGTATTCTTCCCACTGGACGTCGACCCGTTCCACCCGGGCCCCCGGCGGCCCCTGGTGGCACCAGTCGATGAGCCGCTGGACGGCATCCTTTTCGCCCTCAAACACGGCCTCGACCCGCCCGTCCGGTAGGTTGCGAATCCAACCGGTGACCCCGTACTGGCGGGCCAGGTGGCGGGTTGTGTCCCGGAAAAAGACGCCCTGAACCCGGCCGGAGATGTAAACATGGGCCCTGACCTTTGGCATAAGGACGACGCGGGCTATTTGTCGGTCTTGGGCTGTTCGACCCGAAAGCGTTTTAAGATTTCAATGACCTGGGAATCAGATAGCTGTTCAAACCGCTGGTAAAACCGGCCCACCGCCAGGAAAGGCTCCGGGGTGGCCAGGCAGATTACGTCGTCGGCGACGGCCTGGAGCCGGGGGATGGCTTCCGGGGGCGCCACCGGAACGGCGATAACCACCAGCTTCGGGTTAAGGCGTCGGACGGCGATGGCCCCCACCCGGATGGTGTGGCCGGTGGCCACCCCGTCGTCGACTAAAATCACCGTCCGGCCTTCTACCGGGGGCAGGGGTCGGCCTTCCCGGTAGAGCCGAACCCGCCGGCGGACCTCCTCCAGCTCCGCCTGAATGGCCCGCTCGATGTAGCTCCGGGGAATCCAGAGCTCCCGGACTACCTCTTCGCTGATTTCGTAGTCGCCCGTTTCGGCCACGGCCCCGATGCCGAATTCCCGGTTTCCCGGCGCCCCGATTTTGCGGACGATGATGACGTCGAGGGGGAAATTTAAGGCGGCCGCCACCTCGGCCCCGACCACCACCCCGCCCCGGGGCAAAGCTAAAACCAGCCCCGGCTCCCCCCGGTATTTCTCCAGGTGCTGGGCCAGCCGCCGGCCCGCATCGACCCTGTCCCGAAAAATCATCCCAGCCTCTCCCGGAAACATAATCCCCCGGTAAAACCCGGGACAGCTTAGCCTTTTATTATAATAATCTCTGGCGCCGGCATGGACCGACCCCAGCCTCTCGAAGCCGCCCTCCGTCGCTGGCTCCAGGAGCTTCCGGGCCGGGTCGTTACCGGCGCGCTCGACCCGGCCCGCCTGGTCTCCCTGGTGGAATCTGAGCTGCTGGATATCGCCGGCAACCTTCGGGAAGGGCTCCCCCAGCGCATCGAAATCCTGGTGGCCCCGGCCGATTACCGGCGGCTGAGCCGGACGGGCCACGACCTGGCCGTGGAGCTGGCGGCCGGCCTCCGGGCGCTGGGCCGCCGGCTCGAACAGCCCGATTACCGGCCGGAAGTTCGGCTAAGGGCCGACCCCGGCGTACCACCCGGCCAGCCCGAGGTGCGCTTTCCGCCCGGGGAGCTTGAAACTACCCAGCCCATTCCGACGGCCCCGGCGCCGGCCGGCCTCGTCGGCCACCTTCACATCCGGGCCGGGAACGGCCCGGCCTGGTCGGTGCCCGTCGACCGGCTGCCCTTCACCATCGGCCGGAGCGCCGAGGCCGACCTGATCCTGGCCGAACCGAGCGTCTCCCGCAAGCACTGCCAGATCCGGGCCGGTCCGGACGGCCTCGAGCTGGTGGACCTTTCCAGCCTCAATGGTACCTGGGTGGACGACCGCCGGGTAACCCGGGCCCGGCTCACCGGCCGGACGGAGTTTCGGGTCGGGCCTTACCGGCTCAGGTTCGAGCCGGCCACGGCCGCCCAATAAACGGGCCCCGAATGCCCCCCGAGGTTTCCTGGTGGCTAAACCTGTGGGTCCTCGGCCTGGTCTATATCCTGCTGGGGATCCTGCTCCGGGGAATCTACGCCGAAACCCGCCGCCTAGCCGGTCCGGGTGGGGCCGGTCAAGGTCGGCTGGTCGTTATCGAACCGGCGGAAAGCGGCCTTTTGCCCGGCGACGCCTTTCCCCTTCCCCCCGAAGCCACCGTTGGCCGCGACCGGTCCAACGAGGTCTGCCTGCCGGACCCGTCGGTATCCCTTCGCCACGCCCGGCTCTATTATCAGGGCCGAAGCTGGTGGGTGGAAGACCTTAACAGCACCAACGGGACCTTTATCAACGGGC
This sequence comes from Dehalococcoidia bacterium, assembly GCA_034432015.1. GTDB lineage: Bacteria > Chloroflexota > Dehalococcoidia > JAUQQI01 > JAUQQI01 > JAUQQI01. The sequence goes on from DAOUCL010000036.1 coordinate 4,475, forward strand.
GGCGGTTGGAAAGGCCCGGGGTTGTCCTGCCGGGCGACCGGCTCGCCTTTGGCCAGGTGGTAACCCGACTGGAGGTAAAGGGCTGATGGCGGCCGGGTTTCTGGGGATTTTGGCGGCGGTGGCCATCGCCTTTCCCTGGCCGGCGGTCCGGGCCGGGGAGCCCCTCTCGGCCTTCTGGGTGGCCTGGGCGGTGGGGATGGCCCTGGCCCAGGGGTTTGTGGTTTTAAAAAGGGGCGACCCGCTGCTGCTTCCGGCCGCGGCCGGCCTTTCAGCCCTGGGACAGGTGGTCCTCAGCCGACTGGGACCCCAGGGGCTCGTTTTGCGCCAGTCCGTCTGGCTGCTTGTAGGCGTGGGATTTCTCTGGGCGGCGTTGCTTCTGGCCCGACCGGCGGCCCGGCTTGACCGCTGGCGTTACACCCTGGCCGTGGCCGCCCTAGGGCTGGTGCTTCTTACGTTCCCCTTCGGGGCGGGGACCGGGGCGAGGCTTTGGCTCGACCTGCGGTTTTTCTTCATCCAGCCGGTGGAGCCCCTCAAGCTGGCCCTGGCCCTGACCCTGGCGGGGTATCTGGCTGAGCGGCGGGAGCTTTTATACTACGCCCGTCGGCACCTGGGCCCCCTGGTCCTGCCGGCCACCACGTATCTTATTCCCCTGGGAGTAGTCACGGGCCTTGCCCTATTGCTTCTTTTTGCCCAGCGGGACCTGGGCAGCGCCCTGCTGGTTCTGGGGGTGGCGGTGGGGAGCCTGTATGCGGCCGCTCCCCGTCCCGCCCACCTCATTCTGGGCCTGGTCCCGGCGGGCATTGCGGCGGCCGGGGGGTATCTTCTCAATCCGGTGGTGCGGGAGCGGGTCCACATTTGGCTCGACCCGTGGGCCGACCCCGAAGGCCGGGGTTTTCAGGTGGCCCAGGCCCTCATCGCCCTGGCGGCCGGTGGGGCGGGAGGTGCCGGCCTTGGGCTGGGTCGGCCCGACCTGGTTCCGGCCGTCCGCACCGACTTCGTCTTCGTCGCCCTGGGGGAAGAGCTGGGCTTTCTCGGGGCGGCCGGGGCCGTGGGCCTTTACCTGGTCCTGCTCGCCCGCTGTTTTCGGCTGGGTTTGCTTGCCCGTTCGGAATATAACCGGCTGCTGGCGGTCACCCTGGGCCTTACCCTGGGGGTGCAGACGTTTATAATCCTGGCGGGGACGGTTCGGCTGATGCCCCTTACGGGCCTGACGGTGCCTTTTGTAAGCTACGGGGGAAGCTCCCTGGTGGTAAACTACGCAATTCTGGGCCTGCTGGCGGCCCTATCCGTCGAAGAGGAGACCGGTTAAAGATGCGGGTGCTGATGCTTTCGTGGGAGTACCCGCCCCACAATATC
>DAOUCL010000037.1:0-6902 GCA_034432015.1 Dehalococcoidia bacterium
CGCCGAAGGCCCCGTGGGTGGAGGTGTGGCTGTCGCCGCAGACGATGGTTTTGCCCGGCAAGGTAAGGCCCAGCTCCGGACCGATGACGTGGACGATCCCCTGGTGGGGACTTTCGATGCCGAAAAAGGTGACCCCAAATTCCCGGCAGTTTTTAACGAGGGTCTCCACCTGCTGCCGGGCGATGGGGTCGGCGATAAAGTGGCGATTTACCGTCGGGATGGCGTGGTCGACGGTGGCGAACGTGAGGTCCGGGCGCCGGACCTTCCGGCCCGCCAGTCGCAGGCCCTCGAAGGCCTGGGGCGAAGTCACCTCGTGGACCAGGTGAAGGTCGATGTAAAGGAGGGCCGGTCCCCCCGGCTCCTCGTAGACCACGTGCTGCTCCCAGACCTTTTCGAACAGGGTCTTCGGTCGCCCCATAGATTCCCTCCCGTTAAAGGTTGGCAAGGACCGCCTCGGTAAATTCGGCCGTTCCCACCACCCGGGCCTCCGGCTCGGCGATATCGGCCGTCCGGTAGCCCTGGGCCAGCGTCCGCTCAACCGCGGCCTCGATTCGGGCCGCCTCCTCGGCCAGCCCGAACGAGTGCCGGAGCATGAGGGCCACGCTTAAGACCGCCCCGGTCGGGTTGGCCACGCCCCGGCCGGCAATATCCGGAGCGGTGCCGTGGACCGGCTCGTAAAGTCCCCGCCGGCCCCGCCCCAGGCTGGCCGAAGGCAGCATCCCCAAGCTCCCGGCCAGGGTTGCCGCCTCATCCGAAAGGATATCCCCAAACATATTTTCCGTCACGATGACGTCGAAGTCCCGGGGCCGGGAGACCAAAGCCATTGCCGTGGAGTCTACCAGGGCGTGCTCCAGCTCCACGTCGGGGTATTCCCGGCCCACCTCGGCGGCCACCGCCCGCCAGAGCTGGGAGGACGCCAGCACGTTGGCCTTATCCACCGAGGTGACTTTCCGCCGGCGCTGACGGGCGAGCCCAAATCCCACCCGCAAAACCCGCCGGATTTCGGCCTCGGTGTACCGGAGGGTATCCACCGCCCGGCGGCCGGCCCGCCCCGGGAAGATGCCCCGGGGCCGGCCGTAGTAGAGGCCGCCGGTAAGCTCCCGGACCACCACCAGGTCGGCCCCCTGCTGGCGCTCGGGCTTGATAGGCGAAGGGCCGGTCAGCCCCGGCCAGGCCCGGACCGGCCGGAGGTTGGCGTAGAGGCCCAGGGCCTTGCGGAGCCGGAGGAGGCCCCGCTCCGGCCTGACCTCCACCGGCAGGTGGTCCCAGCGGGGTCCCCCCACCGCCCCGAAAAGGACGGCATCGGCCTCCCGGCAGAGCCGTAAGGTCGCCTCGGGGAGTGGGTCGCCGGTCCGGTCGATGGCCGCGCCCCCAACCAGCCCTTCCCTGAGCTTGAGTTTTAAGCCGGCCTTTTCGGCGACCCTCTCCAGGACCCGAACGGCCGCGGCCGTAACCTCCGGGCCGATGCCGTCGCCCGGCAGCACCGCAATTCTCAGCAAGGTCGGCCTCCGGTTCAGGGTGTGCCGATGGGGACGTTTCGGCCGGCGGCCTCGTAGCTGGAGATGAGCCGGTTAATGGCGTTTATGAAGGCCCGGGCGCTGGCGACGATGATGTCGGTGGCCACCCCCCGCCCGGGAACCTGCCGGCCCTCGTGCTCGATTATAACGCTCACCTCGCCGACGGCGTCCCCGCCCTCGGTCACCGCCCGCACCGAGAAGTCCACCAGCCGGGCCGGAATCCCAACCGCCCGGACGATGGCGTTGCAGACGGCGTCCACCGGACCGTTGCCCGAGGCCACCTCGGTCACCGACCGGCCGTCGGGCGAGACGACGGTTACCGTCGCCACCGGCACGATCCGGTCGCCGGTGTGCACCTGCACCGCCTCCAGCCGGTAGTGCTCCACGTGCTGGGCCTGGATCTCGTCCGAAACGATGGCGATGAGGTCCCGGTCGGTCACCTGCTTTTTCCGGTCGGCGATCTCTTTAAAGCGGGCGAAGGCCCGCCGAAGCTCCTCCGGCCCCAGGTCGTAGCCGAGCTCCAGCAGCCGGGCCCGGAAGGCGTGCCGTCCCGAGTTCTTGCCCAGCACCAGCTGGCTTGAGGTGAGGCCGATATCCTTGGGGTCCATAATCTCGTAAGTGGTTCGCTCCTTAAGGACACCGTCCTGGTGGATCCCCGACTGGTGACGGAAAGCGTTCATGCCGACAATAGCCTTGTTCGGCTGGACTACCATCCCGGTCAGGTCGCTCACCAGCCGGCTGGTCCGGGCGATCTCCCGGGTGTTAATCCGGGTGGTAAAGCCGTAAAAGTCCCGGCGGGTGTGGAGGGCCATAATGATCTCCTCGAGGGCGGCGTTGCCGGCCCGCTCCCCGATCCCGTTGATGGTGCCCTCCACCTGCCGGGCGCCCGCCCGGAGGCCGGCCAGGGAGTTGGCCACCGCCATCCCCAGGTCGTCGTGGCAGTGGACGCTCACCACCGCCTTGTGGATGTTGGGCACGTTCTCAAAGACGCCCCGGATCAGGGCATAGAACTCCTCGGGGGTGGCGTAGCCGACGGTGTCGGGAATGTTCACGGTGGTTGCCCCGGCCTCGATCACCTCGGTCAGGATCTGATAAACAAACCGGGGGTCGGACCGGGTGGCGTCCATGGGTGAAAACTCGACATTCGACGTGTACCGGGCCGCCCGCCGGACCATGGCCACCGCCAGCTCCAGGACCTCCTCCCGGGACTTGCGCAGCTGATGGGCCAGGTGGATGTCCGAGCTGGAGAGAAAGACGTGGATGCGGGGGTCGGCCGCCTCCTTGATAGCCTCCCAGGTCACGTCCACCGACTCCGGGTTGGCGTGGGTTAAGGCGGCGATGGTGCAGTTGCGGACCTCCCGGGCGATGGTCCGAACCGCGTCAAAGTCGCCCGGGGAGGTCATCGGGAACCCGGCCTCGATGACGTCCACCCCGAGCCGTTCGAGCTGCTTGGCGATCTCCAGTTTTTCTTCCTTGGTGAGGGCTACCCCGGGCGACTGCTCGCCGTCCCGCAGGGTCGTGTCGAAGATGATAATCCGTTCCATCCCAGACCTCCTCGAAAGTTTTTTCACATTTCCGGCTTTTTAAGCCAGGGCATCATCGCCCTGAGTTGACGGCCCACCACCTCCAGAGGGTGCTCGGCCTCGGCGCGGCGCATCGCGTAGAACGACGGCCGGCCGGCCTGATTCTCCAGGATCCACTCCCGGGCGAAGCGGCCGGTCTGGATCTCCCCCAGGATCTCCCGCATCGTCTCCTTGACCCGCCGGTCGATAACCCGGGGACCCCGGGTATAGTCGCCGTATTCGGCCGTGTCGGAGACGCTGTAGCGCATGTAGGCCAGGCCCCCCTGGTACATCAGGTCGACGATGAGCTTCAGCTCGTGGAGGCACTCAAAATAGGCCAGCTCCGGCTGGTAGCCCGCCTCGGTGAGCACCTCAAAGGCGGTCTTTACCAGGGCGGAGATTCCCCCACAGAGGACCGTCTGCTCCCCGAAAAGGTCGGTCTCCGTCTCTTCTTTGAAAGTCGTTTCCACGACCCCGGCCCGGGTGCAGCCGATCCCCTTGGCGTAAGCCAGGGCCAGCTCCCTGGCCCGGCCGGAGACATCCTGGTGGACGGCGAGCAAGGCGGGGACCCCGAGGCCCTGGGTAAAAAGCTCCCGCATCATGTGGCCCGGGGCCTTGGGGGCCACCATGCTCACGTCCACGTCGGGTGGGGGAACCACCTGGCCGAAGTGGATGTTAAACCCGTGGGCAAACATCAGCGTCTTGCCAGCCTTCAAGGCCGGGGCGATGGACGTATTGTAGACCTCCCGGTGGACCTGGTCCGGCAGCAAGACCATGACGATCTCCGCCTGCTCGCAGGCCTCCCGGACCGTGGCCACCGGCAGGCCGAAACCCTGGGCCTTTGCCCAGGACTTGCTACCCTCGTAAAGGCCCACGACTACGTCAAGGCCGCTGTCCCGCAGGTTTAGGCTGTGGGCGTGGCCCTGGGAGCCGAAGCCGAGCACCGCAATCCGCCGGCCCTTAAGCAGATTAAGGTCGGCGTCGGCGTCGTAATAGATGCGCGCCACTCGGTCACCTCCTTCTAGGCAGATTTGGCCTGGACGGCCCGGGCCCGGGCGCTAGCCCGGGTCATGGCCACCCGCCCGGTCCGGACCACCTCCTGGATTCCGTAGGACCTGAGCAACGAGATCAGGGCGTCGATTTTGTCCTCGGTCCCCGTTGCCTCAATGATGAGGGCATCGGGGGCCACGTCGATGATCTTGGCCCGGAAGATGTCGATGATTGGGATTATCTCGGCCCGAACGGGGGCCGGGGCCGAGACCTTAATCAGGGCCAGCTCCCGCTGGACGCTGGTCTCCTCGTCAAGCTCGCTGATTTTGATAACGTCAATGAGCTTGTAAAGTTGTTTTACGACCTGCTCCAGGCCATTGGCGTCGGCCTTAATGACCAGAGTAAGCCGGGAAAGGCCGGGCCGCTCTGAAGGCCCTACGGCCAGGCTGTCGATATTAAACATCCGACGCCGAAAAAGGCTCGAGATCCGGTTAAGAACCCCGGGCTGGTCCTGAACCAGGGCGACGATGGTGTGCTTTTTGATTTCGGTCATTGTCGAACGACCTCCGGCACCGGCAGGGGTATGGTTTCGGCGAGGGCCGCCCCGGGCGGCACCATCGGGAAGCAGTTCTCCTCCTGCTCCACCTGAAACTCGATGAGGACCGGCCCCGGGTAGGCTAAGGCGGCCTCCACGGTGGGGGCTACCTCCTCCCGGCAGCTCACCCGGAAGCCAGGAATTCCGTAGGCCTCGGCCAGCTTGATGTAATCCGGGTTAAAGAGGGCCACCGCCGAGTAGCGATTATTGTAAAAGAGCTGCTGCCACTGCCGAACCATACCCAGGTAGCCGTTGTTGATAACGGCGATTTTTACGTCCAAACGGTTCTCCACACAGGTGGCCAGCTCATACATGGTCATCTGGAAGCCGCCGTCCCCCTCAATGGCCCAAACCACCGCGTCCGGGCGGGCCAGCTTCACCCCGATGGCCGCCGGCAACGCAAAACCCATCGTGCCCAGGCCGCCCGAGGTGATAAAGCAGTTCGGCTTGTCTTTGCAGAAATACTGGGCGGCCCACATCTGGTGCTGCCCCACCCCGGTGGTGAAGTAGGCATTTTCTGGGGTTATTTCGTAGATGGTTTTCATAACGTACGTAGACCAGAGCCGGCCGTCGTTGGGGATGTAAAGGGACGGGTAGCGCCGACGCATTTCGTCGAGCCGGTTGAGCCAGGCGGTCCGGTTTCCGGGCTGAACATACTTGTTCAAAACCCGGAGAACGTGCTTGACGTCCCCGACGATGGGCACGTCGCAGCGGACGTTTTTGCCGATCTCGGCCGGGTCGATGTCCACGTGGATAATTTTGGCCTTCGGGGCGAAGTCCTTAAAGCGGCCCATGGCCCGGTCGTCGAACCGGATGCCAAGGCCAATGATCAGGTCGGCCTCGTTGGTCGCGATGTTTACGTGGTACATCCCGTGCATCCCCATCATCCCCTGGTAGAGATAGTGGCTAGCGGGGAAGTTGGAGATGCCCAGGAGGGTGTTAACCACGGGTATCTGGGCCTTTTCGGCCAGCTCCCGGAGCTCGGCGTAGGCCCCGGACAGGATGATGCCGTGGCCGGCGATTATCAGGGGCCGTTCCGCCCGGTTAATTAGGTCGGCGGCCTTCTTGATCTGGGCGACGTGGCCCTGCACCGTCGGCTGATAGCCGGGCAGGTCGATGCTTTCAGGGTAATGGAATTCGGCCTCCTCCTGCAGAACGTCCCGGGGGATGTCCACCAGGACGACCCCGGGCCGGCCGGAGCCGGCGATGTAGAAGGCCTCCCGAATCACCCGGGGAATGTCGGCCGCAGCCAGCACCAGGTAATTGTGCTTGGTAATCGGGAGCGTAATCCCGGTTACGTCCGTCTCCTGGAAGGCATCTTTGCCGATCATGGACCGGGGCACCTGCCCGGTAATAACCACCATTGGCACCGAGTCCATCTGGGCGTTAACGATGGCCGTTACCAGGTTGGTGGCACCGGGGCCAGAGGTGGCCACCGCAACCCCGACTTTGCCGCTGGCCCGGGCGTAGCCGTCGGCGGCATGGCCGGCCCCCTGTTCGTGACGGACTAGAATATGCTTAATTTGCGGATACTCCGGAAGGTAATGATAAAAGGGTAGAATGGCCCCCCCAGGATAACCAAAGATTACCTCAACGCCCTCTCGAACCAAAGACTCGGCCAGGATTTGCGCTCCCCTTAACTTCATCGGACTCCGACCTCCCGTAAGGTTTAACAAAAAATCCCGTCCCCTCTCGGGACGGGCTCTGTTGTTCCCGCGGTACCACCCGAGTTGACGCGGCGGCCGGGGGCCGACGGCAGGTAACAAAATAAGCTCACCCGAAGGGGCGAGCTTACTTGGTGCCGCGGTACCACCCTTCTTGGCGCCGGAGCCGGCGGGGCCGGCCGCGCCCCCTCTGGCGCGTTAACGGGCGCACCCGTCCGGACCTACTTGGGAGTAAACGAACGAGGCGACCGGCAACGTCGCCTCGTCAACCCGTTCAGCCCGGCTGCTCAGGGGCGAGTTCAGGAGCGTGCTCTGCCGGGCTTTCACCCGACCCCGGCTCGCTAACAGAGCAGAGGCTTCCCTACTACTCCCCGTCCACGCAGTCGACTGTTAAATAAGTTCGCCCCTATAATATCACAATCCCCAAAGGCCGTCAAGGTCCGCCGGCCCGTTGGATGCACCAAAAAAGTCTGGGATGGATAAATAAAAGCGGCGGGCCTTATCCTTGAGATACCAGGAAACCAAGGAAGGAGGCCCACCGCCATGCAGGTGAAAGTTACCTGCACCCTTAATC
>DAOUCL010000038.1:0-1677 GCA_034432015.1 Dehalococcoidia bacterium
TCGAGCACCTGGACCTGATCCGCCGGGCGATGCCCCTCGACGATTACAGCGCCATTGCCGCCTCGAGCGCCGGCTGACCCGCCTCAGGCGGCGACCGGCGGCCGGAACCGCCGGAGCCGCAGCGAGTTGCTCACGACCGACACTGAGCTGAAGGCCATCGCCAGGGCCGCGAGCATCGGGTTGAGGGCCGGACCCCCAAACGGCACGAGCGCCCCGGCGGCCACCGGGATGAGCACGACGTTGTAGATAAAGGCCCAGAAGAGGTTCTGACGGATGGTCCGGACTGTCGCCCGGGAGAGGGCGATGGCGGCCGCGACCAGCCGCAGGTCCCCGCCAACCAGGGTGATGTCCGCCGTCTCCATCGCAACGTCCGTGCCGGTACCCACCGCAATGCCCACATCGGCGGCGGCCAGGGCCGGGGCGTCGTTGATGCCGTCCCCAACCACCCCGACCCGGCGGCCCTCGGCCTGAAGCTGGCGGACCACCCGCGCCTTGTCCTCAGGGACCACCTCGGCGAAGACCCGTTCGATACCCAGTTCGTCGGCGATGGCCCGGGCCGTCTGCCGGTTATCGCCGGTAACCATGATGATGTCGAGGCCCAGCCGCCGGAAGGCCCCGACGGCGTCCCGGGCCCCAGGCTTAAGGGTGTCGGCCAGGACGACCGCACCACCCAGCCGCCCGTCCACCACCACGAACACCGTCGTCTGCCCCCGGGACCGGGCCGTCTCGAGGCTTGGGGCCAGCCCGTCGACGTCGACGCCGACCTCGGCCAGGAGCCGGTCGCTTCCAACCAGGACCCGGCGGCCGTCAACCACCGCCTCAACCCCCCACCCGGGCCGATAGCGGAACTCAGCCGGCTCCGGGACGGCCAGGCCCTCGGCTTCGGCCCGGCGCAGGATCGCCCTGGCCAGGGGGTGCTCGCTCCGGCGCTCGGCCGCCGCGGCGATCCGCAGAAGCTCGGCCGTGTCCAGGCCGTTGACCGGGTAAACGGCCACGACCTCCGGCCGCCCGGCCGTCAGGGTTCCGGTTTTATCCAGGACAATGGTGTCCAGGCGGTGGGCCCGCTCGAGGGCCTCCGCGTTCCGGATCAGGATGCCGAGCTCAGCCCCCCGGCCGGTTCCCACCATGATGGCCGTGGGGGTTGCAAGGCCCAGGGCGCAGGGGCAGGCAATAATGAGGACGGCAACGGCCCGGAGCATTGCCGGGGTAAAGGCCGGCTGGGGGCCGAACACCAGCCAGACGACGAAAGTGAGGCCCGCAACCCCGATAACGGCCGGGACGAACACGGCGGCCACCTGGTCCACTAGCCGCTGGATGGGCGCCTTACTGCCCTGGGCCTCCCGGACGAGGCGGATAATCCGGGCGAGCACAGTCCCCTCGCCGACGGCCGTCGCCCGAACCACCAGGGCCCCGGCGAGGTTCACCGTTCCGCCGATAACCCGACTGCCCGGAATCTTCTCGGCGGGCATGCTCTCGCCGGTCACCATCGACTCATCCACCGCCGAGGCGCCGTCGACCACGACCCCGTCGACCGGAATCCGCTCCCCCGGCCGGACCAGCAGAAGGTCGCCGACCCGGACCGCCTCGACCGGCACCTCTTCCTCGAGGCCGTTAATCAGCCGCCGGGCCGTTCGGGGCTGAAGGCCGACCAGCTTGCGGATGGCTGCCGAGGTCTGA
>DAOUCL010000039.1:0-14205 GCA_034432015.1 Dehalococcoidia bacterium
CCCGCCAGGCCTAGGGCGGGGCCCAGGCGGCCCCGCCGGCCCGGAGGCCCGGCTCAAGGGGGCGTCCCAGGGCCCCGCCGACGGCCGCAAGCTTTCTCATGAGGGTTTTAAATTCGGCGGGGGTAAGGGATTGAAAGCCGTCGCTTAAGGCCTGGGGCGGATTCGGGTGGACCTCGACCATCAGGCCGTCGGCACCGGCGGCCACGGCGGCCAGGGCGGCCGGAATCACCAGCCCGGACCGGCCGGTGCCGTGGGAGGGGTCGGCGATGACGGGTAGGTGGGATTCGGCCCGGGCGACGATTATCGCGTTTATATCCAGCAAATTGCGGTAGTGTTCGTCGTCAAAGGTCCGAATGCCCCGCTCGCACAGGATTACCCGGTCGTTGCCCCGGGCCAGGATGTATTCGGCGGCCAGCAGCCATTCCCGAATCTTGGCCGCCATCCCCCGCTTGAGCAGGATGGGTTTACCGGCCTCGGCCACGGCCTCCAGCAGGGCGTAGTTGTCCATATTCCGGCAGCCGACCTGGAGGATGTCGGCGTAGCGGGCGACCAGGTCCACATCCTTCTCGGAGAGGACCTCGGTGACGACGGGCATGCCGGTGAGCCTGCCGGCCTCGGCCAGAAGCTCCAGGCCGGTCCGACCCAGCCCCTGGAAGTCGTAAGGGGAAGTTCGGGGTTTAAAGGCCCCGCCCCGAAGGAGGTGGGCGCCGGCCGCCTTAACGGCCCGGGCCGTTTCAAAGAGCTGGGCCTCGGACTCCACCGAACACGGCCCGGCGATGACGATAACCCCGGGCCCGCCGATTCGGACGCCCTTTACGTCCACGACGGTGGGGTGCGGCCGACTTTCCCGGGCGGCCAGCCGGTAAGGTTTGGTTCCGTTCGAACCCATGGGCTCCTCCTGCCGGGAAAATTCGAGGCCGCAGGCTTTCGGCCTTTTCCGACTGCCTGCGGCCTCGGGTATCTGCCTTGTTAACCGGCGGCTTTAGGGCGACCCTCCGGTCAACGGCCATACCCGGCTACCCGCAGGCAGCCGGGTAAAGGTAAACCACCAATAATACGGGTAAGCGGAAGCCGAATCCATCAGGTCCTCGACCGGCAAACAGGGCTTCATCGCCCCGATGATAACAGAGCTGCCTTTACGGGTCAAATTCTGGCGGTGGACCGAACCGGTCGGGGACCTTCCAGGGCCAGGCGAGGGGCTCCAGGACCCGGGGCCTCCCCGGCCGGCGTCCGGCCAGAAACTCCCGTAGCCGCCGCAAACCCTCAATCCGGCCCCGCAGCGGATGCGGGTCCCGCCGCCAGAGCAGGGCGTAGACGACGGCGGCCAGGTCGTAGGCCAGGATGAGGGGTAGGTCGGCGAGGGGGGCGTTTTTGGCCGCCAGCCAGACCTTATTTCGGCCCAGCAGCCGCCTTTTAAGGGGGGAATCCTCCCCCAGGCTGGCGCTGGTGAGGTGGCGCACCCGGGCCTCGGGGACGTAGACGGCCCGCCAGCCGGCGTTTCCGGCCCGCCAGGCCAAATCGGCGTCCTCGAGATAGGCGAAAAACCTTTCGTCAAAGCCGCCGAGGCCTTCGAACATCCGGCGGCGGTAGAGGGCGGCCCCGGCCGAGGCCCCGAACACCTCTTTCGGCTCCCGGGCCTCGGCCACCGGTCGGCCCCGGAGCCGGTCCCAGCAGATGGCGGCCCGGTCGATGGCGATGCCGGCGCTCTGGACGACGTCGGGTTCGCGGTCGAAGACCATCAGGCTGGCGCAGGCCCCGATATCCGGGGCCTGGGCGGCGTCGAGGAGGGCCTCAAGCCAGTGGGGTTCGGGGAAGGCGTCGTCATTAAGGACGGCTATAAACTCGCCCCGGCTCAGCCGAACCCCCTGGTTAACCGCCGCCGCAAACCCGACATTATCCGGATTGGGCTTAATGTGCACCGTCAGGCCCGATGCCGACGGCAGGGGAATCTCCCCCCGACCCTCATTGTGGACGACGAAGGCCTCAAAATGGCGGAAGGTCTGACGGCCCAGGGCATCCAGACACCGGCCCAGCCACCCCCCCGCCCGCCACGTCGGAATTACTACGCTGACTGGGGCGCCCACTTTAAAGCCTGATGTTAAAGTCAAACCGGTCGAGGGCGAGGTTAGGGTTATAGTACGGGTCCCCCCGACGGATTAAGTCGGCCCATTTTTTAAGGAAATAACAGGTATTTTCCACTGGGTGGGCTTTGCGGCGGGTGCTGGACTCATGGTGGTAAAGGACCGCAAAGGGCGTCCAGACAACCCGGTAGCCGGCGGCCAGCATTTTTAAACAAAGGTCCACGTCGTTAAAGGCCACGTCCAGGCTGGGGTCGAAGCCGCCGACCTCCTCGAAGACCTGACGGCGGGTCATCAGGCAGGCCGCGGTCACCGCCGAGCAGTTCCGGGCCACCGCGGCGAGGCCGAAATAGCCCGGCTCGTCCCCGGGCAGGCCGTAAAAGGCGTGGTCGGCCCCGCCGCTCGGCCCCAGCACCACCCCCCCGTGTTGAATTCGGCCGTCAGGTAGAAGCAGCTTTGCCCCCACGGCCCCGACCTCCGGTTGCCGGGCATACCCCAGGAGCTCCTCCAGCCAGTTTGGGGTCACCACCTCAACATCGTTGTTTAAAAAGAGCAAAACCTCGCCCCGGGCGTGATTTACGGCAGAATTGTTTATCTTGGAGAAGTTAAACCTATCATTGTAATCTAATACCTTAACATTTGACAAACTGGAAAGTTCATCCAAAAATCTTAAAGTTTCCGCCTCGGAGCTTTGGTTATTAACTATCAGGAGTTCCCAATTTCGGTAAGTGCTTTTTTCAAAGATAGATTTGACACAGCGATTTAAAACGTCCACTCGGTCCCGAACCGGGATTATGATGCTTACCAGGGGTGTATCCTTGAGGTGCCACCGGATGCGGTAAAGGCCAGGGAGCACCGGCTCCGCCGTCCCGGAAAGTCCCCGCCTTTGCAGGGCCTCTTCGATGGCCCGTATGGCCGCCGCTACGGCGTAGGGCTTGGCGGAGACGTCCCCGGCCGCTGACCCTGGGGCCTTGCGCCAGTGGTAAAGCACCTTCGGGATGCGGGCCACCCGCGCCGTCCGCTCCGCCAACCGCAGAACCAGGTCATGGTCCTGACTGCCGTCGAACCCAAGGCGAAACCGGCCGACCCCCTCGATAAGGGCCCGTCGGACCACCAGCAGGTGGCCTATATAGTTCATGCCCAGCAGGGTTTCGGGCGAGAAATCAGGTTTAAAAAACGGGTTGACGCGCCTGCCGTCGGCCTCAAGCTTATCTTCGTCGGAGTAAACCACGTCCAGGGTCGGGTCGCCGTTGAGTACCCGGGCAACTTCATACAGGGCCCAGGGAGCCAGTTCGTCGTCGTGGTCTAAAAAGGCGACAAATTCACCCGTCGCCAGGCCTAAGGCGGCGTTGGAGGCGCCGGCGATGCCGTGCCGGCCGTCAAGAAATTTAACCTTAATACGCGGGTCTTTTTGGGAATAATCTTTGAGGATTTCTTTCACAGTAGGGTCGGCCGAACCGTCGTCGGCCACGCACAGCTCCCAGAAGGGGTAACACTGCGCCCGGACCGACTCAAGGGCCGCCACCAGGTGCCCGGCAGGGGTATTATAAACCGGCATAATGATGCTAAATTTCGGCCGGTAACCGAAAAACCTGGCCCGAACCATCCGGAGTTTCCAGAGGACTTTTCCGGCCAGTGTTTGCAAATTCGGTTCGTTTTTTCTCAACCAGATAACGTAACGAAGGTCGGGGTCATCCGGGTATGAACTAAGCTTGGTCTTAAGCCACCGAAAATACATTGCAATCTCGTGCAACAAGCCCCCGAAACCTGCCTCTCGAACTACCCGCCAGGCCTTGGTAAGGTTGATATACGCCTGCGGCGGCCAGAAAAGCTCCCGAATTGCGGCAAAGATAAATCTTAAGCCGGTCATCCGCGGCGGTCTATTCTAGGGGGCCGTAAGTCCCAGAAGGGCAAATACCCCGGCGATGTATGCCGCCGCCAGGATCGGTCCAAGCAGGCCGAATCGGTTGCCGGTCAGGGTTGACGCAACTTCGGAAAAACTCCTCGGGTATTCGAGGCTGAAGACGAGGTCGCCGGGGACGGGGCGGCCGTTGAGAAAGAGGCGGCCCGCCGGGTAGACGTCCGTCTTCGACCGGAGGGCGGTCACGGCCCGGCCCCGCGCCGCCCCCGGGCTTTCGATTATTAAAAAGAGCCGCCGCCCGGCCACCCCGGATAACGGCCCGAATTTAACTTTCAAAAGCTCCCCGTCCTTCACCTCGGCCAAGGGCCGCCGGTAGGTTACCAGGTCCTCGGCATAGCCCGGGTTGGCCTTAAGCCGGATTATAACCTCCCCGGGCAGGTCTGACCGCCCGTAGGTGGCCAAAACCACCCCGATGCCCCTAAGGCCGTCGGCATCGGGAACCACCTCCTGGATGACGGCCGCCGGCCCGATGATTTCGCCCACCGGCTCCGCCTCCAATCCCGGGTTCGGCCAGCGGGCGGCCGGGCCCTCTACCCGCGGCCTGAACTGGGTGAGCATCTGCCAGCTTATAACCACCGCCAGCACGACCCAGACCAGGCCCCAGGTTGCCGGCCGGCCCAGGATGCCCCCAACCGCCCCCGTCAATTCAGTTTCGGGCTGAACCCTTCAAGATTTTAGCCAGCCAGGCCGAGGCCGCCCAGGTGAGGCCCAAGGCAAGCCCCAGGCCCCCCAGAAAGCCCACCCCCTGGTGCCAGCCGACCCCGCCCGGGTCCATCCCGGCGAAGAGGAGCACCCCCGCCAGCGGAAGGCCCACGAAGGCCAGGCCGCTTACCAGGGGGAAGAGCCAGAGCCCCACCGTTAAAAGCCGGCCGGGGTTATGCACCTCCAGGGGCGGGCCGAAACCGAACCGGACGTAGACCACCCGCCGGGGCACCCTTTTAGGGCTGCCCGATTCCGGCGGCTGGGTGGCGATGGCCGCCCGGCGAAGGGATTCGGCAATGAACTCGCGCAGGGGATACCCGCACGCCGGGCAACGCCGGCCGGGGTCGGCGAGCTGTCGGTTACAACCGGGGCAGACCATGGCTTAAGCCCCCCACCCTCGGGTTTTGACCACGGATATTATAACCCCGGCGGCGGGCCGGTGGTCAGCTCAGCCAGCGGCGCAGCTGCTCGTCGTCCACCCAGAGCCCGCCCCCGGCCGGCCCCTCCGCCCCAAGGCCGAGGGCCACCCGGATGCAGGCCAGAATCAGCGGCCGCACGCTCTGGCCGGCCCCGTCCCGGTGGGTCGATTTTAACATCAGGGCCAGCCGAAAGGCCTCTTCGGGGTCCAGGGTTAAGGTGGTGGTCCCCAGACCGCCCTCTTCGGCCTCCACCAGCCGCTGTAGCACCTGCTCGGTAAAATCCCGGCCTAAGGGAAAGGTCCGGGCAACTGCCTCGGTCTCCCCGTCCAGAAAAATCAGGTCGTGGATGAGCCAGAGTTGCTCCCGGGTTACCGTAAGCTCGGCGCGGCTATTCATAGTCGGGGACTTCCCACAGGGACCACCGGTTCGCCCGCCAGACCTCGGCCGTAATCCCGTAGCGATAAAGCACAAACCTGCGGACTTCGGCCAGCCGCCGCTGCCGCTCCCAGGGCAGGTCGGCAAGCCTTAACCCGTAATCTTGTGTCCCGAACGGCCCGGCCCCGACGTGCCCCCGCCGGTTGGTCTCCCGGTCCACCTCCCGCTGGGCCGCAACCATAATCTCCCGAACCCGGTCGTCGCTCAGGCCCTCGGTGCCGGGGAAAACCGGAATCTCCGGGGCGGCATCCCCCGCCCAGAACCACTCCAGGGCCGCCGTAACCCAACGGGCCCACTCCCGGCACATTCCCTCCAGCAGGGGGTGGAAGACGGCATGGCCGGGCTCCCCCGGGGCCCACCCGGCCACCTGGCCCGCCGGCGGAATCGCCTCCCCCGGCCCCCGGTTCAGCCAGACGGGGAGGTCGGCCAGGGCCCCGGTCAGCTCCGGCACCGACCGCAGAAACTCCCCGTAGGCCCGAAGGTTCTCGGCCCGGAGGCGGGCCAGGTCCACCCCGGTCTCAACGACGGCGACTCCCTGGGCCGTGGAACGGTTCGGGGGGAGGGGCACCCGCCAGGCGTTGTCCGAAGACGACCGGTAAGGGGTGGCCAGGTAGCCCAGGCAGACCAGGTAGGGCGAAGGCAGCCCCAGCCGGCGGCCGAACTGCCGAACCTCGTCCGCAACGGCCGCCCTCATGGCTCCACTTCCGGGGAGGCCAACCGCCGCACCTGCTCGGGACAGTAATCGTCCGGCTTCCGCACCCGCTCCGGCTCGATGTCGGGGCGGGGCCGGACGACGGGCGGGGCCGCCGGCACGGTCGTGTCCGTCCTTGTCCGCATCTTTTACCCCCTTCCGCCCGACCGGGGAGTTCCCGGCCGGGCCGATTTCGATTCGAGCTTAGACCTTTTCAAACCCGGGGAACTTAAGGGGCTTATCCTCGGAGTTTGTCCACCGGGCCGGCCGGCCCGGTGGAAATCGGCCCGTTAAAAAATCTCTAAGAAATTTTTTGGCCAGCGCCAACGAAACTCTTAGCCGGTTTTTACGGGCGGGGTGCTATTTGCGTAAGTGGAAGCGCCGGTGAGGGCCGGCCAGGGCCCACCGGCCGGTGAAATCACTGCCGCGGGAGGTGAAAGGCCATGCTGGAGCGCTATGACCCGTTCCGGGCCACCGTCCCGCTTCGGCAGGCGATTGACCGGCTGTTCGAGGAGACCCTGGACCTGATGCGGCCCTTCGGCCTGCTGGCCCGGTTCGGCGGCTTTGACGGCGGTTACTTCATGCCGGTGAACATCTACCACACCGCCGATGAGCTGGTCTGCCAGTTCATCATCCCGGGCGTCCGGCCCGAGGATATCCAGGTAGAGCTCACCGGCGACACCCTGACCGTCAAGGCCGAGATTAAGCATCCGGCTGAGGGTCAGCAGGTGGACTGGGTCCGGTGCGAGTGGCAGCCCGGCGTCTACAGCCGGACGCTGACCCTGCCCTTCCCGGTCCAGGCCGATCGGGCCGAGGCCAAGTATGAGCACGGCGTCCTGACCCTGCGCCTGCCGAAGGCCGAGGAGGTGCGGCCCAAGCACATCCGGGTCCAGGCGGTCTCGGCCTGAGGCCCTAACCTGAACCTTCGCCCGGCCGGCAGGGGATTCGCCCCTGCCGGCCGGCTTTTACTCCCCCGCCCGGGCCGGTTTGAGGCGGCGCACCTGCGCCCGGCTTCGCGCATCGAGCCGCTTAAGGCCCAGCCGGTCGGCGACCTCCAGCGCCCGCTCAAACTCTTCCCGGTAAAGGTGGCGGTTTATCTCGGGGTAGTGCTCCGGCACCCGGCCGGCCGGGTAGTACTGGGCCATCACGTTCACGTAGGTGTTAGGGCCCAGCTCCTCGGCCACCCAGCGCAGGATGGCCTCGGTCTCTTCCAGCATCCCGGGCATCACCAGATGCCGGAGGATAAGGCCCCGCCGGGCCAGCCCAAACTCGTCCAGTACCAGGTCGCCCACCTGCCGGTGCATCTCCTTAATGGTCCGGCGGGCCACCTCCGGGTAGTCGGGGGTCTTGCTGTACTTGCGGGCCCGCTCGGGATTCCAGAATTTAAAGTCGGGCATGTAGATATCGACGATGCCCTCCATCAGCCGCAGGCTGTCGAGGCTGTCGTAGGCGCTGGTGTTGTAGACGATGGGCAGCCGCAGGCCCCCTTCAATGGCCGGGGGCAGGGCCTCCAGGATTTGGGGCACCACGTGCTCAGGGGTAACCCAGTTGATATTGTGGCAGCCCCAGGCCTGAAGTTCGAGCATCATCTGGGCGAGCCGCCTGGGGGTCACCCGCTCCCCCTGGAGCTGCCAGGAGATGTCATAATTCTGACAGTTGCCAACCGCCACCCCGTTGGCCACAAAGGAATGGTCGGGGTCGTCCACCTCGAGGTTATAAACCGGCCCGGCGTAGGGCTCCCGTTTCACTCGCCGCACCCGGACCCAGAAGCCGCCCGCCGCCCGGCGGTAGGCCCGCCGCCTCCGGTCCGCCTCGGGGGCTTCGTCCCGGCGGCACTTGACGCAGTAGAGGGTCGCCTGCTTAACGACCCGGCCCTCGACGGTCTGGTAGGCGGGCCCGGGAGTGGCGTAAAAGTACGGAAAAATTCCGAGCCGCAAAAGTAACGCCGCAAGCCCCAGGGCCAGCTCCTGGGACACCGTGTTGGCCACCAGGTACGGGCCGTTGCGGGTCCCAGCCCCGGCCCAGTAAGCCTCCAGGAAGGCCCGAACCACCCCGGGCGGCGCCCCAAAAAGGGGTGCCGGCACCCGCTTCTCGCCGGCATGGGCGCCGGCAAGGGCCCTAAAGAGCAGGGCCACCGAGGCGCTGCCCACCTCGACGGTCCGGGTCGTCGGCCCCACCACCTGCCGCGCCCCAACCCCGAAGACCTGACGAATCAGCCGGGCCGTCTCCTCGGCCAGGGCCCCCGCGTCCTTGCCGAAGGAGAAAACCAGGACGTGGCTATCAGGCCGGCTTGGGTCCGAGGCCACCTGGCCTTCGGCGCAGTAGAAGCCCAGCAGGCGGCCCAGGACTTCGTCCAGGGGAATTTGTTCGGGCACCCCGGCCCCCTTTTCCGTCCGGAACCGGAGCCGGCCGCCCTGAACGACGACAAGGTCGTTGGGGGCCTGGCCGCCGTCGAAGACCTCTCCCCGACGGACTCGGGGGAGCAGGCTACGGACGTAGGCCGGATGGCAGCCGAGGCGGGCGGCCACCTGGGCGGTGGTGACCTCCCGCCGGGGCCGCAGGCTTATCCACCCGCCCCGGCCGGCAAGGACCGCCCCGGCGTCAAGGACCGGCGGGTCCGAACCGGGAACGGGGGCGGGAACAAACACCCAGTGACCCGCACCGACCTCGGCGGCCGGGACCTTACGGAGCGGGCCACCGGGCCAGTCGGCAATCAAGACCGGATGCTCCGGGGTAAGCCGCAGGGCCGGCAGGCCGTAAGGCTTAAGAACCACCAGCTCGCCCCGGTACGGGTGGCAGAAGGCCTTGGTGGCCCGGGCAAGCCTGCCCGTCCCGGTAAACACCCGGACGTCCCGCAGTAGCCGAACCCGGCCGCCGTTCACCAGAACTTCATGGTCCCCCACCCCGAACAGCCCTTCAAGGCTTTGGGGACCCGTCTCCGTCCAGACCCGGGTTTCCGGAGTTAGGCAGAAGACGCAGCGCAGATTGCATCCGCTGAAAAATATCGTCCCTGAGCCGTTCCAGCCCCGCAGGCAGTCCTCCTCGCCGAAATGGGGAAAGTATGAGGCCACGTGGGCGTACCGGCCCACCTTGCAGAGGCCGAACTGGTCCGCCAGCCGGTCCACCGGGCACTGCCGGGGGCAGACCCGGCACGGCTTTGCCAGCAGCCTGCGGGCGTACTCCACCCGGTCGTTAAGTTCGCCGCTCCGGTAAACGGCCAGATAAGGAGGTTCCCACCTGGTCATATTCCTCCCCCTCCTTCGGGTGCCAGCAGAAAGGTCCGCAGGCCGAAAGGCCCCACGGGTAAAACCACAAAACCGTCGGCGTCGGGCCGAAACTCCGGGCCGGTGGGCCGGCCGAGGCCGTCGGCGGGGAGGGCCCGGCCGTAGCCGGCCGGCAGCCTAAGCCGGGCGGTTTCCTCGCCGGGCCCCGGGTTGTAAAACCGCACCAGCAGGCCCTCCGGGGTGGCGAAGAGGGCCGAAAGGACCAGCCCCGGGGCCTCGATATCTAAAAGGGTCCCGGTCGGCGGCCGCTCCCCGGCCCGCCGACCGGCCACCACCCCCAAAAGCCCGGTCCGGAAGGCTTCGGCCTCCCGCAAAAGCTCCGCCGGCCCGACCCCCGCCCCGTAGGTCAAAAGCCCGAGCCGGAAGCGGTGTCGGCCGGGACACTGGGCCTCCGGGGTCTTCACCGGCGGGCCCACCGTGTCCTCCCGGGTAAGAAGGTCCGCCCGGGCCAGCCACCCCACGGCCCGTAGGAGGGTAACCGCCAGGGTTACCCCCTGGGGCCCCGGGATGGCCTCATATTCGGGCAGTCCCTCGGTCAGCACGGCCAGGCCGACCCGGTCGTCGGCCACGGCCAGAAGCCCCCGCTGGGGCCCCAGACCCCCGGGCCGTTCCACCCAGCCCGCCTGGGAAGGGGGCTCTACCGGCCGGCCGACCAGCCCCAAAAGGTCCCGAACCAGCACCTCCCCGGCCGGAATGCCGGTGGGAAAGAGCACCCGTAGCCGGTGGTCCCGGGCCACGTTTTCGGTTTCCACCGCCAGCTCCACCCGACGCAGGCCGGCAATCAGGGATATTCGCAGGCTCAGGGGCAGCTCGGTTTTTAAATACCCCCGGCCCAGCCGGTGGTCGGCTATAGCCGCCGGGACGGGGAACCGCAGCCGCACCTCCAGGGTCGCCCGGACGGGCCCCGACTCGAGCAGGGCGGTCTCGGCGATGAGGTCCCCGGTGGTGAGGGTCCGGCTATTGGGGGCCGGCGACCAGCTGTAGAGGTCGCCGGCATCCTCCGTATCTTCAAAAAGGCCCAGGCCCGGCCAGCTCCGGCCCAGGTCCTTATCTACCAGCGTAAAGGTGCCGTTGCGGCCGACCTCAATCCGGTAATGCTCGTTCTCGACAAAGGCTTTGCTCCCCTTAATCCCGGTGGCGACCGGCCGGGGACTCGGGGTCAAGTCGAGGCCGAAGGCGCGGTAGCCCGGGCCGGGCACACCGTCGGCCTTGATGAGGAGGCGAACCCGCTGGTGGGTTGTGGGCGAGGGCACCCGGACCGGCTCCGGGGCCTCAACCTTCAGCTCCTGGACCGGGACCGGCCGGCCTTCGGCGTCGTAAACGACGGGGAAGGGCCGTTCCTTAAGCAACTCCACCGGAATGTCTGCCTCCACCGCCACCGCCCCGGAAAGGGGCCCCGGCAGGGGGTTGACGACCACCACCGCCGCCACCCCCGGCACCCGGGCGGTGTCCACCTGCCCTGCCAGCCGACCCAGCACCCCCTCCAGAATCGACCGGCCAACCTGTTCGGCAACGTCGAAGCGGCCCAGCATCTCCAGGTAAACGGGGTCCGAGACGGCCCCTCCGATGCTGTCGTGGGCCTGATTAAACAGAATCTGCCGCCAGCCGTATTCCACCAGCCGCCAGACCCCGGGAATCTCTGGCAGGCCCACCAGGGCGAGGAGGGGCTCCAGGTGGCGGACGTAAAGGGTTAAAAGCTGCCCGTTGCGCTGTTTTAAGGGCATTCGGGCCGAGAGGGTGCCCGATTTAAGGGGCCCAAACCGGGCCGCCCGAAACTCGCCCCGGTAAGTGGTAAGGCCTTCAGCCTGGCGGACGGCCTGAAGGAAATCGGCCAGGCCGCCCATTTTGAATTCGGCCAGCTCGCCCAGGGCCTCCTTGAGCCGGCCGACAACCCGGGGAAGTTCCGGGTGGGGAAAGAGGTGCTCGGCCCCGTGCATGAAAAGCAAATTGGCCGTCCGGGCGTATTGTTTAAGCAGGTCGAGGCCCGCCCGGGCATTCTGCTCGGCCCGGGCGTGGTCGGCCGGCTCCTCGGCCGGTCGGAAGGGTTCCCCCTTCAGCCCGAGGCCGACGCCCCGGTGGCCCCAGGGCAGCCAGACGGCCAGCACCTGGGACCCATCCCGGGCCTCCCACCAGAACTCCGAGCCTAAGGTTTCCGCCTCGGCCCCCATTCCCCGGCCGAAAACCACCGCCCCAAGGCCGCAGGCGGCCAGCAGGGTGGGGAGTTCGGCCGGGAGGCCAGGGCTGTCGGGCAGGTAGGCCACTTCTAGCGGCCGGCCGAAGGCTTCGGCCTGAAGGATGCCCAGCCGAAGGTTGCGCATCAGGGCCTCGGCCTCGGAAAGAAAGGGGTCGGGCTGGGTAAACCACGGGCCGATTTCGAGCCGGCCGGCTTCAGCCAGCCGCCGGATGCGGTCGGCGGCCTCGGGGGCGACCTCCAGAAAGTCGCTAATGAGGACGGTCTGGCCGTCTAAAAGAAAGGTTTTAAATCCGGGGTCCTGCTCCAGCAGGCCCAAGAGGGTGTACCAGAACCGCACGAGGGCAACCCGGTACTCCTGGAAAGTACCCAGCCACTCCCGGTCCCAATGGGTATAGGGGACGACGAAGACATTAACCATTCGCCGGCACCCCGTTTTAAAATCTCGGCCTTTGGGCCACGCCCGGCCGAATTAGATTTTAAAACTTCTCGCCCAACGGGCCCCACCGAGTCTAGGTAGCAAACAGGTCAGCGGTTAGTCTAAAATTAGAGGGGCGGCTGGCAAATCCCTCCTTACCCTGCAGCTTGCCCTTAAAAGGTTTTGATATGGATGCTGAAGGCCCGGCTGGCTGGACGCAGGCAAAGCGGATTGCGGAGCGGCTCGGATGCGACCCCCGGACCGTCTGGCGCTGGTTTAAAGGTGAACGCCGACCTTCGGCCCGCTACCGGCAGGCCCTGGCGGAGCTGACCCGTTCCGGGGAGGAGGTCTTTCTGGGGGAGGGTATCCGGCAGGTGGAAACCGGGGAAACCCCCAAGACGGTGGAGGCCATAAGTGAGCTTATCCGTCAGCAGTATTTTACCGACATCACCCCGCCCATGCCCCTCCGTTTTTTGCGGGACCCTTCCCGGGTCGAGTGGGTCAGCACTAACCTCACCGTGAGCGCCCCCGAGGTTTACCGGCGCCTCCTGGCCCAGCATTCGGTCCCGGCCTTCGCCCTGACCTATCGGCTCAACTACTGGGCCCTGGCCGCCGACCTGCCCGGGGACGTCCGGTGGGTCCTCGTCCTCGGGCAGACCACCGATCAGCCTTGCTGGCCGGTGATGTACCGGCTGGTCCGGTACCTGGGCCGGTGGTCCCGCTCCGACCTGGGCGAGCGGCTGGGCCGCCACGCCAATACCATCATCCGGGTGGAGCTAAATCAGAACGAACCCAGCAGCGACGCCAAGGCCCGGGTCCTGGAGCTTTACCGGGGGCTCATTACCGGCCGGTACAAGCCGGGGCCTTCCGGCCGGACCCGGCGGGCCTACGGCACCGGCCTCCTCTGAACTTCCCGTCCGGTTCGCAGACTCCCCTTCCCGGGCCCTAAACTATTTGGTGGTGTTATGGATACGGGTGAGCTTCTCCTGCGCCTTCACCGGGCCTTTGAAGAGGCCGGCAAGCAGCTTTACCTGGTGGGCGGGTCGGTTCGGGACCTGCTTTTGGGCCGCCCCCGCCAGGACTTGGACCTGGCTACCGACGCCCGGCCGGAAGAGACCAAGGCGATCTTAAAACGCCTTAATCCCACCGCCCTTTACACCGTCGGGGAAAAGTTCGGGACCATCGGAGCCCTCTTCGACGGCCACCGGGTGGAGACCACCACCTTCCGGTCGGAACGCTACACCCCCGGGTCCCGCAAGCCCGAGGTCGACTTCGGCACCAGCCTTGAGGGCGACCTCTCCCGGCGGGACTTCACCATCAACGCGATGGCCCGCAACCTGAAGACCGGGGAGATTATCGACCCGTTCGGGGGCCTTAAGGACCTCGAGGCGAAAGTCATCCGGGCGGTGGGCGACCCCGACACCCGCTTTGCGGAAGACCCCCTCCGGCTGCTGCGGGCGGTGCGGTTTGCGGCCGAGCTGGGCTTTACCATCGAGCCGAAGACCGCCGAGGCCATCCGCCGGCAGGCCCACCGCCTCCAGGAGGTGAGCCGGGAGCGCATCGCCGAGGAGCTTAACCGGATTTTACTTTCGGAGCGGCCGGCCCTGGGCATTCGGCTGCTGGTCGACCTGGGGCTTATGGCTTATATCATCCCCGAGGTCTTGGAGATGCTGGGCATGCCCCAGGACAAGGGCCGCTACAAGGACGTTTTTACCCACACCCTGGCCGTCGTCGAAAACGTGCCCCCGACCCCGGTGCTGCGCTGGGCGGCCCTCCTCCACGATATTGGCAAGCCCCGGACCATAAGCTTCGAAAACGGCGAGGTAAGCTTCATCGGCCATGAACTGGTCGGGGAACAGCTCGCCCGGGAGATTTTGCGCCGGCTCCGGTTCGACAACAAGACCATTCAGAAGGTGGCCAAGCTGGTCCGGATGCACTTGCGGCCCAACCAGTACTCCCCTGACTGGACGGACAGCGCCGTGCGCCGGCTGGTTCGGGAAGCCGGGGACGAGCTGGAAGAACTCCTCATCCTCTCCCGGGCGGACGTCACCACGACCCGACCGGCC
>DAOUCL010000040.1:0-2955 GCA_034432015.1 Dehalococcoidia bacterium
TCCCCGTCTGCGGAAGCTGATTCGGCGGACCGAGATGCCAAGGCTTTTGAACCGCCAGGTGGCGGTCTGGGTTCGGCCGCTCCACGAGGAGCTGCGGGTTCCGGAGCCGCGCGGCGTCCTCAACGGTGTCATTTACCATTACGAGATGAGTAGCCTTTCGCTGTACCTCGAGTCGCTGAATTTTTACACGGACCTGGAAGCAGCGTACCTGCGCCGGCGCCGGTGCGGCCTCCTCGAGGCGGGATTTCGGGGCTTCCGGAGTTTTGTCTTTCACTACCTTGTACGGGGGCTCTGGCGATACGGCGAGCAGGGACTGCTTCTCGCCGTGCTTCTGGGGGTTTACCAAGTTTCTGGATTACGCAAAACTGGCCGAGCGCATCCGGGTCGAGGCCCGCCAGGGTGCCTGGACCGCCCGTGACCTGGGGCTTTTCAGGCGCTACACGGAGATGGTCCGCCAGGGGGACGAAAGCTGACCGGGTCCGCCCCAATGCGACCTTGCTGGTAGTATCCTCCAAAAGGCTGGGGTACAGACTGGCAGTTGACTTTACGGCTGAAATCGGTTATTATCTGGCCGAAAATTGCCGAGGGCAGGTGAGGGCCGGTAGGCCGTAAGGTTTCTTAACCGATGCTGGACGGTTTCTCACCCGCTTCTTAACCCAACTTGCCTAATAATCACGGTAAGTGGCTCCGGCGTGACGATGCCGGCGGACCAGCGGAAGCCAAGCGGTCCCGAGCGGAAAGACTTCGTGCCGGAGCCGCTTTGTGCCGGAGCAGAATTACAACCTTGAAAATCGGGACCGCCGCGCTGGAGGGGGGTTAAGGCTCCGCCTCCCCGGTGGAATCCACCGGGCCGGACGCCGGATTGTAGCCCTGGTCCTCCTCCTGGCGCTCCTGGGGCAGGGTGTCTCGCCCCTTGTCACGGTTGTCACCGCAGAGGGCCCAACCCCGACGCCGACGCTTACAGCCCGGCCTCAGGCGACGCCGACCGGAAGCCCCACGCCCCGTCCTCCGACTACCGCCACCGGCACGCCAGTGCCCCGGCCGTCCCCCAGCCCGACCGCCAGCGCCCCGGTCCAGCTTGTGCCGATTCTGGTCAAGTTCAGGGCCGGGGCATCGCCGGCGGCCATCGACGCAACCATCCGGTCCGTTGGCGGCCAGCCCGGCCGGGACCTGAGCCAGATCCGGACCCGGGTAATTTACGTCCCGGCCAATGCCCGGGACCAGATGCTGGCCGCCTATGCCCGCCAATCAATCGTCGAGCGGGCATCCGCGGCCGTCAAGCTTTCCAGGGCTGGAACCCCGAACGATCCCGGATATAACCAGCAGTGGGCCTTGGTCAAAATCGGCTGGGAGCAGGTCTACGGGGCCGTCCCGATTACGGGAACGGCGCGCATCGCCGTGCTGGACACCGGCGTCGACGCCGGCCACCCGGACCTGGCCGGGCGGGTCGTCGCCGGCCAGAGCTTTGTCGGGGGCGACCCCAATACCGACCCCAACGGGCACGGTACTGCCCTGGCCGGAATTGCGGCGGCGACCGTGGGCAACGGCGTCGGCATCGCCGGGGTGGCCTGGGCCGGGGCGAGTCTGATGTCAGTTCAGGTCCTCGGGCCGGACGGCACCGGCTACGACAGCGATGTGGTGGCCGGCGTCCTCTGGGCGGCCGATAACGGCGCCAGCGTTTTGCTGATGGGCTTCAGCAGTCGGGACTACTCGGCGGCCCTGGCCGATGCCCTCGCCTACGCCTGGGGGAAGGGCACCGTGCTGGTGGCGGCCACCGGCAACGACAGCTTTGCCGGTCCCACTTACCCGGCCGGAATGCCTAACGTCATCGGGGTAGCGGCGACGGACGCG
Source organism: Dehalococcoidia bacterium (assembly GCA_034432015.1). Classification (GTDB taxonomy): domain Bacteria; phylum Chloroflexota; class Dehalococcoidia; order JAUQQI01; family JAUQQI01; genus JAUQQI01. The sequence continues at coordinate 1,852 of DAOUCL010000040.1, forward strand.
GTGGATGCCCTGGTGGCGGGAAGCAATACGGGAAGCGCCGCCGTCGGCGCCCCGGGGCTCAATATTTACACCACCCTGCCGGGCAACCGCTACGGGAACTTTGGGGGAACGTCGGCGGCGTCGGCCCACGTGGCCGGCCTGGCGGCCCTGCTGGCGGCCCTCGGCCGGAGCAACGCCGAGGCGTCGACCCAGATCCGGGGCGCCGTCGACCCCATTGCGGGCCAGCCGTTCGGCCGAATTAACGTGGCAAAGGCCCTGACTTCCCAGGCCGCGCCCCTGCCGACCCCGACTCCGCCCGGCCCAACCCCAACACCCGCCCCAACGCCCCCAACCTACGCGGTCTCTGGCAACGCAACAATCACAGGCACTGTCAGGGATGCCAGCAATAATGCGTCCCTCCAGGGGGCCACTGTGACGTGTACTTCTGGGTGTAATCAGCAGGATTCCACGCAGACGGATTCGACCGGGACGTACACCCTAACAGTTCAGTTCAGCGGAAATCAGGCTACCGTTACGCTTACGGCGTCGAACCTTGGCTATTTACCGGCGAACCAATCGGTGACCGTGACAAATGGGAAAACTTCCCGGGCAGACTTCCAGCTTACGCCCAATCGCGCCGACCTCGGGTTGACCAAGAGCGGGCCGGCGCAGGTCGTCGCCGGGGATACATTTAGCTACACCGTTGTTGTGACCAACGGCGGCCCGGCCGCCGCCCAGAATGTGACCATAACCGACATGCTGTCCCCGGGATCGAGCCTCACCGGGGTTAGCGCCGCCAGTACGGCCGGCACCTGCACGGTAGGCACAACACCATTGGCGACCTGCGCGGTCGGCACCCTTGCCCCGGCCGCCCGGGTGACCGTGACCATCACCGGCACCGTGCCGCCGGCGACCGCGGACGGAACGGTTCTCACCAATACGGCTTCCGTGACGAGCACAACGTCGGATAACAACCCGACAAACAACTCGGCCACGGTGACAACCACCGTCCGGGGTCGGGCCGACCTGGCCATCAGTAAGGCCGCCACCCCCGCCACGGTCCTGGTCGGGCAAAATGTGACATACACCATCGTTGTGAGCAATGCTAGCACGTCAAGTACCGGG
>DAOUCL010000041.1:0-5189 GCA_034432015.1 Dehalococcoidia bacterium
CCTCGGCGAAGCGGGACCGGCGGTGGCCCTTAAGAATGGTAAGAAGCTCCTCCGGCCGCTTCAAAGTATCGGCCGTCTCGGCGCTCAAGGCGGCCTGGGCCAGGTCGGCCAGCCGCTCGGGGGGCGGCAGCCTTTCGGCCCCCAGAAAGAGGCTGAGCCGGCCCCGCTGGGCATGGCTGGCCAGGGGCAGGAGGTCGAGAAGGCCGTCCGCCCCGACCGACCCGGCGGCCCCGAGGCGCCTGCGGGAATACTGCCCCACCAGCTCCAGGCCGCAGGGGCAGACGGTCATCCCCACCACCTCCACCCCCAGCCCCACCCGGAGGCGTCCCGCCCGGAACCGGGCCTCGGCCGTCACCGTCCCGAAGGCCCCGGCTGCCGATAAGGGGTAGCGGACGGTAAGGCGGGCGTGGCCGGCCTCGGCCTCCTGCCGGCGGGCCACTTCGGCGGCCGCCCTGGCCGCCAGGGCTTCGGGGCCGAGGCCGCCGGCGGCCCCTTTCAGGGTCTCGTCCAGCGCTTCCCCGAAGCGGGAGGCGTGGATTCCCCGCCGCCCCGCCCCCAGGCTCACCCCCAGCCACGCCCGCACCGGACAGTAGACCCGACCGACGGGCGTATCAAAAAGAACCACCCTTTCCAGGTCGCCCACCCCGACCCAGCTCAGGGGGACGGGCACACGGGGGGCCTCGGCCTGCAGGTCGCGGCCGAGCAGCCCGGCGAGTTCCCAGCGGGCGGGGCGCACCCCGACCCCGTCTACCCGCCGGGCCAGCTCCCGAACGGCGAGGCCGATACCGGGGATGACCAGGTCGGGGGCGATTTCGGCCAGGGGCACCAGGACGAAGGCCCGCTCGGCAAGGCGGGGGTGGGGGATGGTGAGGCCGGGGTCCGAGAGGACCAGGTCGTCGTAGGTGAGGATGTCCAGGTCAATGGTCCGGGGGCCGAACCGGACGGTTTCCACCCGGCCCAGTTCGGTCTCGATGGCCTTCAGGCGGCCCAGCAGGGCCCAGGGGTCCAGGTCGGTTTCCAGCAGGAGGGCGGCGTTGAGAAATTTCGGCTGGTCGCTATAGCCCACCGGGTCGGTCTCGTAGGGTCGGGAGACCTTGACCACGTCCCCCAAAAGCCTCAGCCGCTCGACGGCCTCCAGGAGGTTAAGCTCCCGGTCCCCCAGGTTGCTTCCCAGTGCCAGGTAGACCCGATGCCGGCCCGTCAAGCCTCCCGCCCCCCCAAGTTTTCCCGGTAGTGGGCCGACTGCCCGAAAGATTCCTCCACCTCCACCTCCAGCACCCCGAGGTTCGGGGCCTGGGCGATGAGGGGATGGGACCGGAGGCGCTGGGCCAGGTACCGGGCCAGCATCTCCGCCGTTGTGTTCGGGATCGGCAAAAGGACCACGTCGGCTTCCGGAAATTGATAAAGCTTTTCTTTAAAACGGACAAAAACCGAACCGTCCGCCGTCCTGACCTCCAGGTGCCGGTTCTGGGTGGGCAAAAGCATCCGGTGGTCCAGCCGGTCGCACTCGGCCTTGGCCAGCCGTTTCAGGGTGACAAAGTCGAACACGTAATAATTTTCGTCCGTCCGGCCCCTGAGGGTGACCGTCACCCGGTAGTTATGGCCGTGGAGGGCCTCGCACTCGCCCCCGAAGGTGATGAAGTGGGCGGCGCAGAAGACCAGGTAGTCTTTGGTTACCCGGACGGCAAACTCTCCCACGGTTCGGTAGCCCTTTGGGCGGCCCGCAATTAGAATCTTACCACTGCCCGGCTTGGCCGGGCTCTCCGGTTTTAAGGCTGAATTTCGGCGGCCAGAAAGCGGTGCCGGCGGGCGAGGGCATCCCGCCGGGCCATGGCCCGGCGGGCGGCGACGGCGACATCTTCGGGGGTCAGGCCGAACTTGCGCAACAGCTCCTCGGGCTTGCCCGATTCGCCGTAGCGGTCCCGGATGCCCACGAATTCCACGGGGACCGGGACCGTCTCGGCCACCACCTGGGCCACGGCCGCCCCCAGGGCACCCTGGATGAGGTGCTCTTCGGCGGTGACGATGGCCCCGGTCTCCTCGGCGGCGGCCACGATGGCCTCCCGGTCGATGGGCTTGACGGTGGCCATGGCCAGCACCCGGGCCGAGACCCCCTCCCGGGCGAGGATGTCGGCGGCCTCCAGGGCCGCCGAGACCATTATGCCGTTGGCCACCAGGGTAACGTCGTTGCCGGGGCGGAGGAGGGCGGCCCGGCCCAGCTCGAACCGGTACCCCTCGTCGAAAACCACCGGGAAGCGGGGCCGGCCGGTCCGGATGTAAAAGGGACCGTAGGTGCGGGCGGCAACCTCCACCGCCTGGGCGGTTTCGACCTCATCGGCCGGGACGATGACCGTGAAGCCGGGCAGGGCGCACATGAGGGTCACGTCCTCGATGGCCTGGGCCGAGGCGCCGTCTTCGCCCACGGTGATGCCCCCGTGGCTGGCGACGATTTTAACGTTTAAGTGGGGCTGGGCGATGGAAACCCGGATCTGGTCGTAACAGCGGCTGGTGGCAAAGACGGCGAAAGTGCTCACGAAGACCGTCTTTCCGCAGAGGGCGAGGCCGGCGGCCACCCCCATCATGTTCTGCTCGGAGATGCCCAGCTCGAAGAACCGCTCGGGATACCGCTCCCGGAACAGGTAAACATACGTTGACTTGGCCAGGTCGCCGCTCACCACCACGACGTCGGGGTAAATGGCCCCCAGCTCGGCCAGTTTGCGGCCGTAGGCTTCCCGGGTGGCCATTCCCAGCCGGAACTTCACGGCCCCGCCTCCCCCAACTCGGCCAGGGCCCGCTCCAGCTCGTCGGGGCGGGGGGCCCGGCCGTGGAACTCGGCGTTGTGTTCCATGAAACTTACCCCCTTGCCCTTGACTGTTCGGGCGACCACCACCGCCGGCCGGGTCCGGACGGCCCGGGCCGCATCCAGGGCCCGGGCAAGCTCGGCCAGGTCGTGGCCGTCAACTTCAAAGACCCGCCAGCCGAAGGCGGCCCACTTCCCCACCAGGGGCTCCAGGTTGAGGGTTCGGGCGACGAAGTCGTCGTTCTGAATGCCGTTGGCGTCCACGATCGCCGTCAAGTTGTCCAGCCGGTAGTGGGCGGCCGCCAGGGCGGCCTCCCAGACCTGCCCCTCATCCAGCTCGCCGTCCCCCAGAAGGACGTAGACCCGGTAATCCAAGCCGTCCAGCCGCCCGGCCAGGGCCATCCCCACCCCCACTGAAAACCCCTGACCCAGGGACCCGGAGGAGGCCTCCACCCCGATGTCCAGGTTGTAAGAGACGTGGCCCTGGAGGGGGCTACCCAGCTTTCGGAGGGTGAGGAGCAGTTCGGGGGGGAAGTAGCCGGCCTCGGCCAGAACGGCGTAAAGGGCCGGTGCGGCGTGGCCCTTGCTCAAGATAAACCGGTCCCGCAAAGGCCAGCGGGGGTTGGCCGGGTCATGGCGCATGATGCCGAAATAAAGGGTGGTGAGAATCTCTACGGCCGAGAGGGACCCCCCGGGATGGCCGGAGCCGGCGGCGGCCGTCATCCGGAGGATGTGGCCCCTGACCCGTCGGCAGATGGCAGCCAGCCTGGCCTGGGTTTCCGGGGCAAGGAGCTCGGCCAGCGGCCGGCGGGGAAAAGGCCCGGCGGTCGGGGAAACGAAAAGGGCAGGCGAGGACGGAGCTGGGGTTGCGCTTTCCTGGGCCATCTCCCGGATAGATTATAGCCAAGTCGGCCCGGTCCGGACCAACCGCCCCGCAAGCCGGCAGGGCTTTCCGGCAGATAACTCGGGTGCCGAAAACGGGAAAGCCTAGCCGCGGCCCTGGCGGCGGGCCGGCAGGCCTGCGGCCCGTGCTAAAATAGACGGAGACAAGGTCTTAGTAAGGAGCGGACGATGACCCAGGCCAAGCCGGAGACCCGGCAGCCCGCCGGCCGCCGAACCAAGCCCAAGGTGGCGGTCCTCTTCACCAGCCCCGAGACCGTCCTGGACGACTACCGCCGGCTCATGGAGCTGGCCGAATTCGAAAGCTTTTTGCCCAAGGACGTCCCCACCGTCCTCAAGGTGAACGTCTCCTGGCAGCACTTTTACCCCGCCTGTTCCACCACCCCCTGGCAGCTGGAAGGGGTTATCCGAACCCTTCAGCAGGCCGGCTATCGGGAGCTCATCGCCGCCCACAACAGCACGGTGGTCGTCGACGCCCGCGTTGGGGAGGTCAACAACAAGCACCGGGTCGTTCAGGACCGCTACGGCCTGACCACCGTCCACCTGCAGGACCCGGATGTTCGCTGGGTTAAGTTTACGCCCCGGCGGCCCTTCCTGGTCCTGGATAAGGTCTACCCCGAAGGGGTGCACATCCCCGAAATCCTCATCGGCAAGAACATCATCCAGCTGCCCACCCTCAAGACCCACGTCTTCACCACCATGACCGGGGCGATGAAGAACGCCTTCGGCGGGCTCCTTAACGAGCGCCGCCACTACACCCACTCGGTCATCCACGAGACCCTGGTGGACCTGCTGATGGTCCAGCAGGAAATCCACCCCGGGCTTTTTGCCGTGATGGATGGGACCTTCGCCGGGGAGGGGCCCGGGCCCCGGGCGATGCGGTTCCACGTGAAGAACGTCATCCTGGCCAGCGGCGACCTGGTGGCCCTTGACGCCACCGCCGCCCGACTGATGGGCTTCGACCCGCTCAGCATCAAGTTTATCCGGCTGGCCCATGAACTGGGCCTGGGCTGCGGGGACCCCCGTGAGGTCGAGGTGGTCGGGGCCGACATCTCGGGCATAAACTGGGGGTTCCGGGCGAACGAGGACACCTTTGCCAGCTGGGGCCAGAAGCTGATTTACTGGGGTCCCCTCAAGCCCCTGGAGAAGTTCCTGCTCCGGAGCGTCATCGCCCCCTGGAGCTACCTGGCCTCGAACGTTTATTTTAACCTCTATTGGTACAACCGCTTCGGCCGGGCCCGGGTCCGGGAGGCCCTCAAAACTCCCTGGGGTCAACTCTTTTTGCGCTACTGATGGAAGAGTACGGCCCGGCCACTTACGGCGAGGTCATCGCCGAAGTCTACGACGAGCTGGTCGGCCGGTGGGTTGAGGCCGAGACGCCGGCGGCCGTGGAGTTCCTGGCCGGCCTCGCCGGACCCGGTCCGGCCCTGGAGCTTGGTATCGGAACCGGCTGGGTCGCCCTGCCCCTGGCCGCCCGGGGGATTCCCGT
>DAOUCL010000042.1:0-10064 GCA_034432015.1 Dehalococcoidia bacterium
GGCCCGGGGACCCCAGTCAGCTGGCGGCCCTGGCCCGGCAGGTGCGGGACCTCTACCTGGATTACCTTCGGGGCCTGGCCGGGGTCGTGCCGCCCGAAGCTGGGCTTCTGCCTGAGGACCCAACGGCCCTGGCCTACCGGGTGGCCGCCGCCCTGCCCATCGACCCCACCGAGAAACAGCGGCTGCTGGAGCTCGACGGGACCGGGCGGCGGCTGGCCGTCGAGGTGGGATTGCTTCGGCGGGAGCGGGCCCTGGTCCGCCGGCTCGGATACCTGGGGGCCCGGTCGCCCGGTGACCTCAGTCAAAGGCTGGTCGGACGGAACAACTGAGCTGGAGGCGCAGATGACCGAAGTCGGCTGGGCAATAATCTCAACGGGTCGGCACCCCGATGCCCGGATGGCCCCGGCCATAAATAAGGCCCGGAACAGCCGGCTGGTGGCCGTGGTCAGCCGGGACCTGGAGCGGGCAAAGGCCTTTGCCGCCCGCCACGGGGCCCGGCGGGCCTACGACTCGCTGGAGGCCGCCCTGGCCGACCCGGAAGTTCAGGCGGTTTACATCGCCTCCCCCAATTACCTCCACGCCGAGCAGACCCTTGCGGCCGTTCGGGCCGGCAAGCACGTCCTCTGCGAAAAGCCCATGGCCCTCACCGTGGAGGACGGGCGGCGGATGGTGGAGGCGGCCCGGGCGGCCGGGGTGAAGCTGGGGGTGGCCTTCCACTGCCGCCACCACCCCGCCCACCGGCGGGCCCGGGAGGTGGTGGCCTCGGGCGGGCTGGGGGAGGTTGTCTACGCCACCGGCTGCTGGTCGGCCCTGGCCCTCGGGCCCCGGCCCGACTGGTGGTCCCGGCCGGAGCAGGTCGGGGGCGGGGCGATTATGGGCACCGGGGTCCACGTCCTCGACCTGCTTCGCTTCGTCCTGGGCCGGGAGGTGGTGGAGGTTTTCGCCTACCAGGATTCGCCCCCCATCGAGGTGACGGACTCGATTTTGCTCAAGTTCGACGACGGCAGCACCGCCCACGTGGTCTGCAGTCGGAAGGTGGCCTACCCCAACAACGACCTCAATATCTACGGGATGGGGGGGCGGGTCCGGTCAATGGGCACCATCAGCACCGACCTCCAGGGGTCCCTGGAGGTGGTTACGGCCGCCGGCGCCACCACCGAGGCCTTCGAGGCCGAAGACCCGCCCCGGGCCCTCTACGTCGGCCTGGTGGAGGATTTCGCCCGGGCGGTGCTGGAAGGGGGCGAGCCCGCCGCCACCGGGGAGGACGGCCTGAAAAACATCGAGATTACCCTGGCCGTCTTTGAATCCAGCCGGACCGGACGGGCCGTGCCGGTGGGGAGGGCCTAGCCGGTGGCCCTTGGCTGCGAGGCCGCCCGGGCGCTGGTCTTCCGGTGCGGCCGGCCGGCGGTGGGGATCTGCCGCTACTGCGGTCGGCCTTTCTGCGGCGCCCACGCCGCCCGAAGCCCCAACGGCGACTGGGTCTGCCACCACCGGCCCTGCCAGGTCCGGGCGGCCATCCGGGAGACGGTGCTGCTGGTCCGGATGCGGGCCAACCCCCAGAATCAGAGCGGCCTCTGCGGGGCCCCTGGCTGCGCCGTCCACCTGCCGGGGGGCAGGTGCGGCCTCTGCGGGCAGGAGTTCTGCCCGGCCCATTTAAATGCCCGGCCCATGGTGGTGCCGGCGGGAGCCCGGGAGGACGGCGCCCGCAAGGCCCGGCTTTACTTCTGCGACGACTGCGTTAGCCTGGTCGACCGCTACCGGCTCCTTACCCTGCCCGAAACTGTCTAACGGCCCCCGGCCAGGGCGATGAGTCGGGCCCAGAGGCCCCCCTCAGCCCCGGCAGGAAGGACGGTAGTTGGGGCGGCCGGGGACGCCGGCGGCCGGTCCTCGGCCGGGACGACGATGAGCTTTTCCCCGGGGCCCACCAGGCCCAGATTCTCCCGGGCGGCAACCTCCAGGTAGGCATCCGACCGGAAAAAGTCCCGCTGACGGAGTCGGGCCTGGTAAAAAGCCTCCAGCCGGGCCACCTCGGCCCGGAGGGCCGCCGCCTCCCGCCGGTACTGCAGGTACTGGTCGGCCTGGACGCCGATGCGGCCCAGCAGGTAGAGATTCACCCCCAGGGCCAGGAGGAGGCCGACCAACTTCAAAGCCTTAACCGACATAACCGGCCAGAAGTTTAGGGGAGCGGGCGCCTCGCCGGAAAACTCCGGACTCAACAGACTTTTCCACAACCGGGACTAAACCACGTCGGCCCGGTTGGAAGGGCCGGCTGGCCCGAAATTATTTACGGGTTTATAATTCAACGGGAGATGGCAGTTATCGGGCAGGTTCGCCGGGTTGGGGACCGGCTTCTGGACGCCTGGCGGCTCATTAGGGAGCTAGACCTTAAGGGCCTCCGGGCCCGGGCCGAGCGGCCGGTTAAGGTCCTGGTTGTTGCCCCGGACCGCCCCCTGGCCGAGGCCGTGGTCGGGGCGTTGGCGTCCGGCCGGCCGGAGCTGGCCGAGGCCTTTGAATTCTGGCCGGGGGCCGAAAACGGGCTGGGGGCCGACCTGGCCCTGGTGGTGGTCCCGGACCCGGTCCGCTGGTTCGACCTGCAGCCCGCCGCGACGGTCCTCCGGCGCCTGCTCGGGCCGGAGCGGGTGGTGGTGATACTCATCGGGGACCAGCCCGGCCTCCCGGTAGCCGACGGGGGCTTTCAGGTCGTCCGGGCCGAAAAGTTAAGCCCGGAAGGGGTGGCCGTCGCCCTGGCCCCGGCCCTGGTGGGGGCCGACCCCGACCTGGCGGTGGCCTTCGGGCGGCGTTTCGAGGGCCTGCGGGACCCCATCGCCCGGGCGCTGACCTACCAGACGGCGTGGGCCAACGGGGAGTTTGCGTTTTTAAGCAACGCCCCGGCGGCGGTTCCCATTATCGGGCCCCTCTTGGCTGGGGGCGCCGAGTCGCTGGTTCTTACTAAAAACCAGGTTTTCCTCTGGGTGCGCCTGGCCCTCCTGTACGGCCGACCCTTCGAGTCCCTCTGGCCCATCCTGGCCGAGCTCGCCCCGGTGGTAGGTGGGGCCTTTGTCTGGCGGTCCGCGGCCCGGGAGCTGGTGGGCCTTCTTCCGCCCATTCTTTCGGCCGTGCCGAAGACGGCCATCGCCTACTCGGCCACCGTCGCGTTGGGGGTGGCAGCCGAAAACTACTACCGCCGGCACCCCGAATTCCGCCGGAGGTTGGGCCGGCTGGTGGGGGGCCTGCGGGACCGGCGTTGGGGGGGCGGTTTCCAGCTCGAGACGGATTGAATTGAAGGGGAGAAAAGACGTGTCCCTCAGTACTGCCCTTCAAATTGCGCAGATCGTCCTGGCCATAACCCTAATTCTAGTGGTCGTCCTGCAAATGCGGGGAAGCAACGTGCCCGGGGTCTTCGGGGGTAAGGACAGCGCTTCGGTCTTTAGCACCCGGCGGGGCCTTGAAAAAACCCTCTTTCAGGCCACCATCGTCCTGGCCGTAATCTTCGTCGTCGTCTCCATCGCCAGCGTTAAGTTCGCCGGTTAAGGCCGGCCCCTTGTTGCGGCGAAGCCTGCTCCTTCTCCTGCCCCTGGCGGTGGCGGCCGCGGCCACCGTCGCCGCCCTCCGACTCGGGCAGGGACCGCCCGACACCCTGGTCGAGGGGGTGGTCGGCAGCCCGGCCACCTTTAACCCGTTGCTGACCACCGCCGGCCGGGCCGACGTGGACGTGGCCGCCCTCATCTACGACAGCCTCATCCGGCTGGACCCCGGCGGCCGGGTAGTTCCGGCCCTGACCGCCGACTGGTCGGTAGCTGAGGACGGCCGGGCGGTCACCTTCCGACTTCGGGAGGGGGTGCGCTGGCACGACGGCCGGCCTTTTACGGCCGCCGACGTGACGGCGACCCTTAAGTTCATTCAGAACCCCGAGGCCCCGGTGGCGGAGGACCTGGCCGGCTTCTGGCGGTCGGTTCAGGTGGAGGCCCCGGACGAGGGGACCGTCAAGGTGACCTTAAAACAGCCCTTAAGCACCTTTCTCGGCTACGCCACCTTCAAGGTGTTGCCGGCCCACCTGCTCGCCCAGATTCCCCCTAAGGCGGCCGGGAGCAGGCCCCTGGGGGACCCGCCCGTGGGCACCGGTCCCTTCCGGGTGGCCGAGGTCCGGCCCCGCCAGCTCACCCTGGAGGCCAACCCGGAGTACTTCCTCGGCCGGCCGCGGCTGCGCCGAATCGTCCTGCGTTTCTTCCCCGATGAGGCCGGCTTAAAAGGGGCCTTGCGCGCCGGGCAGGTGGACGCGGCCGTCGTCGAAGACCCTTCAGACCTTCCGGTGGGGGATAAGGCCGCCCTTACCCAGTACCGGTTTTTTAAGGCCGGGGCAGTCACGCTCGTTTTCAACCACCGTTCCCCCGTCCTAGCCGACCGGACCGTGCGGGAGGCCGTGGCCTTGGGCCTGGACCGGTCCCGTCTGGCCCGGCGGGGGAGCCTGGAGCTGGGCCTTCCGGCCGACGGGCCCATCCCGCCCTTCGTCTGGTTCTACCGGGAGGACTTCCGCCGGTGGGAGTATAACCCCGAGCGGGCCCGACAGCTCCTGGAGGCGACCGGGTGGCGGCCGGGGGCCGACGGCATCCGGGAAAAGGAGGGCGCAAGGCTTGCCTTCAGCCTCGTAACCAACGACGACCCCGTTCGGGTTGCCGTGGCCGAGGAGGTGGTGCGGCAACTGCGGCGGGTGGGGATTGACGTCCGCCTCTCGGCGGGGGGCTTCTCGGGGCTGGTGAACGACTTTGTGGCCCAGGGTCGGTTCGAGGCGGCCCTTTTGGGCCTGGAGTTTAACCCTGGGTTTGACTTTTACGCCCTCTGGCACTCGGGGGCGACCCGCCGGCCGGGCCTCAACTTCGGCCACTACGCCAACCGCCAGGTGGACGACCTGCTGGGCCGGATCCGCACCAGCTGGGACCCCGCCCAGCAGGCCCAGCTTTACGCCGAGCTTCAGGCCGTCCTGGCCCAGGATGTGCCGGGGGTACCCCTCTATTTTCCGGTGGTCCACTACGTGGCCGACGCCCGGTTGCGGGGGGTCGGGCCGGGGCTCGTTCTGGATGCCGGGGACCGCTTCCGGGACGTGACCCGGTGGGAGTTCTCCCGCTGAGGGCCCTTCTTGATATAATCAGCGGGATTCGGTCCAAAACTGAGGAGGGCGAGATGACCACCATCGCCGACCGCTACCGGGAGCTGCACCCAACTTCCCTCCGGCTTTACCAGGAGGCCCAGAAGGCCTTTCCGAGCGGCATCACCCACGACTCCCGGTACTTCGAGCCTTTTCCCCTCTACATCGAGCGGGCGAACGGGTCCCGCAAGTGGGATGTGGACGGCAACGAGCTCATCGACTACGTTATGGGCCACGGCGCCCTGCTTTTAGGCCACGCCTACCCCGACGTGGTGGCGGCCGTCCGGGAGCAGGCGGCAAAGCTCACCCACCCGGTGGGGGAAAGCCCCCTGGCCCTCGAGTGGGCCCGCTGGGTGCAGCGGCTGGTGCCCTCGGCGGGGCGGGTGAAGTTCACCAGCTCGGGGACCGAGGCCACCCACATGGCCATGCGCCTGGCCCGGGCGTACACCGGGAAAACGAAAATCGTCAAGTTCTACGGCCATTTCCACGGCTGGCACGACTACGCCACCGTTGCCCACCAGCCCCCTTACGACGTTCCGGTATCGGTGGGGGTGCCCAAGGAAGTGCTCAACACGGTGGTGGCCCTGCCGGCGGATATCGACGCCGTCCGCCGGGTGCTGGAATCGGACGACGACATCGCCGGGGTGATCCTGGAGCCCTGCGGGGCCTCGACGGGGGCGATTCCCCTGCCGCCTAACTTCTTGGCCGACCTTCGGGAGCTTACGGCCAAACACCACGTCGTGCTTATCTTTGACGAGGTGGTCACCGGCTTTCGGATGTCCCCGGGCGGGGCCCAGGCCAAGTACGGGGTTATTCCCGACCTGACCACCATGGCCAAGATCCTGGCCGGGGGTCTCCCGGGCGGGGCGGTGGCCGGCCGGGCGGAGGTCATGGGCCTGCTGGAGTTTAAGCCGGACGACCCCAACTGGAACCGCTTCAAACGGATCGCCCACCCGGGCACCTTCAACGCCAACCCCCTTTCGGCCGCGGCCGGGGTGGCCTGCCTGAAGGTCGTATCCCAGGGGGAGGCCCACGCCCACGCCGACGCCCTGGGGGAGCGGATCCGGCAGGGCCTTAACGAGGCGCTGGGGCGACTGGGGGTTAAAGGCTGCGCCTACGGCGAAGGCTCGGTTTTCCACATCTTTATTGGGGACGGTTGGTCGCCGGAGAACGCGGCCAACCTGAAGATGAACCCCCGCGTCGTCTACGCCCTGGGCCAGGGGATGCGCAACCTGGGGGTGGACCTCTTCCGGACCATGGGGTTCGTCTCGTCGGCCCACACCCCGGCGGACGTGGACCACACCCTGCGGGCCTTCGAGGAGACCGTTAAGCAGATGCGGCGGGAGGGCCTGGTCTGACGGCGGTGGCGCGTGGAAGAAAGTTTGTGCTATGATAAGTTGGCGGCTTCGGGAAAGATTTTTCGGAGGATTAAGCCGGGATGGGTATAACGGATAAGCAGCGGGCCCTTGAGGTTGCCCTGGCCCAGATCGAGCGGCAGTTCGGCCGGGGCGCGGTGATGCGCCTGGGTGAAGAGACGATAAGGACGCCGGTTTCGGTGATCCCCACCGGGTCCCTTTCCCTGGACCTGGCGCTGGGGGTGGGGGGTATCCCCCGGGGGCGGATCACCGAGATTTACGGGCCTGAGGCGGCGGGCAAGTCGACCTTGGCCCTCCATATCATCGCCCAGGCCCAGGCCCAGGGCGGGGTGGCGGCCTACATCGACGTCGAACACGCCCTGGACCCCGTTTACGCCGCCAACCTTGGGGTCAAGGTCGGGGACCTTCTGGTCTCCCAGCCGGATACGGCGGAGCAGGCCCTGGAGATAACCGAAGCCCTGGTTCGGAGCGGGGCGGTGGACGTCATCGTCGTCGACAGCGTGGCGGCCCTGGCCCCCCGGGCGGAGATCGAGGGGGAGATGGGGGACGCCCACGTGGGCCTGCAGGCCCGGCTGATGTCCCAGGCCCTGCGAAAGCTGACGGCGGCCATCAGCAAGTCGAATACGGCGGTGATCTTTATAAACCAGCTCCGGGAGAAGGTCGGGGTGCTGTTCGGCAACCCGGAGGTGACCCCCGGCGGCCGGGCCCTGAAATTCTACAGCAGCGTCCGGCTCGAGATCCGGCGGGTGGAGTCCATCAAGCAGGGGACGGAGGTCATCGGAAACCGGGTCCGGGTCAAGGTGGCCAAGAATAAGGTGGCCCCGCCCTTCCGCACGGCAGAATTTGACATAATGTTCCAGGGGGGGATCAGCCGGGAGGGTGACCTTTTGGACCTCGGGGTGGCCATGGGTATTATCAAGAAGAGCGGCTCCTTCTTCAGCTTCCGGGATGAGCGCCTCGGGCAGGGCCGGGAGAATGCCAAGGAGTACCTGCGCCAGCACCCCGAGGTGGCCCAGGAGCTGGAGCGGCTCATCCGGGAGAACGCCGCCTCGGCCCGGACTTTGCTGGCCGGCGCGGCCGAAGATTCCCTCAGCTGATGCCCCTGGGCTTGGCCAGCAGATAAGCCATAGTGCGGCGTAAGGGCGCACGGCCGCGCGCCCTTACGGGAAAGTCCTGGGTCCCCGGCTGCCGGCTTGGCCGGGCGACAACCTTGGGTGTTAAACTTTAACGGCGAGGCCGCGCCCACCCTTTAAGGAGGCGCCCATGGTGGAGCTGGAAACCGTCCTGGTGATGGAGACGGCCCCCATCAAGTTCGGGGTTAATGCCACCGCCGAAATCGGCTTCGATTTAAGACGCCTCGGGGTAACCAGGGCCCTTTTAATTACTGACCGAAACTTGATGAAAACCGGCCTGCCGGACCGGGTCCGGAAGCTGGCCGTCGACGGCGGGGTCCAGGCCGAAATTTACGACGGGGTCCACATCGAGCCCACCGATGCCTCCCTGGCCGAAGCCGTAAGCTTTGCCCAGGGCCGCAACTTCGACGGCTTTATTTCCGTTGGGGGCGGAAGCTCCATTGATACCGCCAAGGTGGTCAACCTGCTCACCACCTACCCGGCCCCCCTCCTCGACTACGTAAACCGGCCCATCGGCAAGGGCCTGCCCGTTCCCGGTCCCTTAAAGCCCCACATTGCCGTTCCGACTACGGCGGGAACCGGCAGTGAGACGACCGCGGTTGCCGTCCTTGACATCCTGGCCCTCAAGGTCAAGACGGGCATCTCCCACCGGTATCTGCGGCCGTCCCTGGGCATCATTGACCCCCTCAATACCCTGACCTGCCCCCCCATGGTCACGGCCGCCACCGGTCTGGATGTGCTCACCCACGCCGTTGAGTCGTACACGACCCGGCCTTACCACGCCCGGCCGAAGCACAATCCGGCCGAGCGGCCGGCCTACATCGGGGCCAACCCCTTAAGCGACATCTGGTGCGAGAAGGCCATCGAATACGTCGGCCGCTACCTGCGGCGGGCGGTCATGAACGGCCTGGACCTGGAGGCCCGGATGTACATGGCCCTGGCGGCGACCATCGCCGGCATCGGGTTCGGCAACGCCGGCGTCCACATTCCCCACGCCGTCGCCTACCCGGTGGCCGGTATGGTCCGCAATTACTGGCCGCCGGACTACCACGCCGAGGAGCCGCTGGTTCCCCACGGGATTTCGGTGGTGGTGACGGCGCCGGCGGCCTTTCGCTTTACCTACCCGGCCGCCCCGGAGCGGCACCTCAAGGCCGCCGCCCTGCTGGGGGCTAACGTCTCGGGGGTGGCCGTTCCCGAGGGGGCGGAGGTTCTGCCCCGCGCCCTGGTCGGGCTGATGCGGGACCTGGGGGTTCCCAACGGCCTTTCGGCCCTGGGTTACGGCGAAGGGGACATTCCGGCCCTGGTGGAGGGAGCCCTAAAACAGCAGCGGCTCCTGGTCAATTCGCCCCGGGCGGTGGGGGCCGAAGAGCTTAAGGGCATCCTGCTGGAGGCGATGGCTTACTGGTAAAGTTTTTTGACAAGGTTGGGGCTTTTTAGTTAGTTTTGGGTATCAGGCTGAGATGGACGTTATCAGGGTAGTGGTTACCGGGGCAACCGGGCGCATGGGCGGCGAGGTCGCCCGG
The DNA here is from genome assembly GCA_034432015.1 of Dehalococcoidia bacterium. Classification (GTDB taxonomy): domain Bacteria; phylum Chloroflexota; class Dehalococcoidia; order JAUQQI01; family JAUQQI01; genus JAUQQI01. The sequence continues at coordinate 9,176 of DAOUCL010000042.1, forward strand.
GCGTTGGCCGCCGAGCCGGGCTTGGAGCTGGTTGGGCTGGTCTCCCGCAAGGCCTCGGCCGGCCGCCTCCCCGGGTGGGAAGGGATTCCGGCGGCCCCGACGGTAGGGGAACTTCTGGACCAAGTTCAGGCGGACGTCCTCGTCGACTTTACGGTGGCTGAGGTCGCCTTCGAAAATGCCCGGGCCGCCCTCCGCCGGCGGGTGGCGCCGGTTATCGGCACCAGCGGCCTTACTCCCGACCAGGTGGCCGCCATCGCCGAGAAGGCCCAGACCGTAGGGGTCGGGGGGGCGGTGGTGCCCAACTTCGCCGTGGGGGCCGTCCTGATGATGCACCTGGCCAAGCAGGCGGCCAGGTTTTTCGATGCCGCCGAGATTATCGAACTTCACCATGACGGCAAGGCCGATGCCCCGTCGGGCACAGCCCTGGCCACGGCCCGCCTGCTGGCTGAAGCCCGGCCTGAAGGTTTCCGGCGGAATGTTCCGGCGAAGGAGCCCCTGCCGGGCAGTCGGGGCGCCGAGCTGGCCGGTATTTCCATTCATGCCGTCCGGTTACCGGGGCTGGTGGCCCACCAGGAGGTGATTTTCGGCGGCCGGGGGCAGACCCTCACCATTCGGCACGACTCAACCAGCCGGGAGTCCTTCATTCCGGGGGTTTTGTTGGCCGTGCGGCGGGTCATGGAGACCCGCCAGTTTTATTTTGGTCTGGAGTCAATTCTGGGCCTTTGAGGTGAGCTTAAAGTGGCGGGCTATCGCGTCGCGATTGTCGGGGCAACTGGACTGGTCGGCCAGGAATTTATCCGGGTCCTGGAACAGCGCAACTTCCCGGTCGCGGAGCTGAGGCTCTTTGCTTCCGACCGCTCGGCCGGCAGGCGGCTCAAGTTCAGGGGCG
>DAOUCL010000043.1:0-61867 GCA_034432015.1 Dehalococcoidia bacterium
TGCTTACGGCCGGTTTTGCCTCGCCCTGGAACTGGATTTACAAGGCGGACATCATCGAGAAGGACCCCCGCTGGTACGAGAAGAACGTTTTGGGAACCGGGGCTTTTAAGTTCGTCGAGTATCTCCCAGGCTCACAAGTGGTGGGAAGAAAGAACGAAAACTACTTCATCCAGGGCAGGCCCTACTTAGACGGCTTCCGGGCTGTCTTTATGACCGACCGGGCGGCCATCGTGGCCGCGGTCCGGGGCGGACAGGTGGTGACCAATTTTCGGGGATTTACGCCCCAGGAGCGGGACGACTTGGTCCGGGCCCTGGGGGATAAGGTCGTGGTCCAGGAGAGCCCGTGGGTCGCCATGCTTCCCATGGTCATTAACAACGAAAAGCCGCCTTTTAACGACCCGAGGGTTCGGCGGGCCATCACTTTGGCCATTGACCGCTGGGGCGGGGCCCAGCATCTGTCCCAGTTCACCTTTATGCGGTGGGTGGGCGGATTGGTGCGGCCGGGCGGCCCCTTTGCCATGCCCGACTCGGAGCTGGAGAAGATTCCCGGCTACTGGCGGGACGTAAACAAGAGCCGGGAGGAGGCCCGCAGGCTCCTGCGGGAAGCCGGGGTTCCCGAGGGATTCTCTTTTGTTTTAAAAAACCGCAACATCGAACCTTACCCCTCCCTCGGGGTATTTCTCATCGACCAGTGGCGGCAGGTGGGGCTCAGGGTGGAGCACCAGCTTCTGGAGACCGGCCCCTGGACCCAGGACCTGCGGTCGGGCAACTTCGATGTGACCCTTTACTCTTACCCGGGGGATGATGACCCGGACGTGTTGCTCTTGCTCTTTCTATCCCCGGAGAAAAGTCCCTCCAATTACGCCCGCTACCGGGACCCGGTCCTGGACGACCTTTACCAGCGGCAGAGCCGGGAGCTGGACCCGGAAAAGCGCAAGCAGATTGTCTGGGAGTTTGAGCGGCGGGTGCTGGGGGAGATGGCCTATCAGCTTTCCACCCTCTGGTGGCACCGAATTGTTGTCCATTCGGCCAAACTTAAAGGCTGGCGAATCACCCCGACCCACTTTGTCAACCAGGACCTGGTCGACGTCTGGCTGGCCGGGTGACCCGGCCCGCCCTGGGGCTGGGCCGCGGACGTCCGGCGGAAATTGACAACCCTGGGCGGGCATGGTATTATCGGGCGACAACTGAATAGGCCGCGGGAGCTTGGGTTAGCCAGGCTGAGAGGGTGACCGCACACGTCACCGACCGCCAGAACCTGACCCGGGTAATGCCGGCGTAGGGAGAATCTGGTAGTCAAAGCGTCGGGCCACAGGCCCCTCCGGCCTGTGGCCCTAACCTTTTCGGGGAGGAAAATGATGGCCGGAAAGTTTACCGCCGAGCTCTGGGAAAGCATCACCCCCATCTTCCGGGCAATCCTCGAGCACCCTTTTATTCAAGGTCTAACCGACGGCTCGTTGCCCGAAGCCGCCTTCAAGTTTTACGTGGTTCAGGATGCCCTCTATTTAAAAGACTTTGCCCGCTCGCTGGCCGTCGCCTCGGCCAAATCCCCCCGGGACCCCTGGTGCGAGATGTTCGCCGACCACGCCAAAACCGCCCTGGTCGTCGAACGGGCCCTGCACGAAAGCTTCTTTAAGGACTGGGGCCTCGCCCCCGAGCAGGTGGAGCAGACCCCGATGGCCCCCACCAACCTGGCTTATACGTCCTACCTTTTGCGGGTTGCCTACGCCGCCCCCTTCGAGGAACTGCTCGGGGCCCTCCTGCCCTGCTACTGGATTTACTGGGAGGTGGGAAAGGCCCTGGAGGCCAAAGGGTCCCCTAATCCCCTTTACCGGCGCTGGATTGAAACATACGCTTCGGAGCAGTATGCCGGCGTGGTCCGCCAGGTCCTTGAGGCGGCCGATGCGGCGACGGCCGACCTGCCCGAAAGCCGCCGGGCTCCCATCCGCCGCCACTTTATAACCACCAGCCGCTACGAGTGGATGTTCTGGGACGCCGCCTACCGGCTTGAAGGCTGGCCGGTTGGCTGATTCCCCGGGAGGTGCGCCCATGACCCAGGATGCCGCCCAGCTTATTCGGGAGATAAAGGGCCAGACCCGGGCCCTCGACGACCGGATTCTAAACCACCCTTACCTGGCCCGGCTGGAGGAGGGCCGGATTCCCCGGGAGAACCTGGCCGCCTTTGCCGGCCAGCAGTATCACATCATCACCAGCGACCTGGCAAGCTTCGGGCGGGTGCTGGCCCGGCACGCCGCCCTGCCCAGCCGGGGCTTTTTTATAAACCTGATCCGGGCCGAAGCGGCCGCCTTAGAGGCCCTCTTTAAGTTCGCCGGGGCCCTGGGATTGGGTCCGACCGAGCTGGAGGCTTTCGACCCCATCCCCGGCGGCCACGCCTACACCGCCTTTGTGACCTGGCTCTCCTTCCACGGTAGCGACGCCGAGGTGGCGGCCGCCTTTCTGGTCAACCTGCCGACCTGGGGGGCCAACTGCGGCCGGATGAGCCGGGCCCTCCGGGAGACTTACGGCTTCAGCCCCGAACAGGTGGCCTTCTTCGACCTTTTTGCCCGGCCCGACCCGGCCTTCGAGGCGGAGGCCCTGGGGGTGGTCCAGGCCGGCCTCGAGCGGGGCGTAAACCCCGCCCGCATCGCCCGGGCCGCCCGGTTGCTTCAGGCTTACGAATTAACGTATTGGGACGCCATGTACCAGGCGGCCGGCCTGGGCTAGGAAAAATTTTTGCGGCCCCACCTTTGGGCGGGGTAAAATGGGCCGAAAGCGCTTTCGGCGGAGGGCGGAAAATGGGGGTGACCTTCATCCGGGACGGCCTTTCCGGCCTGGTCGGGGCCCTGGTTATGGTGGGCCTCTGGCATGTGCCCCGCCTTTGGAATGAGGAGGGCCTCGACCTGAGCCGGGTAATCGTAACGAAATTTCTGGGCTTCCACGCCAACTCCTATTCCCGGCTGGGGCTGGCCGCCCACCTCCTTGTGGGCTTCGTGCCGGGGGTGATTTACGGCAGCCTCTTCCACCCGCTTCCCAGGTCGCTAGAAATCCTCAACGGCCTCCTTTACGGCCTTATTCTCTGGCTCGTTTTGATGGTAGTAGTCCTGCCGGCCGTGGGGGAGGGCTATTTTGGGGTCAAGCTCGGCCGCACCGCCCGCATCTCCAGCCTCCTATCCCACCTGGTATACGGCCTCATCCTCGCCGGGGTCTACGTCCTCTGGTGACCGCCGCCTTCAGCCCAGACAGACCCGCCTGGGGTGGACCCGCAGGTGCTCGGCCGTAACGATGGCCTCGAACTGGGCGGCCGCCTCTTCCAGTCGGCCCGGGTAGTTGATGATTAAATAGTCAAACAAAGGCAGGGATTCCAGCTCTTCCCGAACCTTGGCCAGCCGCCGCTCCAGCTCGGCCGGGGATTCCGTCCGGCGGGCCGAAAGCCGCCGGATAAGCTCCTCCTCGGAAGGTGGGGCTAAAAACACCAGGACGGCCTCGGGGCAGAGCCGGCGGACGGTCCGGGCGCCCTGGACGTCGACCCGGAGCAGGACGTCCTTTCCCCGGGCCAGGGCCTGCCGGATGGGTTCCTTGGGGGTGCCGTACCAGTGGCCGTAAACCTCGGCGTATTCTAAAAGCTCCCCCGCCGCCCGCATTCTTTCGAACTCTTGGGGGGCGACGAAGATATAATCCCGGCCGGGCACCTCCCCGGGCCGGGGGGGACGGGTGGTGGCGGTGACGACCCGGACGACGTCCAGCCCCCGGCGCTCCAGGCACCCGATGAGGCTGTCTTTGCCCGACCCGGACGGCCCGGAAAGCACCAGCAGGAGGGGCGTCGTCTGCCGCCGGAGGAGGGGACCGTCCGCCGTCCGCCCACCCATCAGGCCGGCAGGAGCCGGGCGACGGGCCCGGCAACCTCCTCCAAAGTCTGCCAGAAGGCGGGGTAAGAGACGCCCACCGCCTCGGCCCCGAGGATTCGGGTCTCGCCCACAGCTACCAGGCCGGCCACCGCCCAGGCCATCGCCAGTCGGTGGTCGCCCATGGCGTCAAGCTCGGCCCCGGCCAGCCGGGCCGGTCCCGTAATTATAAGCCCATCGGGCCGTTCGCCGACGACGGCCCCTAGCCGACCCAGGCCCAGGGCGACTCCGGCCAGCCGGTCGCTCTCCTTAACCCGCAGTTCGGCCGCGTCCCGGATTGTGGTTGTGCCCTCGGCAAAGCAGGCCACCAGGGCCACCAGGGGCACCTCGTCGATGAGCCGGGGAAGCAGGCTTCCCCCCACCTCGGCCGCCTTCAACCTGGAGGACCGGGCGGTCACGGTGCCGACAGGCTCCCCGGCGGCCTGCCCGGTAACCCTAGCCTCGATATCGGCCCCCATCAGCCGAAGGACGTCGAGGAAGCCGGTGCGGGTCGGGTTTAACCCGACCCCTTCAACGGTTACCTCCGCCTCGGGGTGGATGACGGCGGCGGCCAGCCAGAAGGCGGCCGAGCTGAAGTCGCCCGGCACCCGGGCCTTGATGGCCGGAAGGCTCCTGGGGGGAGTTATCCGGACGGCGAATCCGCCCTCCGGCTCAGCCCAGGTCTCCACGTGGACCCCAAGCCCTTTAAGCAGGCGTTCGGTGTGGTCCCGGGAGGGGACGGGCTCGATTACCGTCGTGGGCCCGTCGGCATAGAGCCCGGCCAGCAGCACCGCCGATTTTACCTGGGCGCTGGCCACCGGCGACCGGTAGGTTATGGGCCGCAGGTCCCCGCCCCGAATGGCCAGGGGGGCCAGGCGGTCCCCGGCCCGGCCCATAACCTGGGCCCCCATCTCCCGGAGGGGCCGGATGATGCGGTCCATGGGCCGCCGGCGCAAAGACTCGTCCCCGGTGAGGACGCTCAAAAACGGCTGACCGGCGAGGATGCCGGCCAGCAGCCGGATGGTGGTCCCGCTGTTGCCGGCGTCCAGGACGTCGGCGGGCTCGGTGAGGCCCCGCAGCCCCCGGCCCCGAATCCGGAGGCGGCCCCCGGCCAGCTCGGCCGAAATGCCAAGGCCGTTAAGGCAGGCCAGGGTCGCAAGGCAGTCGGCAGCCTCTAAAAAGCTTTCGATTTCGGAGTCCCCTTCGGCCAGGGCCGCCAGCATACCCAGCCGGTGGGAAAGGGACTTGTCGCCGGGGACCCGAACCCGGCCGGAAAGCCTCGGGGCCGGTCCCCGAATGACCGCCACCTGACGGGGAGGCATCAGGCTAGCCAGACTTGGATTTCTTGCCGTTCTCGTCGGGTTTGGGGGGCCGCAGGGCCTCCTGGGAGGCCCGGGCCAGGCGCTCACCGAAGAGGAAAGACATCATGCTTTCGCCCATGCCGGGCACCCGCGGCCCGGGCTCGACCCCCACCGTTCGGGGCGACCTCAGCCACCGCTCCCGGGCGGCGTGGGTCCGTTCGAACTCTTCTCCCAGGGCCGGACCGCCCTCGGCAATGAGGGCCCGGTAGCGCTTAAGCTCTTCGATAAAGAGGTCAATCCAGCGGATTATGCTTTCCCGGTTGGTGAGCATGATGTCCCGGTTCATCACCGGGTCGCCTGAGGCCAGCCGAGTAAGGTCCCGGTAGGCGGAGGCGGCCACCTTAGCCATCTCCCGCCAGGCCGGGCTCCGGGTGGTGCTGGCCACCAGGGCCGAGGAGATAACGATGGGCAGGTGACTTACGGCCGCAACGAAGCTGTCGTGTTCGGCGGCATCCACAAAGTAAGGTTCGGCCCCGAGGAGGCTTACCAGGTTGACCACCGTATCTACCGCCCGCTCCGACGCCCTCACCGAGGGCACCACGCAGTAGACCGCACCCTTAAAAAGGTCGGGGTCGGCGGCATCGGGGCCGGAAAGCTCCTTGCCGGCCATGGGGTGGCCCCCGACGAAGTGGACCGTTTCGGGCAGAAGCTCGTCGGCCCAACGCAGGACCTCGGCTTTGGTGGAGGCGGTGTCGGTGATGATGGCCCCCTCAGGCAGGTGGGGGGCCGTAACCTCGAAAATCTCCCGGATGGCCTTGACCGGCACGGCGAGAACGATAAGCCCGGCCCGTTCCACCGTCCGGATCAGGTTCCACTCGGTCCGGTCGACGGCCCCCAGCTTTTTTGCCTTGGCCGCATGCTCCGGCTCCCGGTCGTGACCGATGATTTCGACATCTTGGAGCTTGGCCCGCTTTAAGGCCAGCCCAATGGACGTTCCGATGAGGCCCGTTCCGATTATGGCGACCCGGTTCATACCTGCAACCCTCCGGTTAACTTAATCGACGTCCCACAACCACCTCGGTGGCCACCTGAAGGGCAGGTCCCACCAGGCGGCTGATTATTCCGGCGTGCAAAAATACATCCAGGGCCAAGATCATAATAAGCAGGGCCGGACCCCAGGTGAATTCAAGCCTGGCCACGGCCGTAGCCAGACCCCGGGGCAGAATGCCCACCAGGATCCGGTAGCCGTCCAGGGGCGGCAGGGGAAGAAGGTTAAAAACCGCCAGCGCCAGGTTGATGACGATGGTGTAGCCGACCACCTCGGCCAGGATAAAACGTGGGTCCCAAACGTCAAAAAGGTCCCACAGCCGCCAGAACGTCAGCACGTACCCGGGCGGGTGCCAGGGGAGCAGCCGCTCCCGGATGACCAGACCCAGCAGACCGGCCAGCAGAACGTTGCTCACCGGCCCGGCCAGGGCCACCAGGGCCATGCCGGCCCGGGGGGATATGGTCCGGAAGTTGAGGGGATTTACCGGGACGGGCTTGCCCCACCCGAAGCCGACGAAGAGGAGCATGAGGGTCCCCAGGGGGTCCAGGTGGGCCAAAGGGTTTAAAGAAAGCCGCTTTAAAAATCGCGGGGTAGGGTCGCCCAGCCGGTCGGCAACAAAGGCGTGGCTGAATTCGTGGATGGTGATCCCCACCACCAGGGAGATAATTAGGCTTAAGCCCAGGACCGGAAAGATAACCGCGAAGGCGACCGGGTCCCGAAAGAAGAGCCCAAGAAATTGAAAAATCATATAATCATATGGCGGTTAAAAGGCTAAAAAGGCGCCGGGCAGCACGTTTCCGCCTAAAGCCATTATACCAGAACGGCCGTCGGCGGCCCTGGGACGCCCTGGTCCGGTTATAATCTGGTGACAGGGCCAATGGCTTTCCTTCGGACGTGGGAGCGGCGGCTAACGGCCGTGGCCGGGCTTTTGCCCGTGGCGGTGGCCGTCAACATCGGGGTGGGCGAGGTGGTCGCCCGCCTTCAGCTTCCCCTTTACCTGGACTCGGTGGGGACGGTGCTGGTGGCGGCCCTGGCCGGGCCCTGGACCGGGCTGGTGACGGGGGTCCTCTCGAACCTGGTCTGGGGCCTGCTCCTCCGGCCCACGGCCGCCCCCTTCGCCGTCACCGCCGCGGTTATCGGCTTGGTAAGCGGCCTTCTGGCCGGACGGGGAGTCTTCGGGGCCTGGTGGAAGGCCCTGCTGGGCGGCCTCTTTACGGGGCTGGTGGCGGCGGTGGTTTCGGCCCCCATCGCCGCCTACGTCTTCGGGGGAGTAACCGGGGGCGGCTACGACCTTATCGTCGCCCTCCTCCTGGCCGGGGGCCAGGGGCTTCTGGAGGCCGTCCTTACCCAGTCGATTCTAACCGACCTGGTAGATAAAGCCCTCACCTTTCTGATTGTTTGGGCCTTCCTTCAGAACATACCCCCCAGGTATTTTGAGCGCTTTCGTTGATTTTAAGCCGGCCACCTGGGCCGGCATCGCCGCCGGCTTTTCTCTGGCCGCCTTCGCCTCGGAGAAACCCGCCCTCGGCGGCGGCCTCCTGGCCGCCGAGCTTGCCCTGGCGGCCGCTTCCCGGCGGTTGAGGGCCTTTCTGGCCGCCCTTCTCGCCGTTCTGGGGCCGCTGGCGGTTTCGCTCTTTATCATCCACGGGCTTCTGCATCCCGGGTCGGCCGGGGTGTCCGTGGGGCCCCTTTGGGTCCGGCCGGAAGGGCTGGCCTTCGCCGCCCGAACCCTCGTCCGGCTGGCCGACCTCAGCGGGGCCGTCCTGCTGGCAACCCTGGGCATTCCCCCGGGCCGGATTTTGCGGGACCTGGCCGACCGGGGCGTACCCCCGGCCCTGGTGTACGGCCTGGTGGCGGCGGTCCGCTTCGTGCCCGAAACCCGGGCCCGGGCCCGCCGGATTATTGCCGCCCAGCAGACCCGGGGCCTTCCCTTAGACGGCAATCCCGTTCGCCGCTTCCGGGCCCTGGGCGCCCTGGTCCGGCCCCTACTGCTTTCGGCCCTGGTGGAGGCCGAGGCCCGGGCCGTTACCCTAGAGCTTCGGGGGTTCTGGGTCCGGCCCCGGCGGCCCCCCGCCGAATCCGCGGCCGAGCGGCTCATCCGGTGGGGGACGGCGCTGGGCGGGGCGCTGGCCCTGGGCTTGGGCCGGCTGGTCTTCGGGTAAGGCCATGGGGGCCCTGGTTGACCTCAGCCTTAAGTTTGTTGGCTACCCCGGCCGGGCGCCGGTTCTGGCCGACCTGGGCTTAAGCCTCGGGCCGGGGGAGGTGGTGGGCATCGTCGGGCCCACCGAGTCCGGCAAGACCACCCTGGCATACCTTTTGGCCGGCCTCATCCCCGGGGCGGTTCCGGGGCGGGCCTCGGGCCGGCTCGTAATCGCCGGCCGGGCCTGGGACTTTAACCGCCCCCCGGACCGCCGAGAATGGCTCGGGCAGGTGGGCCTGGTCCTGGCGGAGCCGTACTTCCAGCTCAGCGGGGCCGCCGACACCGTCGCCGAGGAGGTGGGCTTTCCCCTGGAAAACCTGGGGCTCAGGCCCGAGGAGGTAAAGGCCCGGGTGGCCGGGCTTCTGGAAAGGTTCGGGCTTGGGCTTCTGGCCGACCGCTCCCCTTTTCAGCTTTCGGTGGGGCAGCAGCAGCGGGTAGTCCTGGGGGCCACCTGGGCCCCCGGGCCGAAGGTGCTGGTCCTCGACGACGCCTTCGAACACCTGGACGGGGCCGGGTGGGCGGCCTTGCGGCAACTTTTAACCGAGGGAAAGGCCGCGGGCAAAGCCGCCATCCTCCTGAGCGGCCGGCTTCGGCGCCTGGAAGGATTGGCCGACCGGCTCCTTCGGCTGGAAGGGGGCCGCCTCTACCCCGGTCCCCCGCCCCGGCCCGGCGACGGGCCGAATCCCGGGCCCCGAACCGAGCCGGGGCCGCCGGTCGTGGAGGTCGAGGAACTCTGGGCCGGCTACTCGCCCGGGGAGACGGTCTTAGCCGGGGTATCTTTTCGGGTCCGGGCCGGGGAAGCCCTCGCCCTGGTGGGGCCCAACGGGGCCGGCAAGTCCACATTGCTTTTGGCCCTGCTGGGGCTCCTTCGGCCCCGGGCGGGGCGGGTGAGGATTTTCGGCCTGGACGCCGGTCGGGAGGCCCCCTGGCGTCTGGCCCGGCTCATCGGCTACCTGCCCCAGAATCCGGCCGAAGGCCTCTTCGGGCCGACGGTCTGGGACGACGTCGCCTTCGGCCCCCGAAATCTGGGGCTCCCGGCCGGGGAAGTGCGACGGCGGGCCGAGGCCTCCCTTTCGGCCGTCGGCCTCGGCGACCGGGCCGGCCGCCATCCCCTCGACCTGAGCCCGGGCTGGCGGCGGCTGGTTGCCCTGGCCTCCATCCTGGCCTTAGAAACCCCCATTCTGGCCTTGGACGAGCCGACGGTGGGCCTCGACGACGGCCTCTACGGCCGCCTGGTGGGGTTACTGGGGCGGCTTAAAGGGGCGGGCCGAACCTTGCTTCTGGTCTCCCAGGACCTGGAGTTCGTCGGGCAGGTGGCCGACCGGGTGGTCTTTCTGGCCGGGGGGCGGCTGGTGGGTGAGGGTTCGGCCCGGGCCGTCCTCAGCGAAACACCGCCTGCTGAAGGCCGTCCCCCACCAGATTCACCGCCAGGGCCGTTATAAGGATCACCAGGCCGGGAAAGAGGGGTATCCACCAGGCCCCCGAAAGGGCGGCCACCTGGCCGTCCGTCAGCATATTGCCCCAGGAGGCCTCGAAGGGCGGTACCCCCAGGCCCAGAAAGCTCAGGGCGGCCTCGATTAAGACGGCGTCGGCCACCCCTAGGGTGGCAAAGACGATAACCGGGCCGGCCACATTGGGAAGAAGGTGGCGGCCGATGATGCGGCCGGTGGGCAACCCCAGGGCCCGGGCGGCCAGGATAAACTCCCGCTCCCGCAGGCTCAAAACCTGGCCCCGCACGATGCGGGCCAGGCCCAGCCAGGTGGTCAGGCCAATGATGCCGACCACGTTCCAGACGGAGGGGGGAAGGAGGGACTGGACAGCCACCAGGATAAAGAAGGTGGGCATTGAAAGGAGGGCATCCACCGTCCGGGAAAGGACCGCATCCACCCAGCCGCCGAAATAGCCGGCCGCCAGCCCCACCAGGGTTCCCAGGAAGGTGGCCAGGAGCACGGCGGCGGCCGCCACGAAGAGGGAGACCCGGGCCCCGAAAAGGAGGCGGCTGGCGATATCCCGGCCCAGGCGGTCGGTTCCCAGGGGGTGTTCGGGACTGGGGGGCCGCGCCCGGGCGGCCAGGTCGATGTAGTCGGGGGGATAGGGGGCAAGCACCGGGGCCAGGAGGGCCAGCAGGACCACGACGCCCAGCACCAGCCCGGCCAGGAAGGCCGTCCGGTGGCGGACGAAGGCCCGGCCGGTGCGCACCCACGGGCTCTCGGCCTTTAAAGGGGTGTCGGGCCTGGGCGGCAGGGTTTGGGCCTTCACCGGCTCTTCCCGTAGCGGATTCTCGGGTCGGCCACCCCGTAGGCCAGGTCGGCCAGGAGGCTCCCCAAAATGACCAGCGCCCCCACCAGCACGACCTCCCCCATAAGCACCGGGTAATTCCGGGCAAAGGCCGCCTCCACCAGCAGCCGACCCATCCCGGGCCAGCTGAAAAGGGTTTCGACCACCACCGACCCGCCCACCAGCCGGGGAATAAAGAGGCCGACCAGGGTGATGGCCGGCAGGGCGGCGTTCCGAAAGGCGTGGTCCAGGACGACCCGGTACTCGGGCAGGCCCTTGGCCCGGGCCAGCCGAATATAGTCCTGGCCAAGCACCTCGACCATTCCCGCCCGGGTGTAGCGGATGAGACTGGCCATCTCCCGGAGGGAGAGGACAAAGGCCGGCAGGATCAGGTGGCTGAGCCGGTCGGCCAGGGAGGTAGGCCCCCGGACGGACTGCATTCCGGCCGAAGGAAGCCAGCCGAGCCAGACGGAGAAAATCAAAACCAAAATGAGGCCCAGCCAGAAGTTAGGGGCCGAATAAAGGACCGTCGAAACTGTGGTTACGGCGTAATCGAGCCGGGAGAGGGGCCGCAGGGCGGATACTATCCCGACGGTGATGCCCACCACCAGGGCGATGGCCAGGGCCGACGCCGTCAGGTAAAGGGTTGCGGGCAGCCGCTCCAAGATAACGTCCCGCACCGGCCGGCCGTCGGCAAAGGAGCGGCCGAAGTCGAGCTGAACAAAGCGGCCCAGCCAACGCAGATACTGGAGGGGCAATGGGTCCTCCAGGCCCCAGGCCGTCCGAACGGCCTTAAGCTCCTCGGCCGAGAGGTCGGGACCGTAAAGGAGGGCCGCCGGGTCGCCGGGGGCCAGGTGCAAAAGTCCAAAGGCCAGGATACTTACCAGCAGGAGCACGAAGAGCCCCTGGCCCATTCGGGCGATGAGGTAGCCGGTCACCGGTGCCCCGTCCCGGCGATTCTAACCCCAAAGGTTTAAGGTTTAGCGGCCCTTCCAGCGGGGGCGGCGCTTTTCCAGAAAGGCCCGAACCCCCTCCCGGAAATCCTCGCTCATATAGCAGGCCAGGATAAGGTCCTCGCTTTCCGGGGGCCGACGGTGCTCCAGGATGCGCCGGATGGCCTCTTTGGTGACCTTGAGGGTGATGGGGGCGTGTTCGGCCAGGGTAAGGCCCAGCCGCTCCCCCCGCTGCTCCAGTTCGTCGGCGGGGACGACCTCGTTGGCCAGGCCGATCCTTAAAGCCTCCTCGGCGTCCACCATCTCAGCGGTAAAGATAATATATTTGGCCCGGGACGGCCCGACCAGGTCCACCAGCCGGGCGTAGTTGGCCATGCTCAAACAGTTACCCAGGGTCCGGGCGATGGGGATGCCGAACTTGGCGTCGGGGGCGCAGATGCGCAGGTCGCAGGCCATGGCGATGGCTGCCCCGCCCCCGACGGCATAGCCCCGGATGAGGGCGATGGTAGGTTTCTTTACGGCCTCAAGGCGGCCGATGATATTGTTCATCCGGGCCTCGTAATCGATGGCGTCCTGAGGACTTTCAAACTGCGTAAACTGGCTTATATCCGTCCCGGCGATAAAGGCTTTATCCCCGGCCCCCTTAAGCAAAAAGGCTTTTATATCGTCGTTTTTATCCACCCATTCGCAGGCCCGGACCAGCCCGTCGTACATGGCCCAGGTCATGGCATTGCGGGCCTCAGGCCGGTTAAACGTAAGCCAGGCCAGGGGCGCATCTACTTCGAAAATGAGCTCCTCCGTCCCCAGGTCAACGATTTTGCCCCGGTTTGAAGTGCTCATCTGCGTTACTCCGCCGCCCGATTAAGGCCAGATGGGGCCCGCACCGGCCCGATAACCCCTTCGGCCTCCAGCCGGGCAATCTCTTCGGGCCCGAACCCCAGCTCTTTTAAAACCTCGGCGTTATGCTCCCCCAGGAGGGGACCGGCCCGCTCCAACCGGACCGGGGTTCGGGAAAAGTGGAGGGGCGAGCCCGTCACCCGAACCCGGCCGAGGGTGGGGTGGGGCAGGTCGACGATAAAGCCCCGGGCCTTAAGGTGCTCGTCGGCAACCACCCGGTCGATGGTGTTAATTATCCCGCAGGGGATCCCCGCCTCTTCAAAGCGGCGGTACCAGTATTCGCTCGTCTGGGTGGAGGTTACCCCCTCGATGATTTCGGCGAGGATCTTTTCGTTGGCCTTCCGGGCGGCCAGGGTGGCAAACCGGGGGTCCTTTTCAAGGTGCGCCAGGCCCAGGACCTGGCAGAAAATGGTCCAGTGGCGGGGGGTGGTGGCCCCGACGGTAATATAACCGTCGGCGGTCCGAAAGGCCTGGTAGGGGGCGCTCACCCGGTGGGCGGAGCCCAGGGGGCCGGGAACCTCGCCCGTGGCAAAGTAGCTGGCCGTCTCCCAGACCTCCAGGGCGACGGCCGCCTCCAGAAGGCTTAGGTCGATATACTGGCCCTGGCCCGTCCGACCCCGGGCGATCAGCGCGGCCTGGATGGCGTTGGCCGCAAAGAGGGCCGCCGTCAGGTCGGCAATCGGAACGCCGACCTTAACAGGGGGGCGGCCCGGCTCGCCGGTGATGCTCATCAGGCCCGACATCCCCTGGATGATAAGGTCCAGCCCCGGACGGCGGCTGTACGGCCCCGTCTGGCCGTAGCCGGAAACCGCGCAGTAGACCAGGCCGGGGTTACGGGCGGTTAGGGTCTCGTAGTCAATCCCCAGGTCCCTGGTGGTGCCGGGCCGGAAGTTTTCGACGACCACATCGGCCCGTTCGGCCAGGCGCAGAAAGATCTGCCGACCCTCAGGGTGCTTCAGGTTGAGGGCCAGGCTGCGCTTGTTCCGGTTCAGGGCAATAAACCCGGCGCTTTCCCCGTCCAAAAAGGGGGGAGTAGCCCGGCTGTGGTCGCCGCCTTCGGGGTTCTCGATTTTAATTACGTCGGCCCCCAGGTCGGCCAGCAGCATGGCGCAGTAAGGCCCGGCCATAAAGTTGCCCAGCTCAAGGACCCGGATTCCGTGCAGGGGTAGCAAAGCTTCAGCTCCGTTCATGCCGACCTCCGGGGAAGATTTTACCCGATCGGATGGGGTCGCCGCCGGCCCCCGCCCGCCCCTAACCTTGAAAGCGCCGGCGGGCCTCCGCCATTTCGCCCCGAACGGCAGGTTCCAGTAGCCGCACGGCGGCCCGGGGCGGAATCCCCGACCCATAAAGGAGCAGAACGTACATGATGCCGAAGATGGGCAGGTGGCCTAAAAGCTCCACCGGGGGCAGAAGGGGCACCGTCAGGTTAAAGGGCACCTACATTCCCAGGATCACGACCCGAGTAAGGACGCCGGTTATGAGCAGGACGCCGATGGTGGCCTCGGTGATACCGGCCGCGGCCACGAAGAGGTCGTCGTCGAACCACTCAAAACCGAAGACCGACCGCATGAAGTTAAAATGGGGATACTGGGCCAGGAAGGCCCGCCCCAGCTCGGGGGCAAGTAGCTTCTCGTCAAAGGCGGCCACCACCAGGGAAAGACCGGTAAAAATGCGCAGGGCCGCCACCGCCTCGGTTTCATACTGGGAAACCCAGGCCAGCTTCCGGGCCACCCACTCCGGGGGAACGGTCCGACCCAGGACAAAAAGGGCCACGGCAATGCCCACGTAATGAAGCTGACTTAGCATGGCCAGAGGCGGAAAGAGCAAAAATCCGAGCAAGAAGGCGACGGCCAAAAGCAAGGCCCCGGCCCGGTCGAAGAGGCCGGTGATAAGCGTAAAGGCCACAAAGACCTGCAGCCCGACCAGGAGCCAGCCGAGCAGGTTTGGGGGAAGCACCAGCTGGGGAACGAAGAGGTTGCGCTGATAGGCGAACCAGACCAGGCTGATGCCGGTGTGGACGGCCAGCAGGGCGGTGGCGCAGGGCTCCATGTAAGCCAGGAGGGGCGGGTTGGGCCAATGGGGGCTGCCCACCAGCCGCTGGAGCAGGCGCAACCCGAGGAAGAGAACCAGGCTGGCCCCGATGACGGCCAGGGTCGGCCAGGCGGCGATGAGGCCGAAATCCGGCGGCTGAAGGCGCAACCATTCGGGCACAAACCAGCGGACGTGGGCGGCGGCCGTCGAGGGGAGGGCCGCCACAACCACCAGCCAGAGGACCCTGCGTAAAAACTTTCCCCTCAGCCCGTTCCTCCCAAGGGTAGGCGGTTAACCCCGGTTTAGCCTTTGACGGCCCCGGCGGTAAGCCCGGCTACGAAATATTCTACGAAGAATGAGTAAATCAGGGCCACCGGAACTGAACCCAAAAGGGCCCCGGCCATCAGGCTTCCCCAGAAGAATACATCTCCCCGGATTAGCTCCGAGGTCACCCCCACCGGGACGGTCTTGTTGGCGGGGTCGGAGATGAAGACCAGGGCGTAGATAAACTCGTTCCAGGAGAGGGTGAAGGAGAAGATTCCCACCGAAAGGATCCCGGGGATGGCCAGGGGCAGGGCGACCTTTATCAGGGCCTGGACTCGGGTGGCCCCGTCCACCAGGGCTGATTCCTCCAGGTCTTTGGGGATGGACCGAAAGTAGCCGATAAGGAGCCAGGAGCCGAAGGGGACCAGGAAGGTCGGGTAGGTAAGCACCAGCGACCAGAGGGTGTTGGCCAGGCCGAGCCAGTTGATCACCTGGGCCAGGGGCAGAAAGAGCAGGGTTTGGGGAACCAGGTAGGTGACGAAAATGGCCCAGCCCAGGAGGGTTCCCCCCGGGAATCGAAACCGGGCCAGGGCGTAGCCGGCCGGGACCGACAAGGCCAAAGAAATCGCCGTCGAAAGGGTGGCCACCACCGTGGTGTTCAACATCCAGTGGGCAAAGAGGGTTCGCTCAAACAGGTACCGGTAGTGGTCCAAGGTCGGCCGGAGCACGATAAAAGGATTACCCTTCACGTCGAAAAGCTCGGCATTAGGCTTAATTGATGTTATTCCCATCCAGTAGAAAGGAAAAAGCAAAACTACTAAGGTTACGACCACGGGGATGTAGATACTGATAAAGCGGTCCAGAACCGCGGCCGGCTTGGGGGCCATCTCAGTCCAGCTCCTGCCTGCGCATATACCAGAGGATAAGAAATACCGTCACGCACAAGGCGGGGAAGATGAAAAGGGAGATGGCCGCGCCCCGGCCGATCTCCCCCGAAGGCAGTCCCACCTGGTAGGCCAGGGTGGCAAATAGGTGGGTGCTGTTGGCCGGTCCACCCCGGGTCAGTACGTAAATAAGCTGAAAGTCCGAAAAGGTTAGAATGACCGAGAGCAAAAGCACAATGGTAATTACCGACTTAAGGAGGGGGAGGGTGATGTGGCGAAACATCTGCCAGCGGCTGGCCCCGTCGATGGCGGCCGCCTCATAAAGCTCCTGGTTTATGGTCTGCATGCCGGCCAGAAAACTTATGGCGTAGAAGGGGGTGCCCCGCCAGATGTTAACAACCATTAGCGAAATCATCGGCCAGGGGTTGTTACCCAGCCAGACGGGGCCCTTTATGCCGAAGCGGGCCAGCACCCAGTTAAGGACGCTAAAAGTCGAATCGAACATCCAGAGCCAGGCTAGGGCGCTCAGAACCGTAGGCACGATCCAGGGCAGAAGCACCGCCGCCCGAACGAACCGCTTTAACGGAAAGCTGTTGTTAAGCAGGACAGCTATGGCCAGGCCGAAGATGAGCTTAAAAACGGTGGTGACACCGGTGTAAAGAAAGGTGTTGCGGAAGGTCTGCTGAAAGATAGAATCCTGGGTAAGCTCGATGAAATTTCTAAGGCCCACGAACTCGCCGGGGACGCCAATACGGCTGTCGGTCAGGGCAAGCCAGATTCCGTAAAGAAAGGGGTAAAGGACGAAGACCGTGAGCAGGGCGAGGGCCGGGAGCATGAGCAGGTAGCCCAGGACCCCCTCCCGCTCGAGGAGGATTCCCAGACGCCAGACCTTGGGCGGCCGCCTAACTACGGCCGCTGGGGATTCAGCAAGGACGCCCTTTTTGGCCACGAAAATAACCCGCTAAAAAGAGGCCGGAGATGCCGGCCTAAATTTACGAGCGGCCGTAAATTTGGCGGAGCTGACCGGCCGCCCACTTGACGGCGTCGGCCGGCTTTAGCTCCCGGGAGACGGCCTTGGCGAAAAGGTCGACGATTATATAAGCCTCCCGCGCCTGGGCCGCCTTAGCCGTGGGCGGCCCAGGCCAGCCCGGCCACCGGCCCGAGCCGTTAACTACCACGTCCCGGAAGGCCTTAATCTTCGGGTCTTTGTTCCAGACCGGGTCGTTTTCCGAGTACTTAAAGGGGGCGAACTCGTAGGCTAGGCCCACGTCTACCCACTTCGAGTACTGTTGGGGGTCCATAAGGTACAGAATAAGGTCTTTGGCTGCCTGGATATTTTTAGAATAAGACATAATTCCCAGGCTAAAAAGGGCGTGGAGGGAGAACTGGCCGGCGGGCCCCCTAGGGTGGACGAAGTGGTCTGAGACCTCGGCAATCTTCGGAAAATCCCGCTTGGCCACGAAGTAAATGCTGGCCCCGTTCAGGGTGCACGAAATCTGCTCGGCCAAGTAGGCCCGGTTATTGGAGGTGTCATCCCATGAAAGACCGCTCTCATCCAGGGCGCCGTAAAAGAGCTCAATGGCCTTTTCCACCGCCAGGAGGGTTGCGTCGCTCTCCAGGGCAACCGTCTTGCCGTCCTCAAGCACCTCTTTGCCGCCCCAGGCCCAGAGCCACGGATACCAGAAGCTGGGCGGGTCCCCGTAGGAGTGGCCCAAAGCCTGGCCGAAAGGTTTGCCGTAAGCTTTAAGTTTTTTGCCTTCCTGGATAAACTCGTCCCAGGTAGTTGGAATCTGGGCGTTGGCAGCCTTAAAGTAATCGATTCGGTAGACAAAAGCGCCCGGATTAACGCTCCAGGGGATCGCCCGCCAGACGCCGTTGACTTTGTTATAAGCCTCCGCGTCCGGGTAGATCCCGCCCAGCCGCTTAATAAGCTCTTCAACTTCTTTGGAGACGTCCACGAGGGCGTTCTCGTAGATCCAGGGCCAGCCCTGCGTCCAGCGGATCACATCCGGGCCCGAGCCCGACTGGATTGCGGCCGCAATCCGGGCGGGGGTGTCGTTGTAAGCGATGTGTTCGACCCTGACTTCAACGTTGTTTTTGCGGCCCCACTCCTGGGCCATCTGGTCCAGAAGCTTATCCTGCTCCTGAACGAAGCTTGACTGCCAGAGCACCAGAAGCTGGGTCGGCCGCCCCTGGACGGCCGGAGCCTGTTGGCCGGCCGGTTGGGTTGGGGGCACACGCCGCCGCCAGGGCCCCGGCCCCCGCCAAGGCTCCGCCCAGAAATTCCCGGCGGGTTATCGCTTTACGCCACGGCTTGCTCATGGAACCCTCCTTTCCCGGTATTAACCCGTCCTTGCCAGGGCCCTAAGCTCGGGCCCGATTAAAGCCTGCTCGGTCTTCGGGTCGAAAAGGTGGAGCTTTTCCGGGTCAAATTCCAGCTCTAAAATCATCCCGGCCTCCACATTCAGCATCCCCGCAAGCCAGACCGTCCAGGTGTGCCGCCCGCTCGTCACGTGGACTAAAGTTTCGCTCCCTAAAGGCTCTACCACCTCCACCCGACACCGAATCCCAGACCCCTTCGGGCCTGCCAGCCGGATATGCTCGGGCCTCACCCCAAGGACCACCTCGGGCCCGGCTCCCCCCGCCAAAAGGGCCTTCCCCAGTTGCTCGGAAAGCTCCACCTTAAAATCTTCTAAGTCTATATAAAGCTTCGAATCCTGGCTAAAAAGCCGGCCCTTAAAAAAGTTCATGGCCGGGCTGCCAATAAACCCGGCCACAAAGATATTGGCCGGATGCTCGTAGACGTTCTGGGGGGTGTCCACCTGCTGGAGGACTCCCTTATTCATCACGGCAATCCGGGTCCCCATGGTCATCGCCTCAACCTGGTCGTGGGTCACGTAAACGGTAGTGGTCTTTAAGGCCTGGTGAAGCTTTTTAAGCTCGGCCCGGGTCTGGACCCTAAGCTTGGCATCTAAGTTGGATAAAGGCTCGTCCATCAAAAAGACCTTCGGCTCCCGGACAATCGCCCGGCCCAGGGCCACCCGCTGGCGCTGGCCCCCCGAAAGCTGCCGGGGCTTTCGGTCCAGAAGGTCGGCAATGCCCAGAATTTCGGCCACCTGCTTTACCCGCCGGTCAATCTCGGCCTTCGGGAAACCCCGCAGTTTAAGGCCGAAGGCCATGTTGTCGTAAACGCTCATGTGGGGGTAAAGGGCGTAGCTTTGAAAGACCATGGCCACGTCCCGGTCCCGGGGCGGAAGGTCGTTTACGACCCGGTCGCCGATCCAGATAAGGCCGCTGGTGGGCTCCTCCAGGCCGGCCACAAGCCTTAAGGCCGTGGTCTTGCCGCAACCGGAAGGGCCCACCAGGACCAAAAACTCGCCGTCCTCGGCCGTAAGGGTAAGGTTATCAAGGGCAACCACCTGCCCAAACTTTTTCGTTACCTGGTCCCAGACTACCCGGGCCACTGGAAACCTCCCTCAGAAGTGGCCGTTCAACCGCGGGATTATAACTTTAAATTTAAATTTTGCCTAACGTCAATCGGCCGGGCGAGCGGGCTTTTTTATTCTTCGGGGCTGGCCTGGTTGGCCCGAAGGTATTCGAGGCTACGCCGGTACCAGAATTCGTCGATGAGGCCCGTGTTGTAGTAATAGTTGAGCATCACCGTAAGGCGCAGAATCGGAACCAGGTTGTAGCCCCGGCGCCGGAGCCGCTCCGTTGCCCCCTGTTCCCGGTCCACCAGGACAATAACATCCCTCACCTTAAGGCCGTGGGCTTCGAGAATCCCGGCCGTTTCCAGAATGCTACCCCCGGTGGTTATCAGGTCGTCGATGATGAGGACCGTCTGGCCCTCTTCATAGCGGCCCTCGATCCGGTGGTCCCTTTCGCCCCCCGGCCGGACGTAAATCATCGGAGTTTCGGTGAGGAGGGAGAAGGCAGTGGCCAGGTGCAGGCCCCCAAAGGGGACCCCGGCCACCAGGTCGAAGGGGGCGATGCGGGGGCGCCGGCGGGCCTGGCCGAAGCTGGTCTCCTGGCGAATAAGTTCGGCCACCGCCTTTAGATACCGGGGCTGGCTCACCAGCACCCGGGGATTGATGTAAACGGGCGAGTCGACCGTGGTGCGGCCCAGGGTGAAGCTCCCAAATTGAACCCCACCCAGGTCGAACAGCGCCCGGGCAAGCCACAGGTTACCTTTAAGTTCGTTGGATGCCGATTCCATCGGGAATCTGGGGCCGAGGGCCGGCGGCCCCGAACTTACGACTGCGAATAACCGGACGAGGTCGAGCTCTGCCCGAGCTCACGGCGCAGGATTCGGCGGGCCTCTTCGCCGACCCCTAGCTGGAGGCAGTCCCGGTAAGTGGAAAGAATCGCCTTATCCAGGAGCTTTATCAGCTCCGGCGGCAGCTCGTCGACCCGGTGCTGGCGGCGCAATCGGAGAAAACGCTCCAGTCGGCCGAGGAAGAAAAGCTCCAGCGGCGTGTAGGAGTGGCGCTCGCTCCGGGTTGCAGCACCGTTGCCGGCCGATTCTCCCACGGGCTTCCCCCTCGTCACTTATTCTAGCTTAATATTAGCACATGGGCCGGCCGCCCACAAATTTCCGCGGGAGCCGGGGGTTTTTCCTAACTAGGGCCGCACGGCCGTGGGCCCATACAGCCGGCAGTTCCTCCCGAAAACTAAAAAGCCCCGCCCGAACCGCCGGCCCGGCTTTAAGACTGTGATAATATAAGGCGGCATGGAGTACGAGGCGGTCATCGGCCTTGAGGTCCACTCCCAGCTTCTAACCCGGAGCAAAATGTTCTGCCGGTGCCCGGCCTTAGACTACGCCCGGGCCGAGCCCAACACCCGGGTCTGCCCCATCTGCCTGGGCATGCCCGGGGTGCTGCCCGTCATCAATCGGCGGGCGGTTGAATACACCATTATGACCGGCCTTGCCCTCAACTGCGAAATCGCCCGGTTCTCCAAGTTCGACCGCAAAAACTACATGTACCCCGACCTGATGAAAAACTACCAGATCTCCCAGTACGACCTGCCCCTCTGCCGCAACGGCTGGCTCGATATCGAACTAAACGGCCGGTCAAAGCGAGTGGGCATTATCCGGGTCCACCTGGAGGAAGATACCGCCCGCCTCCTCCACCGGACCGACCCCTCGGGGGAAACTTACTCCTTGATCGACGTTAACCGGAGCGGGGTGCCCCTCCTGGAGATCGTCACTGCCCCGGACCTCCGCTCCCCCGAAGAGGCCCGGGCCTTCCTCGTTAAGCTGCGGACCATCCTACAGTACCTTGGGGTCTCTTCCGGGAGCATGGAGGAGGGCAGCCTGCGCTGCGATGCCAACGTAAGCGTTCGGCCCGTCGGGGAGGCCCGCTTCGGCACCAAGGTCGAGGTCAAGAACATGAACAGCTTCCGCTCGGTGTACCGGGCCCTGGCCTACGAAATCGAGCGGCAGATCGGCCTCCTTAAAGCCGGCCGGCAAATAACTCAGGAGACCCGGGGCTGGCTGGAAGATAAGGGCATAACCGTACCCCAGCGCACCAAAGAGTACGCCCACGACTACCGTTACTTTCCCGAACCCGACCTTCCGCCCCTTACGCCGGCCCCGGAGTGGGTGGAGTCCATCCGCCAAAGGCTTCCCGAACTGCCCGACGCCCGCCGGGACCGCTTCATGGCCGAGTACGGGCTGGGCCGCTACGATGCCGCCCTCCTGACCGAAGAGAAGGCCCTGGCCGACTTCTTCGAGGCGGCCGTAAAGCTTACCGAGGGCCGGCCGGCCCTGGCCAAGGTTCCCCTGCCCCAGCGGGCCAAATCCCTGGCCAACTGGCTGCTTAATGAAACCCGGGGGCTGCTGGAGGCCACCGGCCGCGGTCTGGCCGAGACGGGCCTCGGGCCGGAGCATTACGTGGAGCTCCTTGAGCTCCTGGAAGAGGGGACGTTAAGCAGCCGGCTCGCCAAGCAGGTCTTCGAGGAGGTCTTCCGCACCGGCAAACTGCCCCGTCAGGTGGTGGCCGAACAGGGGCTGGTGCGCATCACCGACGTTGACCAGCTCCTGGCCGTTATCGACCGGGTAATCGCCGAGAATCCGGCCGCCGTCGCCGACTACCAGAAGGGCAAGGCCCAGGCCCTCACCTTCCTGGTGGGCCAGGTGATGAAGGCGACCCGGGGCAAGGCTGACCCGGCCCTCACCAACCAACTGCTGCGAGAGCGGCTGGGGGGCAGTTTAGGATGAGCCTGCTCAGGTGGCTTTCCCCCGGCATCGAGGTAAAGCGCTGGCTTATCGTCCTGGGGCTGGGCATCGCCGTGGTGGGCCTGGGCCTCGGCTACGTGCTCCGGGATATTTATGATTATTACACCTTCCCCGAGTGGGTTTACTACGCCACCCTCCAGTTTCTGCCCCGTTGGGTTCGGGCGCTCCTCTTTTTGGGGGCCGGGCTGGGGCTTATCGGGTTCGGCCTTTATAAGCTAAACCGCTCCCTCCTTTCGGCCGTGCACGGCGACTATTCGGGCGCCCAGCTCTTAGACATCCTTCACCGGCGCCGCTACCTTAAGCGGGGACCTCGGGTCGTGGCGGTCGGGGGCGGCACCGGCCTTTCCACCCTGCTTCGGGGCCTTAAAAATTACACCGGCCAAATCACCGCCGTCGTTACCGTGGCCGACGACGGCGGGAGCTCCGGCCGCCTCCGGGAGGAGCTGGGCATCCTGCCCCCGGGGGACATCCGCAACTGCATCACCGCCCTGGCCACCGCCGAGCCCCTCATGACCCGGCTCTTCGAGTACCGGTTCAAGAACGGGGGCGGCCTCGAGGGCCACAGCTTCGGCAACCTTTTCATCGCCGCCCTGACGGAGGTTACCGGCAGCTTTGAAAAGGCGGTCCTGGAGTCGGGCCGGGTCCTGGCCGTGCAGGGCCGGGTCCTGCCGGCAACCCTGGAGGATATCCAGCTCTGCGCCGAGCTGGAGACGGGCGAGGTGGTCCGGGGGGAATCGAAGATCCCAAAGCGGACCGGCCGGATTCGGCGGGTCTTCCTAGTACCCCCCGACCCGCCGGCCTACGCGGCCGCGGTGCAGGCGATCCTCGACGCCGACCTGGTGGTTCTGGGGCCGGGAAGCCTTTACACCAGTGTCCTGCCCAACCTGATGGTTTCGGGCATCCGGGAGGCCCTGCGGGCCACCCGGGCCCTGCGGGTTTACGTCTGCAACGTGGCCACCCAGAAGGGCGAGACGGACAACTTCACCGTGGCCGACCACATCCGGACCCTGGTGGACCAGGCCGGGGGCGGCATCTTCGATTACGTCCTGGCCAACAGCCTCCCGGCCAAAAGCACCCACCCAGAGTGGGAGGTGGTCAAACCGGAGCCCGGCGGACCCCTCCCTTCCGGCGTCCGGGTGGTCTGGGCCCCTATTATCAACGAGGCCAATCCCCACTATCACGACCCGGACCGTCTGGCCCAGGCCCTCCTCGACCTCTACTTCCGGCACCGGCGGAATCTGGGCAAACTTTTCACGGTGGGCTCCGTCAAAAGATAAAAGCATCTTAAAACACAATGGCGGCAGCCAGAGTTGTGGCGCTGAGCCTGCGGGGTCTTGGGGTCGAGGCCGGGGAGCTGGTGCGGCGGTGGGCCGGCCCGGCGGCGGAGTTTCTGGCCGCGGCCGGGGTGGTGGCCGCCGGCTTGGCCTTCCTCGGACCCCTTTTGCGGGCCGGGCTGGTTTACTACGAGCGGGATACGGTCGTCTTTTACTACCCGGTCCTGGCGGCCATCCACGACCGCCTGCGGGGATTTGAACTCCCCCTCTGGACCCCCCACATCCTCGGGGGATATCCCCTCTTCGCCGACGGGGAGGTGGGGGCCTTCTACCCGCCGGTCTTTTTCGGGGCCCTCCTGCTCGGGCCCGCGGAGCTTTTCGTCGCCCTGGTCGCCGCCCACCTGGTCCTGGCCGGTCTGACCATGTACGCCTTCGGCCGCACCCTGGGTCTGGGTCGGGTCGGGGCCGTGGCCTCGGCCTGCGCTTATATGCTTTCCGGCTTTACGGTGGCCCAGGTCCACCACCTTAACATCCTGGCCGGTCTGGCCTGGGCGCCCCTGGTTTTCGCCCTGGCCGAGGCCGCCTTCCGCCGGCGGGACCGGCCCCGCCTGGCCGCCCTCGTGGGGGCCGGGGTGGCCTTCGGCCTTCAATGTCTTACCGTCCACGTGCAGGTGCCGATGATGACGGGCTTCGGCCTCGCCGTCTACGTGGCGGGCCGGGTCCTCTTAGGCCCGGCGGCAGGCCTTGGGGTATCAAACCCCCTCCGGGACCCGGGCCGAACCCTGGCCGCGGCGGCCGGCCGGCTCGGCCTTGGCCTGGGCATCCTCCTGGGAGTTCCCCTCGTGGGGGGAGTGGTCGGGGCGGTTCAGCTTCTGCCCCTCCACGAGCTGGGAACCTTCTCAGCCCGGGCGACCGGCCTAAGCTACGAACTGGCCGGCCGCCATGCCGTTGCCCCACCCCACCTCTGGACCCTGGTTAATCCCTACTTTTTCCGAACACCCGAAGGCTTTGACTGGTCCCTCTGGTCCCCCTGGGAGACGGCCGTCTACGTCGGGACGGCCGTCCTTTTCCTGGGCCTGACCGGCCTGATTTTCGGGCCCTGGCGGACGGCCATCCCCCTGGCCGGGGTCGGGCTGGGCGGACTGCTGGTCGCCCTGGCTTATTACGCCCCGGTGAACGTCCACTTCTGGCTCTGGCAAGTTCACCCCTACAACCTGATTCGGGCCCCCGGCCGGTTCAGCCTGCTTTTTGCCCTGGGCATGGGCGCCCTGGCCGGCCTCGGGCTCCAGGCCATCCTCACCGCCGCCGGCTGGCGGCGCCGGTTGCTCCTGGTCTGGGTGGGCCTCTGGGCCGCCGGCATCTGGGCCGGTCAGGAACTCCTTCGGCAGGCCGCCGCCGACGTGGCCCGGAAGGCCGAGTGGGTGGCCGGGTGGGTGGATTATTACCTTTCCCTGCCCCGGATGGGTCGGCTGCCGGCCCGGGCCCTGACCGAGGACCGGGTCTACGAGGGGTTGCGGGCAAGCCTTTCCCCCGACAACTTCTGGTTCCAGGCGGCCGCCGTCTGGGTCGGCCTGACCCTGCTGGCCGCCGCCCTGGCCCTGGGCCTCCGCCGGGGCCGGCCGGTCATCCTCGGGGCCGTGCCGGTAATCGTCGCCGCCGAGCTCATCCTGGCCGGGCGGCCCTTCCACCCGGTGATGCTTATAAGCGAGCTGACCGCCCCCCAGCCCCTGGCCGCCGAGCTGAAAAAGCTGGTGGGTCCCGGCGACCGGGTTTTCACCCTCCCCGGGGCCGGCCTCGAGCCCAACACCCTGCTGCCCCTGGGGTTGAGCGACCTAAACGGCTACACCTCCCTGGTTTACGCCCGCCATTTAAGCTTTATTGCGGCCGCCGGCTGGGTGGAGGGCCCCCTCCTGGATGCGGCCGCCGTCAAGTACGTCGTCCGCCGGGGCCGGTACGTGCCCCTCCCGTCGGCGGAGCTTACCGCCTACGACCCGACCCGGCCCCTGCTGAGCGCCGCGGCCGGGGGCGCGGCCTCCGCCGCCGGATTCCGGGTTTCGCCTGTTTTTGAGGCCGAAGAGGTCCGGGTGATCTCCCTCCTGCAGAACAGCCTTAACGTGGGGCAGGGAACGCCGGTGGGGGAAGTGGTCCTTATCGGCCCCGGTGGGGAGCGGGCCGAGCTCCGGCTCCTGGCCGGGGTCCACACCGCCGAATGGGCCTACGACCGGGCCGATGTCCGGCCGGTGGTGAAACACGCCAAGCCCGGGGTGGCGGCCCAGTGGAAGACCATCGGTTTTGAGGCCAACGCCTACCTGGCCAAGTTTTCCCTCCCCCGGCCCTTCCCCGTAGCCCGGGTCCAGTTGAAGAGCCTTACCACGGGGGCGACCTGGCAGCTTTACGGCCTCAGCTTGGTGAGCTACCGCCGGGGCCAGGTCTATAACCTGGACCCCCTAAGCCGGGAGCGGTTTAACGTCGTCCGGCAGGGGGAGGACGGCATCGTCCTGGAAAATACCCGGGCGCTGCCCCGGGCCTTTTTGGTGGGGCAGTCGGCGGTGCTTCCGCCGGGCTCCGACGTGCTGGCCTTTATGCAGGGCGGCCCCTACGACCCGGCCCGGATGGTGGTCTTTGAGGCCCCGGGGGCCCCGCCCGAGTACCTGGTCGATTCCCTGCGGCTGGAGGCTGCCCCGAACCGGAACCAGCCGGGCACCGTCCGCTGGCTGGCCGACGAGCCGGAGCGCCTCCGCCTCGAGGTTTCAACCCCCTACTGGGCTTACCTGGTTCTGGCCGACAGCTACTATCCCGGCTGGTCGGCCACCGTGGACGGGGTGCCGGTCCGGATTTACCGGGCCAATTACATCTTTCGGGCCGTCCAGGTCCCGCCGGGGGTCCACCAGGTGGAGCTCCGCTACCTGCCCGAAAGCTTCCGGCGGGGCTACGTTATAACCTCGGCCGGCGCGGCCATCCTGGCCCTTTTGCTTTTGGAGCTTCGGCTGGGGATTTTCGGCCGGCTGGCGGGCCGGTGGTGGGGGAGGCTTCGGTGAAGGCCGTCGGGGCCACGGCCGGTATCTCCCCGGCGGTTAGCGGTCGCCTGGCCCTGCCGGCCGCCCTGGCCGCCTTTTTCCTCTCGGGGTTTGCGGCCCTCCTCTATCAGGTGGTCTGGCAGCGGATGCTGGTCCTCTTCTCCGGGGCCGACGTCTACTCGGTAACGGTGACCGTGGCCGC
Source organism: Dehalococcoidia bacterium (assembly GCA_034432015.1). Classification (GTDB taxonomy): domain Bacteria; phylum Chloroflexota; class Dehalococcoidia; order JAUQQI01; family JAUQQI01; genus JAUQQI01. The sequence continues at coordinate 26,468 of DAOUCL010000043.1, forward strand.
CTTTATGGCCGGCTTAGGCTGCGGCAGCCTGGCCGGAGGTCACATCGCCGACCGGCTTCCCCGCAACCGGGCGTTGGCCCTCTTCGGCCTGGCCGAGCTTTTGGTGGGGGCCTTTGCCCTGCTGAGCAAGGGGTTTTATTATGACTTTTTGTACGTCCAGCACGGTTACCTGGCCCGGGACCTCTTAAGCCTGGGGGTAATCCTCTTTTTAAGCATGCTCTTTCCCACCTTCTTTATGGGGATGTCCTTGCCCCTCCTTTCCCGGGCGCTGACCTCCACCCTGGAGGCGGCCCCCGGAACCATCGGGGCCCTCTACGGGGTGAATACCTTCGGGGCGGCGGTGGGGTCCTTGGTTACCACCTGGTTTATCCTGCGCCGGATGGACTTCGAAGCGGCCCTCCACCTCGGGGCCGCCCTCAACCTCGCCTGCGCCGCCACCGCCATCCCCCTCGGCCTCCTGGCTGCCCCGGTCCCTTCCCGGGGCCCCCAGCCGGCGCCGGCCACAAACATTGGCCGGTCCGGCCTCGGCTTTGGGGCCTGGGCCGCCGTCTACGGCCTGACGGGGTTTATAAACCTCTCCCTGGAGGTCCTCTGGTTTCGGCTGCTCAGCACCATGCTCAAGGCCACCGCCTTCACCTTCGGCACCCTCCTGGGAATCTACCTAGGGGGCCTTGCCCTGGGAACCCTGGCCGGCATCGGCCTGGTAGGCCGGAGCCGGAATCCGGCCCGAACTTTTCTGCTGTTGGAGGCTGCCGTCGGGACCTACGCCCTGGTATCCCTGGCCCTGCTGGTGGGGGCCGTCGACCGGGTGCCCGCCCTGGCCCCCCTCTGGCACTACCTCGGGGGGTACGAGCCCTTAGACGTCGGGCAGGCCCTGGCCAACCTGCGGGAATACCTGCTGGGGCTGGCCCCCTTCGACCCGGCCGCGGACCGCCTGACCTTGAAGTTTCTGGGGATTTACTTCCTACTGCCGGCGGCCGTCGTTGGACCCCCGACCTTTTTGATGGGCCTCAGTTTCCCCTTCTTGCAAAAGGCCACCCAGACCGACGCCGAAAAGGTCGGCCGGCGGGTGGGCTGGCTTCAGACGGCCAACATTGCCGGCAGCCTGGGCGGCACGGCGGCCACCGGTGCCGTCCTGCTGGGGGTGCTGGGAACGGCCGAAACCCTCCGGCTTCTGATGGTCTTAAGCGGCGGCCTCCTGCTACTGGCCGCCGGCCTCGCCGGGTCCCCGGCCCGGGGGGTCGCCTGGGCCCTCCCGGCGCTGGGCCTCTGGGCGGCGGCCCTCCTGGGGGGACCCCCGGCCGACCTCCTCTGGGCCAAGCTCCACGGCACCACCCCGGACCGAATAATCTTTTTTGAGGACGGCTCCGGCCTCTCTCTGATAAAAAACGAACGGCCGGATTTCGGGGGCCGTTCGTTTATTTTTGCCAACGGCCGAGGGGAAAGCTGGGTGCCCTACGGCGGAACCCACACCCTCCTGGGAATACTGCCGGCCGTGCTCCACCCGGACCCCAAAGAGGTCGCCGTCATCGGCCTCGGGTCGGGGGATACCCTCTTCAACATCGCCAGCCGGCCCGAGACCGTCCGGGTGACCTGCATTGAGATCGTCGCCTCCCAGCCGGACGCCCTCCGGGCCCTGGCCGCCCGCCAGCTTTACCGGCCCCTCCGGCTGCTCTGGGCTGACCCCCGCATTGAGCTGGTGGTCGGGGACGGCCGCACCTACCTGGCCCGCACCGACCGGAAGTTCGACATCATCGAGGCCGACGCCCTCCGGCCCAACAGCGCCTACGCCGGAAACCTCTACTCCCTGGAGTACTTCACCCTGATACGGGAACGGCTTAAGCCCGGGGGCCTGGCGGTCACCTGGGTGCCGACCCTGCGCACCCACGACACCTTCGTAAAGGCCTTCCCCTACGTGGTGAGCTTCGGCATCATCCTGGTGGGGAGCAACGAGCCCATCATGGTCGACCGGGAGGCCATCTGGCGCCGGCTCGCCGACCCCTTCGTTGTGGACCGTTACCGGGATTCGGGCCTGGATATCCCCGGCGGCCTCCGCTGGCTTTTAGATACCTATCCGCCGGCCTTTATCGGGCCCGAGTTTGACCGGTCCACCATAACAGACATAAACCGAGACCTTCGGCCCAAGGATGAGTTTATGGTTGCGGGGAGGTTGCCATGACCAGGATTTTGACCCTGCCTTTCGGGACCGAAAAGATTCCGGTGGAGCTTCCCGAAGATGCCCAGGTCATCCGGCCGGCCCAGGCCCGCCTCGAACCCCTCGCCGACTTCCGGGCGGCCCTGGAAGGGGCCCTAAGCCGGCCCCTGGGCCTTCCACCCCTTAAGGAGCTGGTGGGTCCGGCCGCCCGGGTGCTGGTCGCCTTCGACGACCCCTGCTCCCCGGCCCGGGGGCCCATCCGGGAAGTTGCCCTTAAAACCGTCCTAGACAGCCTTGCGGACGCCGGGGTCCGGCCGGAAAACACCCGGGCGGTGGTGGCTAACGCCCTTCACCGCAAATTTAACCGGGCTGAGCTGGCCGCCACCATCGGGGCGGACCTGGTTGAGGGGTTGGGGGAGAGGCTTTCGTGCCACGACGCCGAGGACCCCGAAAACCTGATTTACCTGGGCAAAACCCCTTCCGGCTACGACGTCGAAGTCCACCGGGCGGTGACGGAATCCGACCTGACGGTTTATATAAACACCGGCTATAACCTGGGCTTTAACGGCGGCTGGAAGTCGGTATGCGTGGGCCTGAGCACCTGGCGCTCCATCCGCTGGACCCACACCCCCGACGGAATGTCCATGTCCCTCCGCAACAACCGGATGCACCGGGTCCTGGACGAGATGGGGGAATCCTTAGAGGCCCGCCTCGGCCGACGGGTTTTTAAAATCGAGATGCTCCGGGCCGGCTACACGGAGGCGGCGGCCGTCTGGGCCGGCGGGGTTCGGGAGACCCGGCAGGCGGCCTTAGAGACCCTGGCCGCCCGGCTCCCGTCCCGGCGGTCGGCCCTCCCGGAGCCGGCGGACATCCTGGTCTACGGGGTCCCGGACAACAGCCCCTATGCGGTCTTTGCCCGCCCAAACCCCATCCTGACCCTCATCTCCAGCGGGTTGGGCTACCTGGGCGGCTATATTGAGGCCATCGGCAGGCCGGGTTGCACCGTCATTATGGCCACCCCCTGCCCCGACGATTGGGACCTGGAGCACCACCCGTCTTATAAAGAGGTCTGGGACCGGGTGCTTCCCGAGACCCTGGACCCTTACGAGATTATGGGCCGGTTTGAGGCCGAGTTTGCCGCCCACCCCGGTTATATTGAAAAATACCGGTTCGGTTTCGCCTTTCACCCCGTCCACAGCCTGCTGGCCACCCACCCCCTGCGGCGGCTTCGCCATGCCGGGCGGGTGTTCGTGGCCGGGGCGGTCGACCCGAAGGTTCCCAAACGCCTCGGCTTTAAAGCCTTCGGCTCGGTGGAGGCCGCCCTGGCGGCCGCCCGGCAGATTCACGGACCCGGGGCGACTGCCGCCGTCATCGACTACTCCGAACTGGTCGGGCCGGCCTCGGGGGCCTAAAGGGGCCGGAGCTCGACGGCCAGCAGGCCCGAGGCCGGCAGAACCTCCAGGGGGAAGGGGCCCTTCCGGGCCAGAAAGAGGAGTTCGAGGCGGTCGCCCGGACCCAGGCCGAGGCCCCCCAGGGGCAGGCGCAACTCGACCACCCGGGGTCCTACGGCCAGGCCGATTTCGGCCTCCGCCCTGCGCCAATGGCCTTCCCCTTCGGCCAAAAAGAGGACGGCCTCACCCCTCAGCGGCTCCACCGCCACCTCGGCCGAAAAGCCCACCCCGGCCGGCAGGCCCGGCCAGTCCACCGGGACGCTCGTCCTGAGGCGGCGGGTCTGGGGCCGGTTGGGAAGGCGCAGCAGGACCGAAAAGCCGTACTCGTTCACCGGCCGGTGGCCCTCGACCCGCAGGTAAAAGTTTGTCTGGTCGTACCCGTAGAGGACCCGCCGAAACACCACCAGGGCCGGCCGCATGGTGGTGGCCTCAACGGGGGGCTCCACCCACCCAGCGTCGGACCAGCCGGTCCCGGCCGGGTCGGCGTCCAGGGGCGGGCTGACCTGGCCCTGGGGCGGCCGGGCGGGGGGTCGGGCCGGTTCCGGCCGGATGGGTTCCAGGAGCCAGCCGGGGACCGGCCGGCCGGTGGCCAGGTAAACGTTGGCCAGGTGGGAGCGAAAGGCCTGGTCAAAGGGGTTTTCGGGGCCGGGGTCGTGGCGGGAATAGTACCACCAGAACCAGTCGCTGCCCTCAGCCGTATATACCGACCGCCAGGCGGCCCCCAGGAGTTCGTGGTCCATCCCGGGGTTGGCGGCCTGAAACTGCAAAAATTCGGACCGGGTCCGGGCCAGGTATTCCCAGGCTCGGTTCTGGGCCGGCTCCCCAATCCAGGTCTCCAGGTGGGCCCCAATCCAGCTGCCGGTGTGGAGGCGTTCCAGCCCGACTTCGGGGGGGAAATGGGCCAGGTACTCGCTAAACGTGACGGTCTTAAGCTCCGGGTCCTCCGTAAGGAGGCGGTAAAGGGTGCGCAAGAAGGGGTTGCCGCTCTCCTCGTAGCCGTCCCAGCAGTTTTCGCCGTCTAACGCAATAGTAACCACGAAGGGCCGGTCTTTAGGCAGGCGCTGGCGGACGACCTTAAGCCGGCCGTAGAAATCCCGGGCGGCGTCCACCCCCGGGAAGTGGCGGTAAACAAAGCCGATCCGGTCCGAAAGGACCTGGTCCCGGAAGAACACCGCCAGGGCCCGGCCGTTGCCGGCCCTTACCCGGTACGGTCGATACAGGACCTGGGGGTTGAGGAGGTTGCCGTCGGCGTCCCGCTCCACCCAAGTCCCCAGGCTCCGGGTGAGGATGCCCTCGTCGGTGGCCAGCCACCGAAAATTTTCAAACCGGCCCGCCAGCTCCACCGTCTCGGGGGAAACAGCCCCCTCCGACGGCCAGAGGCCCGCCGGGAGCCGGCCAAAGGTACGTTCGGCAAAGCTTATCGCCAGCCGGAGCTGTTCCAAGGCGTCCTCAGGCCAGGCCGGGGGTGGGTCGGGTAGGGGGAGGTCCGGGCTTGCCCGCCGGGCCGATGTGCCGTCGATGAGCAGGGGCAGGATGGGGTGGTAAAATGGGGAAGTGGCGACCTCGGCCTGGCCCGATTCGATAAGCCGGCGGTAGGCCGGCAGGGTTTGCCGGGCGAACTCCCGGTGCTTGCGGAGGATAAGCCGAATATCGTCGGGGGTAAAATCCCGGCCCCGGGCCACCAGGGACGAAAGCTCCGGGTCGGCCTCCACCTGGTCGGGGGAGACCCAGGCCAGGTTGAACCAGGCCTGGAGGTCCCGCCAGTAGGCCGGCCCGAAAAGGTCCGGGTCCTTCTCGGCCTCGGCCTTCAGCTCGAAGAGGCGGGCATACCGGGGGTAACGGCGGATGACCCGGTCGGGGTTGATGCTGAAAAAGAGGCGCAAAATCTCCCGCTTTTCGTTGGGGGTAAGCTCCGCCGGGTCCTTAAGGCTTAAGAGTTCGGCCCGGTCGGCGGTCCGGCCGGCGGCGTAGTCTTCCAGCTGACTTATAAGCACCGGCGTCAGATTGAAGGTTACTTTTAGCCGGGGAAATTCGGCCACCAGTCGGGGCATGTGCAAATAATCCTTGGCGGCGTGAAGCCGGACCCACGGCAGGTAAACCTCCCCGGTCAGGCCGTTCCGGTACTCCGGCTGGTGCATGTGCCAGAGGAAGGCGACGTAGAGGGGGTGTTCGGCCATAAAGGGACTATTCCGGCGGGAGGGGCCGGAGGTGGGGGAACGGGATCACCTCCCGGATAGACTGGTTATCCGTGAGAAGCATTACCAGCCGGTCGACGCCCAGGCCGAGGCCGCCGGTGGGGGGCATGCCGTGCTCTAAGGCGATTAAAAAATCCTCGTCGACCTGCTCGGCCTCCTCATCCCCGGCCAGGAGCCGGCGGCGCTGTTCTAAAAAGCGCTCCCGCTGGTCCACGGGGTCGTTAAGCTCGGTGTAGGCGTTGGCCACTTCCATCCCCCCAATGAAGCCTTCGAACCGCTCCACCAGCCGGGGATTCTCCGGCTTGCGCTTGGCCAGGGGGGACATCTCCACCGGGTAGTCCAGAACGAAGCTAGGCTGAATAAGCCTCGGCTCGACAAACTCCTGCAGGAGTTTGTCGATGATTTTGCCCCGGCCCCGGGCCGGGTCGACCCGAAGCCCTAGCCCGGCGGCCCGGTCGGCCAGGGATTCGGCATCGGGATATTCTTCAAAGTCGATGCCAGCGAACTCTTTGATGGCCTCCCGCAGGGTTATTCGCCGCCAGGGGGGCGTCAGGTCGACCTCGTGGCCGGCGAAGGTTATTTTGAGGGTCCCGAGGACTTTTTGGGCCACGAAGGCCACCAGCTCTTCCACCATTCGCATCACGTCGTTGTAATCGGCGTAAGCCTCGTAGCTTTCCAGCATGGTAAATTCGGGGTTGTGCTTAGTGGAGAGCCCTTCGTTTCGGAAGACCCGGCCGATCTCGTAGACTTTATCGAAGCCCCCGATGACGAGCCGCTTTAGGTAAAGCTCCAGGGAGATCCGCAGGTAAACGTCCTGGTCCAGGGCATCGTAGTGGGTTACAAAGGGGCGGGCGGCGGCCCCGGTGGCGCTGGTCTGGAGGACCGGGGTCTCCAGCTCGATAAAGCCCCGGCCGTCTAAAAACTCCCGGATGGCGGCCACAATCCGGCTCCGGGTCTTTAAGACCCAGCGGGAACGCTCGTTGGCGATGAGGTCCAGGTAGCGCTGGCGGTAGCGCTTTTCAACGTCGACCAGGCCGTGCCACTTTTCGGGAAGGGGCCGCAGGGCCTTGGCCAGGATGGCGAAGTCGTGGACTTCGACCGTAATCTCCCCCGTCCTGGTCCGGAAAAGGGGACCGGCCGCCCCGACGAAGTCCCCCAGGTCGAGGTCCTTAAGGACCTCATAATCCTGGGGCCCGAGGATATCCTGCCGAAAGGCCAGCTGAAGGCGGCCGGCCCCATCCTGAATGTGGGCGAAGGTGAGGCGGCCCATCATCCGGAAGCCCACCAGCCGGCCGGCGACCCGAACCTCGGCGGGAGCTGGGGCCTGCCCGGCCTCGGCCGCCTCAAAAAGGGCCCGGGCCTCGGCGGTGGTGTGGGTGCGGCGCCAGCGGGGCGGGTAGGGGTCGATGCCCCGGGCCCGCAGCCGCTCAAGTTTTACGAGCCGGGCCTGGTAAAGTTCCTCGCTTACTTCCATCTTTACCCAGGATTATAACCCGTCCCCGCCCGCCGCCGGTGTATAACCTGAAGGGAGCTGACCTGCCGTGCGTCCCGGAAGGATTCGCACCCGCCTCAAGTGGGAGCTCTTCTGGTGGCTCCTGCTGGGCTGGCGATATCTAAACCGGCTGGGCCGCCGGCTGAGAAACCGCCGGGCCTAAACCTCCCGGATGCGGACGGTGATGGCGTGGTAGCCCGAGGCCCCATCGGGGAGGGGCGGCCGGGGGGTGGGGTCCTGAACCTCGCCGTTGCCGTCCACCGCCCGGACCACCACCCGGTAGCTTCCGGGGGGCGGGTCCCACTCGGCCGTCCAGAGGACCCAACTGTACGGCGAGAGGGCCGGGCGCAGCTGGGCCGGCCGCCAGGTCCGGCCGCCGTCGAAGCTCAGCTCCACCCGGAGGATCCCCCGGTCGCCCGCGAAGGCCACCCCACCTAGCCGCAGGGGCCCGGGACCCCGAACGGCCAGCGTCCGGCTGGGAACGATAATTTCGGACATGGTCTTGATGACGGCCCGGTCGCTCCAGCCCCGCTGTTCCCAGAACCCCAGGTAGTCGTAATCCACCGCCTCGACGGCCGTGACCCACTTGGGATTCTTCATCCCGTAAAGGCCGGGGGTCACCAAGCGGAGGGGGAAGCCGTGCTTGTGGGGGAGGGGCTCCCCGTTCATCTCGTAGGCCAGGATCGTATCCGGATGCCGGGCCTTCTCTAAGGGTATGGCCGTCGAATAGTCGTCCCAGGCCCGGATGACCACCTTCCGGACGCCCGGCCTGATTCCGGCCTGCTCCAAAAGGTAGGCCAGGGGGACACCCCGCCAGCGGGCGGTGCTTATAAGGTCGCCCCCAACCTCATTGCTTATACACTCAAAGGTCACAACCTCTTCTTTGGCCGGCAGCCGGCGGAGGTCGTCGTAGCTGAGGGTAAAGGGCCGGTTGACCAGGCCCCCAACTTCCAGCCGCCAGCGGACCGGGTCCACGGTGGGGTCAACGATATTTTTCGAAACGATGTAAAACCGGTCGTTAGGGGTGATTTCCGGGGGCATCGGTTCTTCGGGGGTTACGGGGACGATAAGGCCACCCCCGGCCTGGCTTCCGGCCGGGTTTAGCAGCCGCAGGAGGCCCCCGCCGGCCACCAGCAGGCCCAACCCGACCCCAACCCCGGCCAGGAGGCGGCGCCGGCCGACGTCGGGGCCGGCCGAAGCCTCGGGGGCCCCCAGAAACTTCCAGGCCGCCGCAAGCCCCAGGCCGTACCCCAGGCCGTTAACCAGCAGGCCGCCGGCAACCGGCAAAATCCCACCCGGAAGGCCCGCCCCGAAAAGCCCGGCCCCGAGCAGAGGCATCCCCGCCAGCCCCAGCAGGACCCAGGCCCCAAGCCCAACCCCAAGGCCGGCCGCCCACGACGTTACCGGCCCAATGGCCAGGCCTGCGAGGCCCCCAACCCCGGCCAGGCCGAGGAGTATTCCCAGGTAGAAAACAACCTTGGCCCAGCCGCCCAGAAGGCTTATGCCCAGGGAAAAGAGGTCGAGGGGGACGACCAGCAGCAACCGTTCGACCAGAACGTCGGGCAGGGTTGCCCACCCGGCCGTCAGCTTGATACCCAGGACCGTCAGCCCGAAAACCAGCCCCCCGAACACCCCCGTGGCGAACCGCCAGCCCCGGCCCGGCCGCGTCTCCATCTTTCACCCCCGCTCTTTAGACTCCTTTATCTATTATCTGCTAAACTTAAAGGGGATGCACCCTTAACCGGGGGGAGATGACCAGAAAGAAGCACCGGAAGCGGAAGGCCCCGGCTCCGGCCGAACTTAAGTCGCCCGACGGCCGGGTCGTTTTCGCCCACGTCGCCGAAGCGGAGTTTGCCCGTCTCCTCGATTTTTACCAGATCAAGTGGGAATATGAGCCCCGGTCGTTTCCCCTCCGCTGGGACGAAAACGGCCGGCCGACCCAGAGCTTTACCCCCGACTTTTACCTGCCGGAGTTCGACCTTTATATCGAGCTCACTACCCTCCGCCAGCGGCTGGTAACCCGGAAAAACCAGAAGCTCCGGCGGCTCCGGGAGCTTTACCCCTGGGTGAATATCCGGCTCTTTTACGCCCGGGATGTCCGGAACCTTTTCCTCAAGTATGGCATCTCGGGGCTGCTCGGTTCGCCGCCCACCAACGGGTCGGGGCCGCCGACCCCTAACCAGTAAACCCGGCCGCGGGGTCCCTTAAGTGGCCGTAACGTTTGCCCAGGAAGTCATCGCTACGGTCCTACTCGACGCCGAGACCATTAGCCGAAGGGTGGCCGAGCTGGGAGCCGAAATCTCCCGGGATTACGAGGGCCTCGAGCCCATCCTGGTGGGGGTTTTGCGGGGGACGGTCTTCTTCCTGGCCGACCTGATTCGGCACATTACTACCCCCATAAGCATAGACTTTCTGGCGATAAGCTCTTATTCCCCCCAGAGCCCCAGCGGCGTCGTCCGAATAACCAAGGACCTGGATGAAAACATCGAGGGCCGCCACGTCCTGGTCGTCGAAGACGTCATCGATACAGGCCTGACCCTCCGGTATATTCTTCGGACCCTGGAGGCCCGCCGGCCGGCAAGCCTGCACGTGTGCGTCCTTTTGGACCGCCCCGCCCTGCGCCTGGTTCCCATCCCGGTCCGGTACGTGGGCTTCACCATCCCCAACCAGTTCGTCGTCGGCTACGGCCTCGACCTCTGGCAAAAATACCGCAACCTTCCGTATATCGCCGTCGTCAGGCGCGAGGTCCTCGACGGCCGCCCTTAGCCCGCCAGCCTTGGGAGAGGACCTATGGTCTTTCAGCCGGCCCAACTCGAATCGGCAGGGGTTTTACTCACCGCCCTGCTGGTCAGGCTGCTTATAAGCCTGGTCATCTTAGGGGTCGCCTACCTGGTTACCGGGCGGGTTTCGGGCCTGGTAAACCGGGTGCTGGCCCGGACCCGGGCTGAGCCCAACGCCCGCCTCCTGGTCGCCCGGATCATCCAGGGTGGGGTTTGGGCGGTGGCCGGGCTGGTCATCCTGGGGGTTTGGGGGACCGAGCTGGGGGCCCTGGCCGCCGGGGTCGGCCTCTTCAGCCTGGCCATCTCCATCGCCCTTCAGGACGTTCTGCGCAACTGGGTCGTGGGCCTTTACCTGCTCATCGAGCGACCCTTTAAGATCGGCGACCGGGTGGCCCTTAAGGACAGCCTGGGGGTCATCGAGGACGTTCAGCTCCGGGTGACCCGGATCCGGGCCGACGACGGCCGGGTGATCTACATCCCGAACCTGACGGTTTTTAACGAGATAATCGCCGTCCTTCCCCCCACCCCCAGGGCCGAAGACTCCGGCCCTTCCCAGACCCAGGCCTAGGCCGTCCCAGGCCGCCTCCGGACGACCCGAACGGCGTACCGGGTCGCCTCGGCCAGAAACCGGCCCACCTCCCAGGCGGGCACCCCCCGCCGGGCCAGGGCGGCCCGAAGGGCCCCCGCCCGCTCGGGGGCGACGGCGATGAGCAGTCCGCCCGAGGTCTGGGCATCGGCCAGGATGAGCTTTTCGGCCTCGGTAAAGGCGTCGGCCCACTCGACCCGCACCCGGCCGGCCTTTTCGGTGCCGGAGAGGAAGGCCAGGTTTCGGCGGGTGCCCCCGGGCACCACCCCGGCCTCGGCCAGCTCCCGGACCGCCGGCATCAGGGGCACCGCCTCGAAGTAGACCTCCGCCCCCAGGGGGCTTTCCCGGACCATTTCGTAGAGGTGGCCCAGGAGGCCGTAGCCGGTGACGTCGGTGGCCGCCCGCACCCCCACCTCCACCATCGCCTCCGAGGCCTCCCGGTTGAGGGTGAGCATCCAGCGGACGGCCTCGGCCACGGCTTCGGGCGGGGCCACCTCCCGCTTAATGGCCGTGGAGATGATGCCCGTTCCCAAAGGTTTGGTCAGAAAGAGGCGGTCGCCGGGACGGGCGGCCGTCTTGGCGATGATGCGCTCGGGGTGGACGGTTCCGGTTACTACCAGTCCGTACTTGGGCTCCGGGTCGTCGATGGAGTGGCCGCCGATAATCGGGGCCCCGGCCTCCCGGGCCTTCTCGGCCCCACCCCGCAGGATCTCCACCAGCACCTCCCGGGGCAGGGTATTAACGGGGAAGCCGATGATGTTCAGGGCGAAGCGGGGCCGGCCGCCCATCGCGTAGATGTCGCTTAAGGCGTTGGCGGCCGCAATGGCGCCGAAGAGAAAGGGGTCGTCCACGATGGGGGTAAAGAAATCGACCGTCTGGACCACGGCCAGGTCGTCCGAAAGACGGTAAACCCCGGCGTCGTCCGGCCGGTCGAGGCCGACCAGGACGTTGGGGTCGGTAAAAAAGGGCACCCGGCTCAGGACCTCGACGAGGTCCTCAGGACTTAGCTTGCAGGCTCAGCCGGCGCCGTGGGATAAGGTTGTAAGCCGAATCCTTTCCCGCTCCAAGGGCTACCACCAGATAATTTTCTCGGCCGTCTCGGCCAGCTCTTCGGTCGGGGTGGTCCAGACGCCGCTCGACAGATACTTCCAGCCGCCGTCGGCAAAAAGGACGACGATGTTGGCCGCGGTGAGCCGCTCGGCGTATTTTAGGGCGGCGTAGAGGGCCGCCCCGGAGGAGATGCCGGCGAAGATCCCCTCCCGGTGAAGCAGTTCCCGGGTGAGCCGGAAGGAGTCGATGGCCCGGACTAAAATCTTGCCGTCCAGGAGGTTAAGGTCGAGAATCGGGGGAACAAAGCCCTCCTCCAGGCTTCGGAGGCCCTGAACCTGCTCCCCGGGGTGGGGTTCGGCGGCGACCACCCGGATGTTCGGGTTGTATTCTTTGAGGCGGCGACCGACCCCCATCAGGGTGCCGCCGGTACCCAGGCCGGCGACGAAGACGTCGACATCAGGCAGGTCTTCGAGGATCTCCGGCCCGGTGGTCTCGTAGTGGGCCAGGGGGTTGGCCAGATTCCCGTACTGGTAGGGCATAAAGTACTGGGGGTCCTCGGCCAGCTTGAGGGCCACCTCGATGGAACCGTTGGTGCCCCGGCGGCCGTCGGTAAGGATTATTTCGGCCCCGAAGGCCTGAAGCACCTGCCGGCGCTCGACGCTTACATTTTCGGGCATCACCACCTTTAGCCGGTAGCCCTTCACCCGGCAGACCATGGCCAGGGAGATGCCGGTGTTGCCGCTGGTGGGCTCAAGGACGGTCTTATCCGGGGTGAGCTTGCCCTCGGCCTCGGCCCGCTCGATCATATACTTGGCGATCCGGTCCTTAAGGCTGCCCGAGGGGTTGTGACCCTCGAGCTTGGCGAAGATACGGACCCCTTCCTTCGGCCGGAACCGCTTAAGCTCCACTAAAGGCGTCCGGCCGATGGCCCCCAGAATGTCATCGCAGCGCATGGTCTTGGCCTCCGGCAAGGGCCGGCAAAATGGAAAGGACGTCCCCGTCCCGGGTGGGGGTATTGAGCCGCTGGAGGAAACGGACGTCCTCGTCGTTTAGATAAATGTTGATATGCCGCCGGATCTCCCCGTTTTCGTCCAGCAGAAGCTTTTTAATGCCGGGGAACTGCTGTTCCAGCCGGTCCAGGATTTCCCCGACCGTTCGGCCTTCGACCTTGATCACCTTCTGGCCGCCCACGGCCGACTGAAGGATCGCCGGAACCCGAACTTCAACCGCCATAGTCCTTTTCTCCGGGTCTTCAGCTCTGGGCGAGCACGGGCACGCCGCAGAAGGCTTCGTAGTCGATAAGCTCGGTGATGGTGGGGTTGTCCCCGCAGACCGGGCAGTTGGGGTTGCGGCGAATCTTAACGGTACGAAAGTCCATCGCCAGGGTGTCGATGAGGAGCAGCCGCCCGACCAACGGCTCGCCCAGCCCGAGAATGAGCTTGATGGCCTCGGTGGCCTGGATGCAGCCCACCAGGCCGGTAACCACCCCGAAGACGCCCGCCTCGGCGCAATTGGGCACCGCCCCGGGGGGCGGCGGGGCCGGGTAGAGGCACCGGTAGCAGCCGTGGCCCGGCATAAAGACCGTGACCTGGGCGTCGAACTTAAAGACGCTGGCGTCCACCAGGGGCTTTTTAAGAAAGACGCAGGCGTCGTTGACCAGGTAGCGGGTGGGGAAGTTGTCCGAGCCGTTGAGGACAACGTCGTAGTCTTTGATAATATCTAGGGCGTTGGCCGAGGTTAAAGCGGTGTTGTAGGGCACGACCTCGACGTCGGGGTTGATGCGCCGGACGGTGTCCCGGGCCGACTCCACCTTCGGCCGGCCGATGTCGTCGGTGTGGTGGATGACCTGCCGCTGCAGGTTCGAAAGGTCGACCACGTCGAAGTCCACAACCCCGATCCGGCCGACTCCGGCGGCAGCCAGGTAGAGAATAGCCGGGGAGCCCAGCCCCCCCGCCCCGATGACCAGGACGCTGGACCCCAAAAGCTTGCGCTGGCCGGCCCCCCCGATCTCCGGCATGATCATGTGCCGGCTGTAGCGGATCACCTGCTCGGGGGTTAGGGTTCGGGGGGCCGCCCCACCGGCCAACGCCGGCACCACCGCAATCTCATCCCCGTCCCGGACCGGGGTACTCGGGCCGGCCAGGTCCTCGATCTCCTGGCTGTTCACGTAGACGTTGACGTACCGGCGCAGCCGGCCGGCCTCGTCGAAGAGCTCGGCCTTAAGCTCGGGAAACTGGGCCGCAAGCCGGTCCAGGGCCTCGGCCACATCCCGGGCCTCCACCTGGACCCGGGCCTGGTTGCCCGTAAACCGCCGCAAGGGCGTCCCGATGTAGACGTTAACCGGCATCTTCACCATTACCCTCCGTCGGTTAAAATGGCATCGTCAGGTAGCGTTCACCGGTATCGGGCAGGATGGTCACCACCACCTTGCCCGCCCCGAGCCGCTCTGCCACCTGCAAGGCCGCAAAGACGTTGGCCCCGGAAGATATCCCCACCAGAAGCCCCTCCTCCCGGGCGAGGCGGGCGGCGGTGGCGATGGCATCCTCATCCCGCACGTGGATGAGCTCGTCGATGACCTCCCGATTGAGCACCCCGGGCACGAAGCTGGCCCCCATCCCCTGAATGGCGTGGGGCCGGAACTTGCCCCCGGCCAGCACCGGGGCTTTGGCGGGTTCCACCCCGACCACCAGCACCCCGGGAACCTCCGCCTTAAGCACCTCGCCCACCCCCGTTATGGTGCCGCCGGTGCCGATGCCGATGACCACGGCGTTCACCTTCCCGTCGGTGGCCTCCAGGATCTCCCGGGCCGTCGTCTGCCGGTGGATTTCGGGGTTGGCCGGGTTTTCGAACTGCTGGGGCATAAAGTAGCCGTATTTTTCCACCAGCTCCTGGGCGGCGTAAACCGCCCCGGTCATCCCCTCGATGGCCGGGGTAAGGATTATCTCCGCCCCGAACCGCTGGAGGAGCCGGCGCCGCTCGATGCTCATATCCTCCGGCATCGTCAGGATTAGCCGGTAGCCCTTTACGGCGGCCACCATCGCCAGGCCGATGCCGGTGTTGCCGCTGGTCGGCTCCACAATAGTGTCCCCGGGCTTTAAAATTCCGGCCCGCTCGGCCGCCTCCACCATGGCCAGGGCGATGCGGTCCTTGACGCTTCCGGCCGGGTTAAGGGATTCCAGCTTGGCATAGATGGTGGCCGAGCCCGGCTTCGGCAGCCGGTTCAGCCGGACCATGGGGGTATTGCCGATAAGGTCTAGGACGCTTTCGGCGATTTTGGGCCGGGTTAAGACCTTGCGCGGAGCCCCCTCGGCCATGGTTTGTCCTTTTAGATGTGATAAATCACCCGGGTTTCGGCCTGCTCTTCCCGCTCCAGCAGGTCCTGAAGGGTGACCGAATCGAGGATGCGCCGGGTCACCGCCCGGACCTCCTGCCAGACCGACCGCTGGCCGCACCGCTCCGAGAGCTGGCAGGCGCCCATGTCATCCAGGCAGTCCAGGACGGCGATATTGCCCTCGAGGGCGGCGACGACCTCCCCCATGGTGATCTGACTGGGGGGCCGCATAAGCATGTGGCCGCCCTGGGGCCCCCGGATGCTCCGGATGAGGCCGGCCTTCCGCAGCACCGTCAGCAGCTGGTCCAGGTAGGGTTCGGGGATGAACTGGCGGGCCGCGATCTCGCTGGTCTGCACGGGCCCCTCACCGTAATGGCGGGCCAGGTCCACCATCGCCCGGATGCCATAATCGGCCTTCATGGAGATGCGCATCGGCGGCCGTACCCCCTCCGTTATTGTTTAGCGTTAAACTCAACTTTATATTAGCAGATGGACCGCCCGCATTTCCAGCCCGGGTTGTATTAGCCGGGCCCCCGGCCCCCAGGCGGACTGCCTGCCGGGCCAGCCGGTTCGCCTCGGCGTTTTCGGCCCGGGGCACCCATTTAAGGTCGAAAACCTCAAACCGGCCGGCCAGGCGGCGCACCGCCTCGTAGAGGCCCTGAAGCCGCCGGTCAAGGACCCGGTATTCGCCCCGCAGTTGCCGGTAAACCAGCTCCGAATCCAGCCGCACCTCGACCTGCCGGGCGCCCAGTTCCAGGGCCAGCTCCAGGGCCCGCTTTAAGGCCAGGTATTCGGCCTCGTTGTTGGTGGCCCTCCCCACCGGTTCCTGCCAGCTGCCCACCCGCCGGCCGTCGGCGAAGGCGACAACCCCGATGCCCGCCGGACCCGGATTTCCCGAACTGGCCCCGTCCACGTAAAAGACGAGCCTGGCCGGGGCCTCGGCCGCCCTGGGGCCGTCCCCCGACCCCGAAATAACCCCGGCCGCGACCAGGGCCTGCCTGATCGCCTCCTTTTCGGCCTCGTTGGGGGGCCGGAGGGGGCTCCGGGGGCGTCCGGCCCGGCGGCCTTGAAGTTCGAGGGCCCATTTTACTTTGGCCGGCAGGTTCGGCCCCTCCACCGCCCGCCAGATTATCAGGAGCCGGCGGTGGACCTCCAGGGCCTCCTGATGGCGCCCGGCCCGGACGGCTTCAAAGAGGCTTACCCCCAGGCCCGGGGCCACCGTAACGACGGCGGCGATGGCCCCGTGGGCCCCCAGCGCAAAGGAAGGGTAAAGCAGGTCGTCCACCGCGCTCAGCACCGTCAGCCGGTGGCCGAGGCGCAGCAGGAGGTCGGCCAGGGTGTGCAGGTCGCCCCCGCTCTGCTTGACGCTCCGGACCAGGGGCACCGCCGCCAGCTTTTCCATCGTGTCGGCCGTGATAGGCGCCCAGGGAAGCACGTTGTAGACGATGATGGGCAGGCCCACCGCCTCGGCAAGGCGGCCGTAGTACTCGACCAGGCCCTGGGCATCCGGCCGCCACAGGTAGTGGGGCGGGGTCACCTGGAGCCCCCCAACCCCGGCCTCTTTGGCCGCCAGCCCCAGCCGGATGGCTTCCCGGGTGGTGTCGGGGATGGCGCTGCCGTAGACGGGCACCCGGCCCCGGGCGGCTTCCACGGCCGCCCGGCAGGCCTGATAAAGTTCGGCCGGGTCGAGGCCTGCCCCCTCCCCCGTCGAGCCCCCAACGGCCAGGCCGTGGACTCCGGCCCCGACCAGATAATCGACCTCATCGGCCAGGGCCTTTAAGTCCAGCTCCTCGGCGTCGTCGAAAGGGGTAACCATCGGCGGGATGATGCCTTCGATGCGTTCGGACATCGGGCCTTCTAAAGGGGGTCGAAATACGCCTCGGCAAGTTCGCCCCGGTGGCAGGCGAAGGCGTGGGCGACCCAGACCGGGTCGCCGTGGGTGTTGGCCGGCACCTCCGACTGGGCAAAGAACCCGATTTCCAGAACCTCCCGGGGGTCGGGCTTAAGTTCCCCGCCCACCAGCCGGCAGTAAAAGAGCAGTCGGTAAAAATGAAGCCGGCGGGGCGAATGGTGGCGGATGCTGTCGTAGACGCCGATGAGCTTTACCGGCCGTACTACCAGGCCGGTCTCTTCGAGGGCCTCCTTGGCCGCCACTTCGGCCGGGGTGTAGCCAATGTCGGCCCAGCCCACCGGCACAAACCACCGTCCCGTATCTGCCCGCCGGATGAGCAAAATCCGGTCCTGCCGGTCGAAGATAACGGCCCCGACCCCAACCCTTGGGGTCGGGTATACGGGGTCGCCGGGCACCACCTCTTCACGCCAGCGGGCAAGGGTTTCGGCTTCGGGAATGCCGGTCCCGGCCGAAAGCAGGTTAGAAAGCCGGGCCGCGACTGCCAGAATTTCGGCGTACCGCTCCCGGTCATAAGGATCCTGGGCGTAGGCCAGGCCCACCTGGGCGGTCCCCCGAAGCCGTTCCGCCGCCCGCCCCACCTCCGTAATCAGGTCGTCGGCCATCCTATCGGACTAATTATAATTGCTTGTGAGTAAATGCAAACGGTGAGCTTCCGACCCGGCGAAGTCTACGTCGTCTACGGGGTATTTTTCACCGCCCACAGCCGGTACACCGGCTACGTTTACACCCGCCAGTTCCGGTTTTCGGATATGATGAACGACCTGGACCAGGAGTTTATCCGGCTCCAGGACGCGACCTTCCAGCGGCTCCACGCCGCCCGGCAGGAAGAGGTTCAGGCCGGCTCCCTCGTCCTCAACCGGGACCAGATCATCTTAGCGATGCCCCGGGATATCGCCGGCTACGAGCGGCCGCCCGACCGGGCCCAGATGGTGGCCGAGCGGGAGCAGCTAAAGGTTATCATTG
Source organism: Dehalococcoidia bacterium (assembly GCA_034432015.1). Taxonomy (GTDB): domain Bacteria; phylum Chloroflexota; class Dehalococcoidia; order JAUQQI01; family JAUQQI01; genus JAUQQI01. The sequence goes on from DAOUCL010000043.1 coordinate 44,383, forward strand.
AGGCCTGGCCCTTCACCGTCGACGGCACCATTCACCGGGTCCAGGGGGCCGGGCTGATCGATTACATCCACGACCCCCTGCGGCTATTTCTGCCGGTGACCCAGTGCGCGGTGGCCTACAACCTCAACCCGAATCTTAACTTTCAGGCCCCCTTTGTGCTGGTGAACCGCCGCCGGGTCGAGCTGATGGTCGAGGCCACCGCCGTCGGCCGACGCCAGCCGATTCGGCCCACCGAGGTCTTAAAAAATGTGGAGGACCGGGAATTTCGGCCGGAGGCGGTGGCGGCCTTTCTGGCCTCAACCCCGATGTTTAAATCCATACTGCCGGAGGCCCTGGCGGCCGCCTGTGAAGACTTACTCGGACGCGGCCTTATGGGCCGGCGCTGGTACCGGGCTGGCACCAACGTTTTTACGGCCGGCGGCACCGGCGACATGCTTTACATCGTCGAAAGCGGCCGGCTGGTGGCCTACGTGGCCGATTACGAAAACCGGGAATATCCCCTGGCCACCTTCCTCCAGGGCGACCTCTTCGGGGAGATGGCCATCCTCGGCGACACCGTCCGCACCTTCTCCGTAAGGGCCCTGGAGCACTCGGTCCTTATCGGCATCCACCAGGAGGCGGTTCTGGAGCTGGTAAAACAGTTCCCGTCGCTGGTTACGAATCTGATTAACGCCCTGGTCCAGCGCCACGGCCGGCTGGCTGAGGCCCGCCGGGCGGCCATCGGCACCTAGGGCGAGTAGGTTAAAAATGCCTGAGTTCGACCCCGCCAGGCTTTTAGACCCGGGCTACTGGCTCGAACCCCAGCCCGGACCCCCATCTCTGGTCGGCCAGTTGGTAGATATCCTTTTTCTCTTGGCCATGTTCGGGGGCCTTCTGCTGGTCAACTACGCCAACCGCCGCCTGGAGGCCCACCCCTTTAAATACGGCCTCCTGCAGCGGGTGGGTCGGATCGTCGTCTTTTACAGCGCCGCCGTCGTCCTGATTTTCACCGTCCGCTACCTGGGAATCCCCTACCTGGGCTCCCGGGTTATGCTCCTGGCAGCCGCCCTGGTCGGCCTGGGCCTGGTCGCTTACGGCCTGTTTTACTACTTTGTAATTTTCCCGAAGCGGCTGGCCGAGGCGGAACGGCAGCTGGCCGTCGAAAGGTATATGCCGGCCCCGAAGTCGGAGCGCAAGCGGCGCAAAAAGAAGAAAAAAAGCGCCGCTAACCGATAAGCTCCCGGGCGTAAGCGAAAAGGGCCGGGGACCCCCCTGTGTGCAGGAAAATGACCGTCTCCTCGGGTCCGACCCAGCCGGCCCGGATGTGGCCGATGAGGGCGGCCATCGCCTTCCCGGTGTAAACCGGGTCCAGCAGGATCCCTTCGGTGCGGGCCACCAGCCGGATGGCCTCCCGGGCCTCGGGGGTGAGGTGGCCGTAGCCCGGCCCCAGGTAATCCCCGTCGATGGAGACGTCGTGGGGCTCGACGCCGACGTTGAGGCCGAGTAGTTCGGCGGTATCCTGGGCCAGGGCCCAGATGGCCCGCCGCTGCTCGTCGGGGGGCCGGTAGACGGCGACGCCTTTCACCCGGTAGGGGGCCGAAAAGGCCTTGGCCCCGACGATGAGGCCGGCCAGGGTCGACCCGCTACCCACCGCCAGGTAAAGATAATCGGGCTTTACGCCCAGTTCCACCGTCTGGCCGATAAGCTCCAGGCTGGCCAGTATGTACCCGGCCGCCCCGTAACGGCTCGAACCGCCCAGGGGGATAATGTACGGAACCTCCCCCTGGCGGCGGAGGTGCTCCGAGACCTCCTCCATCGCCTTATCCAGCTCGTCGGGGCTGGTGGCCGGGGCCTCGATTATCTTTACGTCCGCCCCAAAAAGGTTATCCAGCAGGAGGTTGCCCTGAAGCTCGGTGTGAAAACCCGAGGCCAGCACCAAGACGCATTTCAGGCCCACCCGGGCGGCGGCCGCGGCCGTCTGGCAGGCGTGGTTGGACTGGGTGCCGCCGCAGGTAATCACACAGGTGGCCCCCACAGCCCGGGCCCGGGCAAGCAGAAACTCCAGCTTCCGGAGCTTGTTGCCCCCAAGGGCTACCCCCGTCAGGTCATCCCGTTTGATGAAAATTTTCGGCCCCCCCAGGGCCTCGGTGAGCCTGGGGGCATACTGGAGGGGGGTAGGAAGGGTTGCCAGCCGGATACGTTCCAGGTTTGCCAGTTTCATCCCGACCTCGCTTTGGGCTGAAGGTTTTCCGGTTGATTTTAGCGAATCGGGCCCGGTCGCCTCTGGTATAATCCTGCCGAAAAGCCTGCCCCAAGGAGGAAGGCCCGTGCGCATCGGCTTCATCGGCCTGGGGAAGATGGGCCAGCCTATGACCCGCAACCTGCTCAAGGCCGGCTATGAGGTGGGGGTTTACAACCGGAGCCGGGCCCCCGTCGAAGAGCTGGCGGCCGAGGGGGCAATCCCGGCCGAGAGCCCGGTGGAGGTGGCCCGGCAGGTGGATATCGTCATAACCAGCCTGCCCGACCCGCCCACCGTCCGGCAGGCCTACCTGGGGCCGCAGGGGGTTGCCGAGGCGAGGCGGGTCGGCCAGCTCTGGGTGGATACCAGCACCGTGGACCCCGAGACCAGCCGGGCCCTCTATGAGGCCGCCCGGGCGGTGGGGGCCGCCTTTCTGGACGCGCCGGTAAGCGGCGGCCCGCCCGGGGCCGAGGCCGCCACCCTCACCATCATGGTGGGGGGCGACCGGGAGGCTTTCGAGCGGGCCCGGCCGGTCTTTGAAAAGCTGGGCAAAAATATCCATTACTGCGGCCCATCCGGGAGCGGCACCATCGTCAAGCTGGTAAACCAGCTGCTGGTGGGCATCAATATGGCGGGGGTGGCCGAGGCCCTGGTCTTTGCGGCCAAGGCCGGGGTTGACCCCGAGGTGGCCTTCGAGGTGATAAAGACCAGCTACGGCAGCAGCATGATGTGGACCCGGTCCACCCCCCTCATCCTCCGGCGGGATTTTGCCCCCCGCACCCCGGTGGGCCTCCTCTGCAAGGACCTGGACCTGATCACCCGGCTGGCGACCCGAATATCCACCCGCCTCCTGATGGGGGCCCAGGCCGAGCAGGTCTTTCAGGAGGCGAAGGCCCTGGGCCTCGGCGACCAGGACATGGCCGCCCTGGTCCTTCCCCTGGAGCGGGTCGCCTCGGTGGAGGTGAAGCCGGGCGGGGCCGGTTCCGGCGCCTAATCTGCCCGGCCGGTCTCCCGCCGGGCCCGGAGTTTCGCCTCCCGCAGCCGGCCCAGGTCGGCCGTGGGGGCGGCCCCCGGCCGGCCGGGTTCGGACCCGGCCTCGGGCCTAACCTGGCCCAGCCGGCCCAGCATCGCCGGGACCTCCACAGCCCGGCGGGCGGTCAGCCGACGGCGGACGGCGGCGGCCACCGCCGCCCCAAGGGCCCCCGGCCCGACCCCCAGCTGCCGCCAGGCCACATCCAGGGGCCAGAGGGCCGCGGCCAGGAGCAGCAGCCAGGGGTAGAGGGGCGTGCTCTGCCGCACCGGCCGGAAGGCGGCCTTAAAGACTTCGGCCGGCTCGGGGTTAAGGCGGCCGCCGGTGGTCCGGACCAGGCCCGAAAGCAGGGCCGGATTCGGGGCCGGGTCCCGGTATTCGGCCGAGTAGGCCACCGCCAGGGCCGTGCGGTCACCCCGCACCGTCCGGTCGCCCGCCTGTTCGGTCACGGCCACGTAGTAGGTGCCCGGCTGGCCGGCCGGGAAGACTCCTTCGAACTGGCCCGGCCCTGTCTGGTCGAGGCGGACGGCCCTTACGGCGCCGTCGGGGCCGACGACCCGGGCCTCCAGGGTGTGACCCTCGGGCAGGGTGGGCCGGTCCAGGTCCACGGTGATAAAGCCGCCGGCCCCCTCGGCCCTTACCGCAGCCCGGAGGCCCTCCCCGGTGGGGGCCGCCCCCGCCCAGTCGACCACCTGCCGCCAGAAGGTGGGGAAACCGGCCCAGGTCACCCAGTCCCGGGCCCAGCGGCCCTTGGCGTCGGAGGTCCAGGCCACCACCCGGCCCAGGCCAGTCTGCCAGGCGGCCAGGATGGGGTCGTCCTTGGCCGACCTTAAAACCACCTGGGCCCCGGTCTTGGGGCTTGTGCCCAGGTAGCCGTGGAGGGGAGGCAGGCCGGTCAGGCCCCGCAAAATGGGGCTCGGGTCGGTGGGGGCCGGTCGGAAGGTCTCTTCGACGATGATGGTTCGTTGAACCTCTTCCGTCTCCTTGACGAGGATCTGGGGGACATCCCGGGCGTCGGCAACGGCGTAATAGCGGCCGCCCCCTTCCTTGGCCAGGGTTTGGAGCAGGTCGGCCGAGCCGCCCCCGACCCCGATGGTGGACAGGGTAATCCCGTGGGCCTTCATCTCCCGGACCAAGGCGCTGAAGTCCCCCGTCCGGGACCAGCCGTCGGTCATCAACACGATGTGCTTTACCGCCGCCTGGCTCTTCTTCAGGGCCTCAACGGCCTCGGCCAGGCCGGCGTAAATGTTCGTCCCTCCCTCGGCCCGGACGCCAGCGAGCAGGGAGAAGATACGCTGGAGGTCGGCGTTGGGCTCGGGCCGGGCAATCCAGCGGGCGGCGCTGTCGAAGACCAGCACCCCCACCTGATCCCGGGGGCCGAGGCGCTGGAGGGCCTGAAAGGTCGCCTCTTTGGCCAGTTCGATTTTGGGAATGTTGGGCGGGGGGCCGGCGAGGGGCGGGGAGCCGCAGGCCCCGGAGGTGCCGTGGCAGTTGCCCATGCTGCCCGATTTATCGATGACGGCCACGAAGGCCACGCTCGGGGTCTCCCGGTAGCTTTTGGGCTCCAGCTCCACCGGCAGCAGGTCGGCCAGGGGCGTCCGGTGGTAGGCCCCCAGGGCGTAGCTTCGCTCGCCCCCGACCACCACCAGCCCCCTCCCCAGCTCCCGGACCAGGGTCGAAAGGACCCCTAGCTTTTCGCCCAGGGCCTCGGCCGGGACGTTGGCCAGGATGACGACGTCGTAGTCCCGCAGCCGGTCCAGGCTCCCCGGCATATTCTCGGCCTCCACCTCGGTCACGGGCATGCCGGCGGCTTTAAGGGCGGCCGCCACCGGGCCCCGGTCCGCTTCCGCCCCCACCAGGAGGGTGCGGGTCTGGCCCAGGACCTGGACCACGGCCAGGGCCTCGTTGTTCTGGGGGTAGGTGTCGGGGGCGTTGGTCACCTGGAGGACCAGGTTGTGAAAGCCGGGCGGGAGCGGACCCACCTGGAAGGCGAAGTTATTAAAGCCGGCCTGAAGTCGGACGGCCTGCTCGGCGACGGGGACCCCGTCGGCCAGGAGGCGGACGGTGGCGTCGGCGGCCTGGTTGGCCCAGACCGTCCCCCGGAGCTCCAACTGCTGGCCTTCCCGCACCCGGCCGGGGGCCACCAGCCCCTCGGCCCGGACCTCCGGCCCCGCCCGGCCCGGCAGGGCCATCGCCCACACCTCCACCCCAGCCGCCGCCAGCAGGTCGGCCTGCCGCATCGCCTCCCCCTGGTTCTCGTTCCCGTCCGTTAAAAGGACCAGCCGGCGGGCCCGGTCCGGTGGCAGCAGGCCCATGGCCAGCCGCACCGCCGCCTCGATATCCGTTCGGCTACCGTCGGGCACCGAGGCGATGCCCAAAAACTGGCTTCCCGGGGCCAGGCTCCGGTCCACCAGGGGCTCGGCCCCAAAGGTTATCACCGCCCACTCGTCCTCCGGCCGCAGCTGGGCGACGGCCTGCCGGATGAAGGCCTCCTGGGCGGCCCGGTCCTCGGCCCCGATGCTGTCCGACCGGTCCACCAGGAAGGCGACGGCCAGTCGGTCCACCGGCAGGTTGAGCCTCACCCCGGCAAGGCTCAGGATTAGGCTCAGGGCTACCACTGACCGGAGGCCCACCGGCCCCAGGGGCACCCGCCGGCGGAAGCCGGCGGCGTAGACCACCAGGGCCAGGACGGGCAGGCCTAGCAGGAGGAGCAGGGGCCGGTCGAAGCCAAGGCTAGGCACGGCCCAGCCTCCGCCCGCCGAAGGGCCGGGGCAGCCTCCAGCGAACGCGGACGCCCCGGTAAAAGGCCCACCACTCCAAAAGCATTAGGCCCAGGGCCGCCAGGGCCAGCACCTCCCAGAGCTCCCGCCGAACCTCGGTTTCGGCCGGCTGCTCCTGGGCGCCCGAGCCGACGACGGGAAGCTCCGACCGGGGGGCCGTCCGGCTCTCGTCGGGGCTGAGCAGGTTCACGGCCGCCAGGGTGCGGCCAACCTCCTGGCCACCGGAGAGCTGGACCACCGTGTACACCCCGAGCTGGTCCGTCTGGCTGAAGGTGAAGACCTCGGACCTGGGCTCAAACGTAAGCTCCGAACCGTCGGGCCGGACTACCTTCACCTGGGTCGTCTCCGGCCGAACCCTCACCGGTACCGGGTCGCCGGGTCGGTAGACGGCCAGGGAGGCCGGGCCGGTGCGGCCGGTCCAGGCCACCAGGTTGGCAACGAAGATGGGAAAGCCGGGCTGGAGGGGAAAGTCACTCGCCTGCAGGTTGAAGGTCGAAACCACCTGCCTTCCGGCCTCGGTCTCCCGGGCCAGGAGGATGGGGGCCGGGCCGGCGGTGGCCAGAACCCGCCATTCGGCCGTGGCCGTAACGGTCCGGGTCCGGGCGAGGGCCAGGTTGCCCAGGTCCACCGACCGTAGGAGGGGATGCTCCGGGTCAAAAAAGGTCACTTCGGGGAAGAGCACCTCCGGCCCCACCTCAAAGCCGGGGCCGGCCCCGGCCGGCGGGTTAATCCACCACCAGTTGCCGGCCCCCTCGACCCGGGCGGCCACCCCGTCGAAGATGTACAGGTCGAAGCGGTCGGCGGGGAGGGGGTTATCCGGGGCTAGGCGGGTGAGCTCCACGCCCCGGATGAGGCCGAGGGCCCGCTCCAGGAAGAGGTTGCCCCGGCCCTGGTAGAGCACCCGGACCGTCTGGCGGCCGGAGCGGGCCACCCAGACCCGGTTGTCCGCCCCCAGGTCGTCGTTTACGTCCAGGACCACCTCCAGCACATCTTCGCCGGCCGGAACCCCCGAAAAGACCGCCACCCCACCCCCTTCCGGGGTGACGGCCACCTCCCGCGCATCCAGCAGCCGTCCCCCGGCCAGAAGCTTCACCAGGACCCGGCCGGCCTGGGGAACGGACCCGTCGAGCCGGACGAAGAGGTCGTCGCCGCCGGGGCCGGGCCTGAGCTGGACGGCCGTGATCCCCAGGTTGTTGCCCCGGGCCCCTACTGGCCGAAAATCCAGGGGAACCGGCAGCCGGCCCAGGGGCAGGTTGGGTACGACCCCGTCCGAGAAGAGGACCACCCGGCCCCGCCCCACCCCCCCGGTGATGCCCACCGCCAAGCGGAGAAGCTCCCCCAGGTCGGAGGGCTCGGCCGTAACCTTGACGGCATCGAGGGCCCGCCGCACCAGCTCCCGGTCCCGGGTCGGGCTGACCAGGACCCGGGCCTGACGGCCGCCCACCACCAGGGCGACCTCGTCGTCGGGGTGGAGGCTCTCCAGGTAGCGGCGGGCTTCCCGTTTGGCGGCCTCCAGCCGGCTGGGGGGGACGTCGGCGGCCCCCATGGAGGCCGAGGTGTCCAGGACCAGGACGTTGCGGCCGGTGGGTTGGGCCGTCTCGACCCGGAAGGGCCGGGCCGACCCCAGTACCAGGGCGGCCAGGATGAGCAGCTGCAAAAGCAAAAGCCAGCTCCAGCGGAACCGCTGCCAGGGCCGATTGGCCTGGAGGCTTGCCCGGGCGGCCGGCCAGAGCAGCAGGCTCGAGACCGGCCGCCGTTCCCGCCGGAGCTTAAGCAGATAGAGGACGATAATCGGTCCGGCCAGCAGGAAGAGGGCCAGGGCCGCCGGTGCAATAAGACCCATCCTTGCTTCCCCTAAACCAGAACCCCGCGCCGCGGCAGCTCTTTAAAGACCAGCTCTTCGAGGGGGATGCGGGTGTTCAGGGGGATAAAGTTGATGCCCCGCCGCAGACACCAGGCCGCCACCCCTTCCCGCCAGCGGCGGAGGTTTTCGGCGTATGCGTCAAGGTCGGCCGGGGTGAGGGTCACCTCCCGCCGGTCCCCGGTCTCGACGTCCACCAGCTCCAGGTCGCCCGTCAGGTCGGGTTCCAGCTCCTGGGGGGCAAGGACGTGGCAGACGGTCACCTCGTAGCCGGCGCCCTGCAGGGCCCGGAGCCCGGCCTCGAAGCCTTCAGGGGCAAAGAGGTCGGAAATTAAGATAAGGGGGCCGGGGGCCTGGGGCCGGCCGGCGTAGGCCGTAAGGGCCGCATTTAAGCGGGTTGTACCCCCCGCCTCCACGGCCTCCAGCTGGCGGAAAAGCTCCAGGGTATGGTGCTTGCCCCGGAGGGGCGGGGTCAGGGGGACGACCCGGTCGTCCCGAAGGGTCGAAACCACCAGCCGGTCGGAAGTGGCCAGGACGATGTACCCCAGGGCGGCCCCCAGCCGCAGGGCGAACCCAAGCTTTTGGGGCTCGCCCCAGTCCATCGACCGGCTGGCGTCAATGAGGATGTGGGCGGTAACGTCCGCCTCTTCCTGATAGAGGCGGACGAAAAGCTTTTCCAGCCGGGCGTAAACGTTCCAGTCGATGAGGCGGGGGTCGTCGCCGACGGCGTAGCGGCGAAAATCGGCAAATTCGACGGCCCGCCCCTTCTTGGTACTGCGCCGCTCCCCGCTCTGCCGGCCAGGCCGGGCCCGCCTTACGGCCAGCCTCAACCCAGAAAGCTTCCCCAGCAAGGACTCGCCGAAGGTATCCCGCAGGCGCATGGCTTACTTAACGGGCAGCTGCTCGAGGAGGGTCCGGACCACCTGGTCGGGCTGGATGCCCTCGGCCTGGCCCTCAAAGTTGAGGATGATCCGGTGCCGGAGGGCCGGCAGGGCCACCGCCCGAACGTCGTCGATGGCCACGTTGAAGCGGCCGTCGAGGAGGGCCGCAATCTTCGCCCCCAAGACCAGGGCCTGCGCACCCCGGGGACTGCTCCCGTAGCGGACGTAGCGCCTTACCACGTCGGGGGCTTCGGGGTTCTCCGGGTGGGTTGCCAGGACCAGGCGGGCGATGTAATCCATAACCGGGGAGGCCACCGCCAGGCCCCGGGCCAGCTCCCCCATGGCCAGGATCGTTTCGCCGTCGGCCACCGTTTCGACCCGGGGCTCCTCGACGGTGGTGGTGCGGTTGAGGATGTCGATAAGCTCATCGGCCCGGGGAAAAGAAACCAAAAGCTTGAAGAAAAACCGGTCGAGCTGGGCCTCGGGGAGGGGGTAGGTGCCCTCCATCTCGATGGGGTTCTGGGTGGCCAGGACGAAGAAGGGCCGGGGGAGGCGGTGGATGGTGTTGCTTACGGTGACGGTCCGCTCCTGCATCGCCTCAAGAAGGGCCGACTGGGTCTTCGGGGTGGCCCGGTTCACCTCGTCGGCCAGCACCAGGTTGGCAAAGATGGGCCCCGGCTGGAACTGAAAAGTCCGCCCCCCCACCTCGTCCTCAACCAGGATCATCGTGCCGGTAATGTCCGAGGGCATCAGGTCGGGGGTAAACTGAATCCGGCTGAACTTTAAATTAAGGGCCGAGGCCAGGGTTCGGACCAGCATCGTCTTGCCCAGCCCGGGCACCCCTTCCAGGAGGACGTGGCCGCCGGCGATGAGGGCGATGAGGACGTAGCGGACCACCTCCCGCTGGCCGACGATAACCTTGCCGACCTCGGCCTCGATTCGGGCTGTGACTTTCTGAAACTCTTCGACGGTTAGGGCCGTTTCAACCAACGCAAGCCCCCTGCGGCCAAAGTTTTTATCTACCCTGACTTAAAGCGTCAAAATAAGCCTTAACCAGGTCTTTAAAGGGTCCGGGCACGTAGCCGCCGTCCAGGGCCCGGCCGGCGGCCGCCTGGTACTGGCCGACCACCTCCTGATAGGGAACCAGCATCCGTCCGACCTCCACCGGCCCATCCCCCGGCTGGCGCTCGACGGGGCCCTGGGACTGCTGGCCGGGGATAAAAGAGGTCTGGCCGGGGGAACCGAGCCGCCGGACCGGGGCGTAGACGGCGTCCAGCTCGCCGGTAGCGGTACTGCCCGGCCGGTCGGTCAGCGGCCGGCCGCCCCCGGTGGCCACCCCGCCCGGGGAAGTTGGGGCGGTGGTGCCGGCCACATCCCCCGAAGTCTGACCCGAAAATCCGGCCCCGGTCCCCGACCGGTCGGAACCGGCACCCTGACCCGGCTGGCCCTGGGCACCCTGGCCGGGTTGCTGGCCCTGCCCGCCCCGGTTCCCGGCCTGGGCGCCCGGGCCCGACGGCCCGGCCAGCTGCCGCCGCTCGGCCTCAAGGCGGTCGATAACCCGGGCGAGCCGTTCCTGGCCCTCCACCCGCCGGCCCATCTCGCCGGCCAGCCGCCCGGCCTCCGCCAGGGCCTGGCGGGCGGCGTCGAGGTCGCCCCGGCGGAGGGCGTCGGCGGCCTGCTGGAGCCGCTCGGCCAGGGCCGGATTAATGCCCCGCAGGGTCTGGGCCGCCCGCTCCAGGGCCTGGGCCAGGGCTTCCCGGTTTTCGGCCGAAAGCTCCCCAAGCCGGCCGGCGGTATTCTCCAGGGCCTCCGCCGGGGCCTGCCGGTCACCCTGGCCGAACCTTTCCCCCAGGCCCGGGGCCTGCCCCGAGCGCTCCAGTTCCCGGGCCAACCGGTCGAGGCCGAACCTTTCGGCCTGGGCCCGAGGACCCAATTGGCCGGCCAGATTCTGCTGGGCCTCGGCCAGGCGGGCCAGGGCCTGCTCCCGGTTAGGGCCGGCTTCGGCGAGTTCCCGGCTCAGCCGTTCGAGCTGTTCTTGGGCTTGCTCAAGCTCGGGGGAGGGGTTCGGCGAACTTCCCAGCTCCCCCCTTAGCCCCCCGATGCGGGCCTGGACCGCGGCGATGGCCTGGCGGGCCTCCGCCTCCCGGGCCAGTAACCGGTCCCGGGGGTTCGGCTGAAAAGTGAGCCAGAGAAAAAGGGCCGTAAGCAGGGCCGCGGCCAGCCAGCGGAGGGGGTGCCACCGCCAGGGGAAAACCCGGGCCGGGGGGACCGCCGAGCCCGCGGCCAGGGCGTCGGCCAGCTGGCGGTCGGCGAAGGGGGAGCGGATGCGCCCCTGGGAAAGCTCCACGGCGGTGGTGAGCCGGTCCTTAAGGCCGGCCGAAAGGTCCACCAGCCGGGCGATTCTCAGGTCGCCCCAGCCCAGGCGGATAAGGTAAACCCCGAGGCCGACCAGGGCGGGCAGGAGGAGCAGGAGGCCGGCCAGCCGAACCTGGGCGGAAGGCAGGCCGGGGAGAAGGAAGTTAACCGCGGCCAGGGCCGCCCCCGCCGCCCCCCAGAGGCCCAGGGCCCCGGCGACGGCGGCCCAGATTTCGACGAGCAGGCGCCGGCGCCGAAATCGGCCCAGCAGACTCTTCAGTTCGGCCCCCATAGCTCCTCCAGACCGCGGCACCCTTCGGCCGCCGCCCTAACTACTCTAGTATCCCCCGGCCGAAAACTTTTGTCCAGTTGCGCCCGACTCAACCCGGCCGGCGGCCAAAGTAGACCGCCACCAGTCCCAGGGTCAGGGGCCGAAAGCCGGTCTCTTCGAAGCCGGCGGCGGCCATCACTTTTAAAAGCTCCGCCCCCCGGGGCAGGTTTTTCAGCGACGCCGGCAGGTAGGCGTAGGCGGCGGGGTCGCCGGAGATGAGGCCCCCTACCAGGGGCACCAGCCGGTAAAAATAGAGGCGGTAGAGGGGCATCAGGGGCCCAAGGTTCGGTTCGACGGCATCCAGGCAGACGACCCGGCCACCGGGCTTCAGCACCCGGTACATCTCCCGAAAAGCCTGGTTTAAGTCGGCCAGGTTTCGGAGGAGAAACCCGTTAATTACCACGTCGAAGGTGTTGTCGGCGAAGGGCAGGTTTAAGGCGTCCCCCACCACCCAGTCAGGCGGCGGCGAAAGGCCGAGCCGCCGGGCCTTGGATGCGGCCAGGACCAGCATTTCGGGGGCAAAATCGACCCCGACCACCCGGGCGGCCCCCTGCCGCAGGGCCGCGAAGGCCAGCTCCCCGGTCCCCGTGGCCAGGTCGAGGACCCGGGCGCCGCCGACCCCGGCCCGCAGAACCGCCGTCCGCCGCCAGTACCGGTCGAGGCCCCAGGACATCAGGGTATTAAGCAGGTCGTAGCGGGCGACGATCCGGCGGAACATCGCCCGCACCTGCCGGGCCTTTTCGAGGGGGCTCTCCGTTGCCACCTTCCCCCAAGTTTTATAATAGTTTTTGCGGTGGCTTTGAATCCTACGGAGGCTTTTACTTAAATTTGCGCTTCGGCGTCGTTCGCTTCCCCGGAACCTGGAGCGACCTGGATTGCTTCTACGTCCTTTCCGAGGTTTACGGCCAAGACGTCCGCTACGTCTGGTACCGGGAGACGGACCTTTCCGACCTGGATTGCGTCATCCTGCCGGGGGGCTTCTCCTACGGAGATTACCTGCGCCCGGGGGCCATCGCCCGGTTTGCGCCGGTGATGGGGGCGGTGGCCGACTTTGCGGCCGCCGGCCGGCTGGTTCTGGGGATCTGCAACGGCTTTCAGATTCTGTGCGAAGCCGGCCTTTTACCCGGGGCCCTTTTGCCAAATAACCACCTCCAGTTCCGGTGCCAGTGGGTCTACCTGCGGGTGGAAAACAACGAGACCCCCTTCACCCTCGCCTGTGCCCGGGGTCAGGTCCTTAAAATCCCCATCTCCCACGGCGACGGCAATTACTTCGCCGACCCCCAAACCCTGGCCGAACTGGAGCGGACCGGCCGGGTGGTATTCCGCTACGCCACCCCGGCGGGGGAAATAACCCCCGAGGCGAACCCCAACGGGTCGGCAAACAACATCGCGGGAATTATCAACCCCGCCGGCAACGTCCTGGGGATGATGCCCCACCCGGAGCGGGCCTCGGAAGAGGTCCTGGGAAGCGCCGACGGCCGCTACATCTGGGACTCGATAATCAGGTGGGCCAGTGGACGCAACCCTGCTTAGGCAAGTCGGCTTAACCGAATCGGAATACCGGACCCTGGTCGAACGCCTCGGCCGGCCCCCTAACCACCTGGAGCTGGGGATGGTCGGGGCCCTCTGGAGCGAGCACTGCGGCTACAAGCACACCAAGCCCCTCCTCAAGATGCTGCCGGGGACCGGTCCCCGGGTGGTGGTCGGCCCCGGGGAGGAGAACGCCGGGGTGGTCAGCATCGGGGACGGCTACGTGGTGGCCCTCAAGATTGAGTCCCACAACCACCCCTCGGCGGTGGAGCCCTATCAGGGGGCGGCCACCGGGGTTGGGGGCATCCTCCGGGACATCTTCACCATGGGGGCCCGGCCCGTCGCCCTCCTCGACTCCCTCCGGTTCGGCCCCCTGTCGGTCCCCCGCAACCGGTACCTGTTCAACGGGGTCGTGGCCGGCATTGCCGGCTACGGCAACTGCGTCGGGGTCCCAACCGTCGGGGGCGAGGTTTTCTTCGACCCCGCCTACTCCGACAACCCCCTGGTCAACGTCATGTGCGTCGGCCTGGCCAAGGCCGACCGACTCCTGCGGGCCCGAACCGGCCGGCCCGGCGACCTCCTGATCCTGGTGGGGGCGGCCACCGGCCGGGACGGCATCCACGGGGCCGCCTTCGCCAGCTCCACCCTGGGGGCGGAGACCGAGGCCCTGCGGCCGGCGGTTCAGGTTGGGGACCCCTTCACCGAGAAGCTGCTTTTAGAGGCCTGCCTGGAGCTGGCCGAATCGGGCCTCCCCGTGGGCCTCCAGGACCTGGGGGCGGCGGGGATCACGGCCGCGGCCGTCGAAGCCGCCGCCCGGGGCGGCCACGGCGTCGAGGTGGACGTGGACCGGGTGCCCCGGCGGGAGGCCGGAATGACCCCCTACGAGGTGATGCTTTCGGAATCGCAGGAGCGGATGCTGGTCATCGCCCGGCCCGAGGATGAGCCGAAAATCGGAGCCATCTTCGCCAAGTGGGGCCTTAATTACAGCATCATCGGCCGGGTCACCGCCGACGGCCTGATTCGGGTGCTGGCCGGGGGCCAGGTTGTGGGAGAGCTGCCCGTAAGGCTGCTAACAGACCCCCCAACCTACCGGCTCGAGGGTAGGCCCCTCCCGGAGTGGGCGGAGCGCCGCCGGCTCGACCTGGGCGCCCTGCCCGACCTACGCCTCTTTGCGCCCCCCTGGGAGACTACGGGCATACCGGTGGTGAGCGACGTGCTGGTTCGGCTGCTGGAATCGCCCAACATTGCCAGCAAAGAATACGTTTTCCGCCAGTACGACCACCAGGTCCTCCTCAACACGGTGGTGGGGCCGGGGGCGGATGCGGCCGTCCTTCGGGTTAAAGGCACCAACAGGGCCATTGCCGTCACCACCGACGGCAACGGTCGGCTCTGCTTTCTTAACCCTTACGTGGGGGCGATGGCGGCGGTGGCCGAAGCCGCCCGGAACCTGGTGTGCGTGGGGGCCGAGCCCATCGCCGCCACCGACTGCCTTAACTTCGGCAACCCCGAGCGGCCGGAGATTTACTGGCAGCTGGAGGAGGCGATTCGGGGGATGGCCGAGGCCCTGCGGGCCCTGGAGATACCCGTCGTCTCCGGCAACGCCTCCCTTTACAACGAGACCGAGGGCCGGGCCGTGCTACCCACTCCCATCGTCGGGATGGTAGGCCTTATCGAGGACCTAAACCACGTCTGCACCCCGGGGTTTAAGGCCGAGGGGGACCTGGTGGCCCTGGTGGGGCCGCCCCCCGATGGGGCTGACCCGGCGGCCGCCCTGGCCGGAAGCGAATATTTAAGCCTCATTCACAACCAGGTCCGGGGCGAGCCTAGCATCGACCTCGACCTGGAGCGCCGGGTCCAACTTACGGTCCTAGAGGGGATTCGCCGGGGGGTTATCCGGTCGGCCCACGACTGCTCGGAGGGGGGCCTGGCGGTGGCTCTGGCCGAGTGCTGCATCCACGGGGATGTCGGCTTCCGGGACTGGGCTTTCGAGCCCGGGGGCCGGTTGGATGTGGCCCTCTTCGGCGAGGTCCCGAGCCGGGTCGTAGTCTCGGTAAGTCCCGGCCAGTACCTCCGGCTTCAAGAGCTCGCCCGCAACTTCGGAGTCCCCCTTACCAAACTGGGCGTCGTCGGGGGTCGGCGTTTCACCATAAAGGGGATAGTGGACCTGCCCCTCAGCCTCCTGGCCGACGCCTGGCGCAACGGCTTGGTCCGGGCCTTGGGGGCCACCGCCCGTCCCACCTGATATCAGGCCAGCGGGGCTCGCTATTTTTTGGCGCCGAAATGGCAGGGGCGCCCCTACAGCATGCAGCCAAGCTTCGTACCTTAACGCCGAAGGCAGGGCCCCTGAGGTATAATCTTTACTTGGACAGAACCAAGACCCTGGAGGACCGACCTGAATGCTGCGAATTCGCCTGCGCCGGATGGGAAGCAAAAACCGGCCCTTTTACCGGATCGTGGTGGCCGATGCCCGGGCCCCCCGGGACGGGCGGTATATCGACATGGTGGGCATCTACGACCCCCTTACCGAGCCCTTTACCCTGCGGGTCGACGCCGATAAGGTTCGGGAGTGGCTCCGCAAAGGGGCCCAGCCCACCGACACCGTCGCCCGCCTCCTGGCCCGGGCCGGGGTCGACCTGGGAGGGCGCGGGTGAAATCCTTCGTCGAATTTGTCGTGAGGTCGGTCGCCACCCGGCCCGAGGAGGTGAGGGTCGAGGAGGCCGACGAGGGTGGGGTTCGGGTCTTCCGGGTCCGGGTCGCCCCGGAGGATGTCGGCCGGGTCATCGGCCGCCAGGGCCAGGTGATCCAGGCCGTCCGCACCATCCTGCGGGCCGTGGCCGCCCGGCGGGGCGAGCGGGTTCAGGTCGAACTGGCCCAGGAGCAAACCCCTTGACCCGACCATGGTGGAGCTCAAGTTTGTGGCCATCGGGAAGGTCCGCCGGCCTCACGGCGTCCGGGGTGAGGTCAAAGTTCAGCTTCTAACGGACTTCCCGGAGCGCTTTAAGGGCCTCAAGACCGTCTATATCGACGAGCAGCCTTACACCATCGAGCGGCGCCGGTTTACGGGGGATGGGATCCTCATCAAGTTCGCGGGCATCGATACCCCCGAGGAGGCGGCCTTCCTCCGGAACCGCCTCATCGAGGTCCCCGTCTCCGAAACCGTCCCCCTGCCCCCAGACACTTACTATCACTTTCAGATCCTCGGCCTCGAGGCCGTCACCACCGCCGGGGAGGTCCTGGGCAAGGTGGTGGACATCATCGTAACCGGTGCCAACGACGTCTACGTCGTCCGCTCCGCCGAGGGCCGGGAGGTCCTGCTGCCGGCCATCGAGGACGTCGTCAAAGAGGTCGACCTCGGGGCCAACCGGTTGGTGGTGGAGCTTATACCCGGCTTAGTTTAGAGTCCCCCCGAAAATACTGCGGGCGGGGAATTCCCCGCCCGCAGTATTTCTGGCCGTCCTCCAATTAGACGTCGTGGTAGAGGTAAAATTCGTAGGGGTGGGGCCTGAGGTTTACCTGCTTGAGCTCCCGCTCACGCTTGTAGTTTACCCAGGTCTCGATGACGTCCGGGGTGAAGACATCCCCCCGGAGCAGGTATTCGTGGTCCTGCTCTAGGGCATCCAGGACCTCGCCCAGGGAGCCGGGCGTCGACTTGATGGCGGCCGCTTCCTCCGGCTCCAGCTCGTAGAGGTCCTTGTCGATGGGGGCCGGGGGCTCGGTCCGGTTGATGATACCGTCGATGCCGGCCATCAGGATGGCGGCGAAGGCCAGGTAGGGGTTGGCCGACGGGTCCGGCGGCCGGAACTCGATTCGCTTGGCGGCCGGGTTGTCGCTGTACATGGGGATCCGGACGCAGGCGCTCCGGTTGCGCTGGGAGTAGACCAGGTTGATGGGCGCCTCGTAACCCGGCACCAGCCGCCGGTAGGAGTTGGTCGTCGGGGCGCAGAAGGCCAGCAACGACGGGGCGTGGGCCAGCAGGCCGCCGATGAACCACCTGGCCAGGTCCGAAAGAAGGGCGTACCCGGTCTCGTCGAAGAAGAGGTTGGTCCCGTCCTTCCAGAGGCTCACGTGGGTGTGCATCCCCGAGCCGTTATCGCCGAAGATGGGCTTCGGCATGAAAGTGGCCACGTATCCCCGCTCATTGCAGACGTTCTTGATGATGTACTTGTAGAGCATGACGTTGTCAGCCATCCGGGTCAGGGTCTGGAAGCGCATGTCGATCTCGCCCTGGCCGGCGGTGCCCACCTCGTGGTGGTGAATTTCCACCTGGACGCCAACCTGCATCAGCCGCAGGACGATCTCCGACCGGAGGTCCTGGAGCTTGTCGGTGGGCGGCACCGGGAAGTAGCCCTCCTTGTAGCGCGGCCGGTAGGCCAGGTTCCGGCCGTTCTGCCCGTTGGCCCCCGAATCCCAGACCCCTTCATCGGACCCGATGAAGTAAAAGCCCGAGTGGGTCGTCTGGTCGAACCTGAGGTCCGTGAAGATGTAAAACTCAACCTCCG
>DAOUCL010000044.1:0-1852 GCA_034432015.1 Dehalococcoidia bacterium
CCGTAGCGGGGCTTCTCCTCCGCCGGAGCCGGCGCTTGCTGGGGCGCCTGGGGCGTCGGGGCGCACGACCAGAGGCCCAGCGCCGCGGCCGCGCCCCCGGCCAAAAACTCCCGCCGGGAAAGGACCTGTCGCCGACCTGCCATCTTTTCCACCCCCTGCAAGCCTTTTGGGCCGCCATATTCTACGGCGGGCCCGGGCCGCTGTCAACGGGTGAGGCCGGCAACGGCCCAGAAGCGGCCGGTCAACCCGCCCGCGGCCCGGTGGGAGTAAAAGAGGTCGGTCCGACACCCGGTGCAGAGGCCGCGGCCGAGAATTTGGGCGGGGGCGAGGCCGGCGGCTTTGAGCCACTGGCCGATGGCCGCCGGCAGGTCCAGGAAGGTGCGGTTTTCCCGGCGGCGCAGGGCCTCCTCGGGATGGGGCAGTTTGAGCCGGGCCGCCCGGGCCACGTCCGGTCCGACCTCGTAACAGCAAGGGCCGATCCCGGGCCCGACCACGGCCCAGAGCTCCCCGGGTCGGCTACCGAAAGCCCGGACCATCGTTTCGGCCAGTTTGGCGGGCAGGCCCAGGAGGGTTACCCGCCAGCCGCAGTGGGCAAGGCCGACCACCCCCTGCCGGCCGTCGAACAAGACCAGCGGGTAGCAGTCGGCCACCTGAACGAAGACGAACAGACCGGCCTCGGCCGTAACGAGGCCGTCGGCGGCGGGCACCGGGTCGCGGCCGGGGACGACCCCCCGGCCGGCGTCGGCCGGGCCGACCACGGCCACCCCGTCCCCGTGGGTCTGCTCGGCCCCAACGAGGCACTCCGGCCCCAGGCCCAGGGCGGCCAGCACTCGGCGCCGGTTCTCGGCAACGGCCTCCGGGTCGTCGGGGACGGCACAGCTCAGGTTCAGGGTGGCGAAGGGCCCGCGGCTCACCCCGCCCAGGCGGGTGGTCACCCAGAACCGGAGGCCCGGGGTCTCTTTCGGCGTCAGGTCCAGGACGAAAGGCGCCGGCAACTCAGGACCGGCCCAGACGGACCGGGGTGGTTAGCCGGGTTGCTGTTCCGCCTGCCGACGCCGCCGGGCCTCCCGGCCCCGGCGCCCGATCTCCCGGAAGTATTCGGGGCCGTATTTCTGCTTGACGGTGTTGCCCCCGAGCCGGCCGATCTCCGCCCAGTACTCCCTGGTGCGCCGGCTGGCCAGGGTCTGCCCGCCGCGCTTGCCGATCTGACGGTAAAACTCCGACCCGTGACGCTCCTTCGTTCGCAGCCCTCCCCGCCGCCCGGCCTCGCGGGTAGTCATAGCTTCCTTTTCCGGAGCCCTTTCCTCAGCCAATTTGGCACTCCTTTTTGAAAATACTGAAGCTATCAGCCCCGCTACTCTATTTTTGACCCTCCCCTCTGCCTGCTGTCATTATACAAGTTTTTTGCTACCCAGGCAAGGCTCCGTTTTGAATGCTACCGCCCGATTTCGACCAGACCCACACCCGCCCGTCCCGTCCCCTCGGCGGCCGCCCGGTCCAGGGCCAACCGTACCCCCTCCCGGGTGGGGCCGCCTGCCCCCCCGGCCGCCCGCCCGACGGCCGCCAACACCAGCCGGGTGGCCTGGTAGGCGGCCACGGCCGCCGGGCCGGGTTCGCCGCCCCCGGCTTCCCGGAAGGCTGCCTCGAAGCTGGCCCGCTCGCCGGCGCCCAGCTCCCAGGCCGGGACCAGAACCCCCGCCCGGACGGGCCCGAGCAGGCCCCTGAGGCCCGGGGAGTAGGCGGGCGGGCCCAAGAGGATGCCTTCCCTTCGGGCAGCCGCCGCCCACCGGGCGGCGGTGGGGCCGTCGGCGCAGAGGAGAATGCCGTCCCCATCCCCCATCGGGGCGGCCGG
>DAOUCL010000045.1:0-10514 GCA_034432015.1 Dehalococcoidia bacterium
CCCGTTTTCGAGCTCTTTATCATCTACCTGCTGATGGCCGTAGTTTTACTGGTTAAACCGGAGGGGCTCTTTGGCCGTTAAGAAGCGGACTTTCCGGAACCGGCTGGGGCTGACCCTGAGCCTCGCCGCGGCCCTGGCCATTCTCCTTGTGCCGCCCCTGCTGGGCCGTTACCCTACCTACCTGGCAACGACCATCCTGATGCTGGCCGTCTTCAGCGTCGGGTTCAACCTGCTCTTCGGGTACACGGGCCTGCTTTCCTTTGGCCACGCCGCCTTCTATGCCCTGGGCGCCTACGTCTGCGCCAAGGTGCTCCTCGCCTACCCGTCGCTGATTCTGGGGCTGCTGGCCGGGGTTGGGGCGGCCGGGGTGGGCGCCCTGGTCATCGGCTTTCTGAGCGTCCGCCACACCCGGATTTATTTCTCGATGCTCACCCTGGCCTTCGGCATGATGGTCCACAGCATCATCTGGAAGTGGCGGGAGGTAACGGGGGGCGACGACGGGCTGGTGGGGATCATCCGGCCAAACCTGAACCTCGGCTTTGTCGAAATTAACATGAACCGACCGGAAAACTTTTACTACTTCGTCGCCGTCATCCTGCTGGCCTCCATCTTCATCATGCACCGGGTCGTGAATTCTCCCTTTGGCCTAGTTCTCCAGGCGATCCGGGACAGCGAGACCCGGGCCGCCTTCTGCGGCATCCCGGTTCGGCGCTACCGGCTCGCCGCCTTTGTCGTCTCGGGCCTTTACGCCGGCCTGGCCGGCTCCTTCGTGGCCCCCCTGGAGCGGGCCGTCACCCCGGTCTACGCCCACTGGACCTTTTCGGCCGAGCCGGTGCTGGTAACCCTCCTGGGCGGGATAAACTCCTTCCTGGGGCCGATCGTCGGGGCGCTCCTTTTCCGGCTCCTTAAGGAGGTCATTGTCCGCTACACCGAATACTGGCAGCTCGCCCTGGGAATTATCGTTGTCATCACCGTTCTCGGATTCCGGGGCGGGGTTGTGAGCGTTGTCGAAAGCTGGATTCGGCCCTGGCTGGGGCCGGGCGAGCCCCGCTTCGTTCAGAAGGTCGCCTCGGAGTCCTCCGGACAGGAGGCGCCGGCCCGGTGACGGTCCTGCTCGAAGCCCGCGGCATCACCCGCAAGTTCGGGGCCTTTACGGCCGTAAACAACGTAAGCCTGGCCATCGAGGCCGGGCCCTTAACCGCTATTATCGGCCCCAACGGGGCCGGAAAGACCACCCTTATCAACGTGCTGACCGGCTACCTGATGCCAACTTCAGGAAAGGTTATTTTCGACGGCCGCGATATTACCCACTGGCCGCCCGACCGGCGGGTGCGGGCGGGCCTTAACCGCTCCTTCCAGATAACCAACATTTTCCCCCAGCTTACGGTGGCCGAAAATATCGCCGTACCGGTGCTGGTTCGGCGGGGCTACCCGGCCGTCTGGTTCCGGGATTACCGCAACCTGCCCGAGGTTCGTGAAGAGGTCTACCGCCTCCTTGATGAGGTCGGCCTGGCCGACCTCCACGATACCAGGGCGGCCGCCCTCTCCCACGGCGACCGCCGCATCCTGGACATGACCCTGGCCCTGGCGACCCGTCCCCGCCTCTGTTTCCTGGACGAGCCCACGGCCGGGATGAATCCCGGGGAGCGGCTTACGCTTCTGGATTTTATAAAGCGGCTCCGGGCCGCCGAAAGGGTCACCTTCGTGCTGGTGGAGCACGACATGGAGGTGGTCTTCGGGGTGGCCGACCGGGTGGTGGTTCTGGATAAGGGCTCGGTCCTGGCCGACGGCGGCCCCGAGGCCATCCGGAACAACCGGCTGGTCCAGGAGGTCTACCTGGGGGAGGAGGTGGGGGCGTGAGCGGGCCTTTGCTCGAAGTAAAGGGCCTTTCCGCCGGCTACGGCCCGACGACCATCCTGTTCGACGTCTCCCTTACGGTTCAGGCCGGGGAGGCCGTGGCCCTGCTGGGCCGCAACGGCACCGGCAAGACCACCACCCTCCGGAGCATTATGGGCCTCGCCGACCTCAGGGGTGGGGAAATCATCTTTAAGGGCCAGCGCCTGAACCGGCGTCCGCCCTTTGAGGTGGCCCGGCTCGGGGTTGGGTTCGTGCCGGATGAACGGCGCATCTTCGGCGAGCTTACGGTGGAGGACAACCTCCTTCTGCCCGCCCGCTGGGTCTCCCGGCGGGATGGCTTCTGGACCCTGAGTCGGGTCTACGAGCTTTTCCCGGTGCTGGCCCAGTTTCACCGGCTCCGGGCCGGGGCCTTAAGCGGCGGCCAGCAGAAGATGCTGGCTATCGGCCGGGCCCTGATGCTCAACCCGGAGCTGCTCCTGCTGGACGAGGCGGCCGAGGGGTTGGGCCCCATCGTGGTGGCCGAGCTTGTAAAGGCCCTGGCCGAGGTCCGGGCCAGCGGCATCGCAATTCTGCTGGCCGACCAGAACCTCCGCTTCGCCCGGCGGGTGGCCGACCGGGCCTATATCATGGATAAGGGCACGACCCCGGTTTCGGCCCCCATGGCCGAGGTCTGGGCCAACGAAGAGCTGATCCGCCAGTACCTGACGGTTTAGGCTCCCGGCCGGAATATCACGTACTCGATAAATTCACACAGCCGATCGACCACCCGCCCGACAATCTCCTGCCCGAATTCGGCCGAGGCCCGGGTGCCGTCCCCAAAGACGCCGTTGGCCGTAAGGTCGTCGAAATAGGGGGCGATGGTGATTCCGTAGCGGCGGGCCCGCTCCCGGAGTTCCACGGCCCTTTCCCGGAACTCCCCCCGGGCAAGGGCCCCCGTTTTGACGATCTCCGGGGCGAGGGCCATGGCCACCGAGGTTTCAAATTCGCAGGCGTGGCCGTAGAGCCGGTCGCCAAGCCGCTCCCGGAGCAGGTCTTCGGCCAGCCGCCAGTAAGAACAGCTTCCCAGAAACTCCACCGGGACCTCCTCCTGGATCTTGACCACGGCCACCCCCAGGGTCGCCTCGTTGCCCCCGTGGCCATTGACAAAGAGAAACTTTTTAAACCCGTGGCGGGCCAGGGATTTTACGACGTCCCGGAGCACGGCGATGAAGGTCTCGGGCTCAAGGGTGATGGTGCCGGGGAAGCGCATGTGGTGGTGGGAGACCCCGAAGGGAACGGGCGGCGTCACCAGAACCTTTGGGTAGAGGCGGGCCGAGACCCGCTTGCTCACCTCGAAGGCCAGCCGGTGGTCCGACTGCTCGGCGATATTGGGGCCGTGCTGTTCTAAGGAGCCGACGGGGATGAGGACCATCCCCACCTGGGGTAAGATAGCCTTTACCTCGGGCCAGGAAAGGTCGGCAAGAAGCAGGGGTTGCTCGGCCATAAAATTCCTCCGCATCGGGTTTTGGGCGTTCCCAAGGATAATACCCGATAAAGATAACCTTAGAACCGCTTCGGGCGGCCCCGTTTGACAGGTGGGGTTGTGATGCCTAACATTGGAGGGAGGAGGCGCGGTGGCGGATTTAGACGTTATCCTCCGGCCCCCCGAAGCTAAACCGGCGGAGGCCCCCGGCCCGACGGGTTTGCTCAGGCGGCTCGGCTGGGAGCTTAATCCGGTGCGGCTTTACCCTAAAGAGGGCTTTATCACCCTCGTAATACTGGCTTTCAGCCTTCTGAGCGCCGTCTGGGCCGTCCAGGGGGCCCGCTGGGTTGAGGACCTGCCGGCCCTTACGGAGATCGCCCTTGGGGGCCTCCTGTTCGGGACCCTCCTGGCCAAGACAAGGCTTCCTGGTTACCTTACCCACCCGGTGGCCGCCCTCTACGGCCTGGTCGTCGCCGTCTGGGCCGTCCAGGGTGTGGTCCGCCTCCCCACCTGGCCCGAGCGTCTGGTCGACCTCATCCTTAGGCTCAATTACTGGGCCTACGCCGCCCGAACCGGCGGCATTAACAACGACACCCTGCCCTTTGTGTTTATGGTCACTGGCCTGGCGTGGTTTTTGGCCTACAGCGCGGCCTGGTTCGTCTTCCGGCGGCGCTCGGCGGTGGGGGCGATGCTTCCCGTTGGGATCGCCCTGCTGTTTAACTTGCGCTATGCCCCCGCCCATTTAACCGTCTATTTTTTCATGTACCTGTTTGCCGCCCTCCTTTTGGCAATGCGGCTTAACTTTTACCGGTTCCAGCGGCGCTGGGACCTTTTTGGCATCCGCTACTCCCGGGAGCTGGGCCTTACCGTCCTGCCCAACGTCGCCCTTGTGGCGGTTGGGATTTTGGCTGCGGCGGCCATCATGCCGACCTTTGCCGGGCAGACCTTTATCGCCGACCTCTGGAACCGGATAAACACCCCGGTCCAGGACGCCCAGTCGGAATTTAACCGCCTTTTTGCCTCCCTAACGGCCAAGGAGGGCACAGATACCGCCTATTTTGGCCGGACCCTGGCCCTTAAGGGGAGCATCACCCTGGGGAATCGGGTGGTGCTTTACGTCTTCAGCCCCCGGCGCTACTACTGGCTGGGCCTCACCTACGATACTTACACGGGGCAGGGCTGGCTGTCGGGGGAGCGCCGAACCGTTCAGCTATCCCCCGGCACGGCCCTGACGACAACGACGTCGTACAAGGGGCGGGAAGAGGTCGTTGAGGTTGTCCGCCTCAACGCCGTTTCCAGCGGCCTGGTCTTTTTAGGGGGCCAGGGGATGCAGTTCAACATCCCGGTGGTGGTCGAGTACGACCCCCCGGCCCCGCTGCTGGTAGACCTGCGGGACCGGGCCCGGGATTCCCAGCTTCCCGAAGAGTTGCGGGCCGTCGTCAACAACATCCGGCAGGCCCTTTCGGAACAGCCCGACCTGGGCGAACGGGAGCAGATGGGCCTCATTCAGCGGCTCTTGCCGGCCGAGTATTCGGCCCACGGCCCCACCATCATCGGCGGGCGGGTGGCAAGCTTTCTGGTGGGCCTGCGCCGGCCGAACTATATGGACGTGGCGGCCGTTCGGCCGGTGGGGGGCATCCGGTTCGGGCAGCAGTATTCGGTCAGGGCCTCCATTTCGACGGCCACCGGCCAGGAGCTGCGTCGGGCCGGAACAAATTACCCCCAGCACATCGTCGACCGCTACTTACAGCTGCCCCCCAATTTCCCGCCCCGGGTCCGCCAGCTTGCCCAGGAGCTCAGCCGGGGCCTTAATAACAACTACGATAAGGCCAAGGCCATTGAGGCTTACCTTCAGCAGTTTCCCTACGACACCAACATTCCCCAGCCCCCCGCCGGCCGGGATGGGGTCGAGTGGTTTCTTTTCGACCTTAAGCGGGGCTACTGCGACTATTTTGCGTCGGCCATGGCGGTGATGCTCCGCTCCATCGGCATACCGGCTCGGGTGGCCGTCGGCTATATGAGCGGAAATTACAACCCGGACATCGGCGCTTATGAGGTTCGGGAGTCCGACGCCCACTCCTGGCCGCAGGTTTACTTCCCGGAGTACGGCTGGGTCGACTTCGAGCCTTCGCCCCGGGCGGGGGCCGGGGTAGCCCGGGTGGAAAGCCTCGAAGAGACCGGCGGTGAGGCTGCCGGGGCCGACGTCCTCCGGGAAGGACCCGGGGGCCTCGGGCCCGGGGAGATGCTTCCCGACGAGGGATTTTATGGGGGCGAATTCGGGACCGGGGACTCGGCCTCGGACTTCGGCCGGGGCCTGCTCGGCCTGGCGGTGGTCCCGGTGGGGGCCCTGCTGGGGCTGGGGGTCGCCGGCCTGGTCTGGTGGCGGCGCCGGTTCGGCCCCCTGGACCTGGTAAGCCAGACCTACGAAAAGGTTGTGGTTCTGGCCCAGCTGGCGGGCCTTAAACCCCACCCCTGGCAGACCCCCCTGGAATTTGCGGACCGCCTCCGGACGGAGGTGGCCGACGCGGCCGCTGACATCGAGACGGTCTTCGGGGCCTTCGTAAAGGTCCGCTTCGGCCGGCGCCGGCTTAACCCGGCCGAGCAGGCGCAGGTTTCGGCCGCGTGGGCCCGGCTCCGGGGCCGGATCATCCGGCGAATCCTGACCAGGCGTTGAAAAAGGGGCTCATTCCGCCGGCCGCCCTGACCCTCCTGCTGGCCGCCGGTTTCGGCCTCAGCCCCGGCGGCTTTTTAGATAAGCTCCACTTTCTTGCCGCCGGCGTCTGTCCCCAGCGGCCCGGCCACTCCCTTTTCCTGGGCGCCCAGCCGCCGCTGGAAGCCCGGATGGTGGGGATCTACGGGGGGGCCCTCCTGACCCTGGGCTGGCTCTGGGTCCGCCGGGGCCTGCGGCCGGCCGGCCTGCCGCCCCTGGGCCTGATCGGCCTTTCGCTCCTCTTTTTCGGGGCGATGGGCCTCGACGGCCTCAACGCCTTTCTGGCCGACCTGGGCCTGCCCCACCTTTATCCCCCCGCCAATGCCCTGCGCCTCGGGACGGGAATCCTGGCCGGGGTGAGCATCGGGGTGGTCTTCGCCCCGGTGGTGGGGGGCGCCCTCTGGCGCAAGCCGGCCCTGGGGCCTGCGGTGGACTGGGCCGACCTGGTACCGGTCGGCCTCCTTCAGGCCGGCCTCTTTGGGGCCGCCCTTTCGGGCGCGGCGTCGATGCTCTACCCGGTCTCGGCGGTGGGGGTCGGGGGCGTCTGGGTTTTAATGGGCCTTTTTAACCTGGTGGTGGGCCTTCATCTTTTTGGAAAATCCCGCCGCTTTGACGGCTGGGTTGAGGTTCTGCCCGGCCTCAGCCTGGCTTTGGGGCTGGCCCTGGCCGAGCTTGTGGGCCTTGCCGCCCTCCGCTTTTACCTGGAAGGGCTCCTGGGCCTTACCTTCCGCTAGGCGATTCGCCGGCGCTTGTTGGCCAGGTAGTCCACCAGGATGTACTGGCCCAGCCGCTCCGGGGTCGTGTAAAAGACCCGCCCCTTGTTTATCCGGGCGAGCTGGTCGACAAACTCCATCATGTAAAAGCTACGGTCCAGCATAAAAGTATTGATGACGATCCCCTGGCGGGTGCAGTTCCGGGCCTCCTGGAGGGTAAGCTGGAGGGTCCGGAGGGTGGGCGGGTAGGCGAAGAAGGCCCGGCCGCCCTCGATGTGGGAGGTCGGCTCCCCGTCGGTGACCATTATTATCTGCTTGTTGGCCGTGTTGTGTTTGCCCAGAAGCCGCTGGGCCAGCATAAAGGCGTGCTGGATGTTGGTGCCGTACGAGTACTCGTCAACGGTGGCTTCGGCCAGCTCCTGCTCGGTAAGCTGGCGGGCGTACCTGGAAAAGCCGACGATGTAAAGCACATCCCGGGGAAACTGGGTTTTGATAAGCTGGCTGAGGGCCAGGGCAACCTTTTTGGCCGCAAAGAAGTTGCCCCGCAGGCCCATCGACCAGCTTAGGTCCAGCATCATCACCGTGGCTGTCTGGCTGGTGTGGCGGGTCTGGAAGACCTCAAAATCGTTGGGCGAAAGCTTGACCGGAACCTTCGGTCCCTCCCGGGTGAGGCTGTTCATTAAGGTTCTTTCCAGGTGCAGGTGGAAGGGGTCGCCGAACTCATATTGCTTGGTCTCTTCGGCCCGCTCGTTGCCGGGGCCCCGGTAGGCCGTTTCGTGCTTGCCGAACCGGTCCTTTTTAATCTGGTTGAAAATGTCATAAAGGGCCTTCTGGCCGATCTTCCGCATCGCCCGGGGGGTAAGCTCCCAGCGGTTGCCCCGGGACCGAATGTAGCCGGCCTCTTCGAGCAGGCGGGCCATCTGCCGGAGGGCGTCCATCATCCGGTAGGCCTCCTCACCCAGGAGCTCCCGGAGCTTCTCGGCGTCCACGTCGTCAAGGCCCCGGCCCTGCTCGGCGGCCCGGAGCTGCTGTTCGAGGCGGTCCAGGGCCTGAAGCTCCTCCATAAGCCGCATCGCTTCCTGAAGGCTGAGGGGCTCGTCTCCCCGGAAGGGGTAGCGGTTGCGCAGGTCGTCGGTGGGCATCAGGTATTCCAGGTTGGCCGCCAAGGCCGCCAGCTCCTGCCGAAGCCCCTCGTCCTTAAGGACCGACTCTAAAAGCTCGTGGAGGGCCTGCCGCTGCTGGGGGGAAAGGGAATCAAGGAGGGACCGCATCATCGCCATCCGCTGGCGCATCTGCTCGAGCAGCTCGTCTAGGCTTTGGGGCGGGTTGGGCCCGAACATATCCCCGAACTGCCGCATAAAGCGGTCGAAGTCGGGCTCCTGTCCCCGCATCCGCTGCTCCAGCATCCGGTTAAGCTCCTGGACCATCTGCCGCAGGCGGGCCAGGTCTTCGGGGGTAAGGCCCTGAATCTGCTGGTAAAGATTCTGGAAGAACGAATCCATCACTTGGCCCTGGAGCATCTGCATAAGCTCCTGGAAGAGCCGCTGGGCCTCGGGGTCCATAAACTCGTAGTCGTTAAGGGCCTTGATCTGGCCGGCCAGGTCGGGGGGAAGCTTATCTAAAAACTCCAGCTTGCGCTGGGCGACCTTCTCCAGCATCTTAACCAGGGGGTCGTCGGCCCCCTGGGGAGCCCCCTCCCGGGCCTCGGCCAGCCGGCGCTCGATCCCCTGCCGCTCGGTCTCGACCACCTGCTCCAGCTTCTTGCGAATGTCGTCCAGAACCGACCCGAGGTTGTACTGGTCGAGCCGCTGCTGCCGGGCCTGACGAATTCGCTGCATCAGCTCCTGCAGGCCCATAAACCGGGTCCCGTCCGGGCGCATAAAGCCCCGGCGCAGCAGCTGCCGCAGGGCCTGGGAGATGTCCCCGTGGGCCAGAATGTCGTCCGACAGGGCCTTTAAAAGCTCGTCGGCATCGAGGTTAAAATCCTGGGTGCCGTCCCACTCCGAGTAGCGGTAAATCGGCATGCTGAATGCCCCCTCCCAAGCGCGGCCGCGTTAAGACCGATAAATAACCTTTCCCGGCAGTTTCTCTTTGTTAAGCCGCTTGTTTACGTGGAGCCCCTCCAGGATAAATTCGACGGCGCTGGCGATGGTGGCCGGGCTGTCGTAGGCCCCCAGCCGAGCAACCCCCTCCAGCATTCCGTCCAGCTCCCGCATCAGTCTGACGTAGTGGCCCGAGGGCATCATCTCCCCCACGTCTACCTTAAGGCCGCCCCGGAAGCGCTGGATGAGGGGCTCAAACTGCTGGACCTCAAAGTATCGGTTGAAGGTGCGGACGATGGCGTTGAGCAGGAGCCGCTCCACAACCTGCTCTTCCCGGCCGTCCTCAATGGATTCGAGCTCAATTTTACCCGCGGTGGAGGCGAGGATGGCCGGGAGGTCGCTCATCCGGGGGACGACATGCTCCTCGCCGAGGCGGATAGCCCGGCGCAGGGCATTGGAGATAACGTTCTCGTAATTGGCGATGGACACCCGAACGCTAACCCCCGAGCGCTGGTTGATATCGGGGCTCTTGCGGGCCAGGGCCGAAACCTCGGCGATGATCTCTTTGATATACTGGGGAACGGTTATCTGGAAGCCGGCGTCTTCGAAGGCCGTCCGTTCCTGCTCCATGATCCGGATCTCCTCTTCGATGGTGCGGGGGTAGTGGGTCCGGATCTGGGAGCCGTAGCGGTCCTTTAAGGGGGTGATGATCCGGCCCCGGTTGGTGTAATCCTCCGGGTTGGCCGTTGCCACCACGTAGACGTCCAGGGGCAAGCGGATCCGGTAGCCCCTGATCTGAACATCCCGCTCCTCCATAATGTTAAAAAGGCCCACCTGAATCCGCTCGGCCAGGTCGGGAAGCTCATTGATGGCAAAAATCCCCCGGTTCACCCGGGGGATCAGGCCGTAGTGGATGGTGAGCTCATCGGCCAGGTAGCGGCCTTCGGCCACCCGAATGGGGTCCACCTCCCCGATGAGGTCGGCGATGGTGACGTCGGGGGTGGCCAGCTTTTCGGCGTAGCGGGCCTCCCGGGGCAGCCAGTCGACCTCCACGTCGTCCCCGAACTGGGCCACCAGGTCCCGGCAGCGCTTGCAGATGGGGGCGTATGGGTTGTCGTTTATCTCGCACCCGGCGATGACGGGGATCTCCGGGTCGAGCAGGTGCACCAGCGACCGAATGAGCCGGGTCTTGGCCTGCCCCCGCTCGCCCAGGAGGATGATATCCTGTCCTGAGAGGATAGCATTTTCAACTTGAGGAATTACCGTATCCTCAAAACCAATAATGCCGGGGAACAGCTCCTCGCCCCGGCGGACCTTTTCGATGAGGTTTTTACGTAGCTCCTCTTTGACGGATATTACTTTGTAGCCGCTCCGACGAAGTTCGCCGATAGTTCTGGGTTTAGCCGAAGCCATAACCGATTATCCCCTTCCCCTCCATTGGGTCTTCAGCCCAAGCATAAACCAGACCACCCCGGATGGTCAAGTAGCCAACGGACCAGGCCGGGGCGAAGGATTGTCGGCGGCTGGGGTTTTGGGCCATAATCAGAAGAGCATGGCCGCTGTCAGATGCCGCCTGATCATCAACCCGTCGGCCGGTGTCATGCTACCGCCTGCCCCCTCACCCGAACGCATCGCCCAGACCCTTGCCGAGGCCGGCTGGCAGGTGGACCTGGCCCTCAGCACCGGGCCCGGCTGCACCCCCCGGCTTGCCCGGGAGGCCGCCGAGCAGG
>DAOUCL010000046.1:0-11945 GCA_034432015.1 Dehalococcoidia bacterium
TGGGAAGGCCTGGGTCAAGGTCCAGGGTAAGTATATGCAAACTCGACATAAAGTGTAAGACACTTTATGTCGAGTTTACTTCGGGTTTGAGCCGATAAAGCTTCTGGGTCAGGATTTTACCGCTGTTAACATAACGTGCACAGCACGTTATGTTAACAGCACCGGGTTCCGGCGCTGGGTAACCGGGGCAACTGGTGGCTGCTGACCGTTTGAGGAGTGGCCGGCCTTGGAATGCGGTGTTGTTGGGGCTCGCCCTCTCCGTGACGAGGGCGGCTCTGGCTTGGGGACAAGCTTCGGCAGGGCGCTGTTGCGCCCGATACGGGGTCTACGAGTCCCGCTCGGCGACGGCAACCAGCCGGCGCGAATACCGGTTGTAATTGCTCCCATCCAGTTCCCCACAGACTCTTACCCGGACGAAGCCCGCCCTGCCAAGCAGGTCCTTAAGCTCCCGGGCGCTGTAGAGCCGGACATCGAAAATTGTCGACTTGGCCCTGGTACCCTTAACGATAACCCATTCGGTCCTTACCCAATCGCACTCCTGCACAAGTTCATGACGGGTGAACCATAAAGTCCCATCAGGATGTCGCGAACAGGTCACGGCCGGTAGCGCATCAAGGGCAATCTCCTTGCCGATAAGGTCCATAACCAGTAAGCCACCTGGCCTCA
Source organism: Dehalococcoidia bacterium (assembly GCA_034432015.1). GTDB lineage: Bacteria > Chloroflexota > Dehalococcoidia > JAUQQI01 > JAUQQI01 > JAUQQI01. Next base: position 667 of record DAOUCL010000046.1, read on the forward strand.
GGCTGGCATGGACGTTACGCAGAACCTGAACATCGTCGTTCTCGTTTTTAAAATACCCAAAAGAAACGAACATGTTGATTATCAGATCAAAGGTGTTCGGCCGACAAAATTCGCGCATATCAGCCCTGATCCATTCAACCTTTACACCGGACTTTTCCGCCCGTTCCGCAGCTTTCTTAAGCATGAAGGCCGAAAGGTCCAAACCGGTGACATGAAACCCTTTCTCCGCCAGGACAACAGCGTGCCGCCCGGGCCCGCAACAAAGGTCAAGAATGTTGCCGCCCTTCAGGCCCGTCAACTTAAGTATAAGCTCAACCTCATAAGCGGCGATCTTGATTCGCTGTTCAGGAAACAAAAACGAATAAAAAGTTTTCCAGAACTTTTCGTCTTCAAACCACTGAGCCATCGGTCCGACCCTCGCCGGCCGGCATGGGGATGGGGCCCAGCTCGACGACCCGGTCGAAGGGCCCCCAGATTCCGGCCGGCCCGTGCTGGATGATGACCAGCGTCCGGCCGGCCGTCCGAAGGTTAACCTCGGTCACTACCGCCCGGACGCTTTCGGGGTCGAGGTTAGCCAAAGGCTCGTCGAAGATATAGCAGTCGGCCTCTTTTAAGAGGGCCAAAGCCAGCGCAAGTTTCTTTTTCTGGCCCAGCGAGAGCTGCTCAAACGGCCGGTCCAAAACCTCCGAAAGGCCGAACCGCTCAAAGAGAGCCTGCGCCTCCGCCGCCTTACCCGCCGGCACAAGCAGGCCGACCGGCACCGGCGGGAACCAGACCGGCTCCAGGACCGCGCTCACCCGGTCCGGTACCGCCGCCTCCCCGGCATCCGGCTCGAAAAGCCCGGCAATTATCAGCCCTAACGTGGTCTTGCCCGAGCCGTTCGGACCCCGCACCAGCACCCGTTCCCCGGCCCTGACGTTTAAGGTCAGCCCCGAAAGGACCGGCCGCTCACCGTAGGCAAAGCTCACCCCGTTTAAGCAGATTTCACCGGCCGTCCCCACCCGCCCGGCTGCCCCCGCGGCAGCCCAGCCCTCCACCTCCCGGAGCCGGTCCACCGCGGCCGCGGCCTGGGAAATCTGCGGCAAAAGCTGGTTCAGAAAAGATTGGACGCTGTTTACCGCAAACCAGTAGGATTGTATGAAGGTCATCAGGCCGCCAAAGGAGAGGGCGCCAGCCACTACCGCGTAGCCTGCGCCGGTTAACACCATGATTTCGGCCGCGCTCATGAAGTTCCAGGCCCAGGCCTCGTAAAGGGCCTGCGTCCCCTCCCGCCGATAGGCAGCCCCAGCATACCGGTCCAGGGCCGCCCCAACGGCCCGGTTGGCCGCCCCGAAAAGGTCGAAAAGCTTTAGCTCCTTAAGGGCTGCAACCACGCCCCCAAGCAGGCCCCTGAGCTCGGCCGCATGCTCCTGCTCGGCACGGGAGCCCGCCCGAACCCTCGAACCGAACCGCTGCGACCAGTAGATGAGGACCCCGGTCACGGCCGCCAGCACGACCGTAAGCTCCCACGAAAGAAAAAAGGCAACCCCGACGCCGCCCAGCAACCTGGCCACCTGAGCATCGGCGATAAAGAGGGCGTCGGCAGCCGACTCGACACCGGTCCTGGCGTCGTCGAAGATCCGGGCCGCAAAATAGCCCGGCTCGTGCCGAAGGGCCTGCCGGTAGCGCAGGCCCCTCATGGTATCCAGCATCCGCAGGCATACGTCTTTAAGGAGCAGGTTTTTGAGCCGGCGCTGGTAACGCTTTAGATAGAGCCCCGAGGTCCGCAAAGTTACACCCAGGGCAAAGCTGGCCAGGCCGAGGAGGACCAGAGCCGTAAGATTTCCCCGGACGACGCCTTCGTCGATAAGGTATTTGACGGTCAGCGCGCTGCCCACCGTCATGATGAGCTGATTGAAAAAGCCCCAGGCCAGGGCCAGCAAGAACCCGACCTTGCGGCCTTTGACGAAATGAACCAGCTGCCAAAAACCCATCTCTTATCAGGCCTGGTACCGCCCGGGGATAAGCTCGTCCGGGAGGAAGTTAAAGTTAGGGCCCAGGGTCAGCAACCTGCGCAGAAACAGGCCAACCCCGGCCGAGCCCATTCCCAGGTCGGCAGTCGGCCGGTAAGTTATCCGGATTCCGGGAAAGGCGATGCCTTCGGACCGCTCGACCCTGAAAAGCAGTGCGGCTCCGGCGATCCGGCGGGCCGTCTCAAGATGACGGGCATCGCCGAGGAATTGATGGCAGTCGAGGAAGAAATTCCCCAACCCGGAAAGGCCCATAAATAGGCCGGGCAATAATGTGTATTTGCGGTCTGCGTCGCGCATAATCCCCTGTAAAGAATCTAGCAGGTCTTCCCGGCCGGTAACGGCATAATACCTGAGGAGAGCAGTTCCTACCCCCGCGCTGCCGAATTCCCAGTACGGCTCGTAGAACCTGGTGTCATCGGCCCGCTCCGGAAAGCTCAGGACGCCTTCGTCAATAGAAATCGCGTGGGATAAGTCGAATTGCAGGGCCCGACTTCCGCAATCTAAGAAGCGGTTATCTCCCGTCGCCAGATACAAGTACAGTAGAAAAAGCGCAATCCCGCTGGAACCGTGGGCATACCCGATGTAAAAGGCACCGTCCGGCGAAGGCCAAGTAATGCCCCGCTCCGTGGCCACTGCCGATTTTAGAAGAACTCTGCCGATTTCGGCTGCCTGCGCCAGCAAGTCGTTTCTGGCCGTGATGCGCCAGAGGCGGAGGGCCGCCAGCCCGCAGCCGGCCGCACCGCTGTAGACCTCATATGCCTCGAAAAGAAGCGGGTGAGTATAGGCCATATCCCAGACCTCTAGCGCACGCTCAAGCTCCCCCAGCTCCGCTAGCACCCAAGCTATACCGGCTAGACCCGGGTAAAGCCCCGGCGGATAGAGCTGTGGATCAACTCTCTGGGAAAAAACCCAGTCGAGGGCCGACTTCGGTACCTCTCTACCCATCAGATGCAGGGCGTAAAGAATCCCGAGAGCGCCGTAATCAACGCTGAGGGGATTTGGGGCGTAGTTGGGACAGGGAAAGAGGCGATCTACCCTGGAATAATCGGCACTGGCGACGAGGTAGTTGGCAACTCGCTCTACAATCCGACCAACCTCTTCCGGGACGGGCACGTCCACCAGAGTTTGCCCAAACTGCGGGTCTTTTAAGGCGAAAATCTGGGGATTGCCAAGCTCGCGGTAGACTTCCGCAGGCGTCGGGCGACGTTCAGGTCGAGGGTCCAGCCATGCCAGGGTGACAGTCCTTAAGCCCTCAGGTAGCCCGAAGTCACGGCAAATCTCTTCGAAGAATTCCCGGGCCGCCTCGGGCTTAAGCTCCAGAAACCCATTAATCGGATGAAGCAAAGAAAGAATAATGGCTCCCAGGGAGTAGCAGTCTTCGGCAGGATTGGGCGGGGAGCGCTTGTCGGAATCTACCGGTCGGAAGCCGGGGGTAAAGAGAATAACCGGCCTATCTAGCCCCGGCTCGTAGACGCCTTCGAGGTCGATGATCCTCACCTGTTCGTCCCCGAGCCACAGAACGTTTGCGGGCGAGAGGTCTCCTAGCAGGACGCCATGCTCATGAATTAAGGCAACGGCGCGGGTCAGGCCTCTGATAATGCCCAGCAATTCGTGGTAGCGTGCCTCCGTGCGCTCCCTGGTGGGTCGGTTATCTAACAGGATACCCCGGATCGGGGCGAACTTACTCAGGGGTAAGCCTTCGAGATATTCCTCGACCAAGAAGGTATGTTCCCAGTCCAGAAACAGGTCCATGGCTTCTGGAACAACGCCGGTGGTTCTGAGCTTTCGGAGAAGGCGGAACTCCTTTTCCAGAAGCTTTGGGGCGTCATTACCCCAGCGGTCCACCAGGGTGTAAGGTCGGGCTTCCTTGATGACGACGGTCTTCCCGTTGACCATATCCTTCGCCATATAGACTCCGCCGGAGTTAGAGAAGTGTAGCGGCCGGTCCACCTGGTAACGGCCTTCCTTAAGCACGAGTTGGGGAGTATCGCCCTGAGGGTCGGGGAATGGGTCCTGCACCCAGGGTGGGGGATTGAAGAATGGTGTCCGGAGATCCGGGACCGGGTACCCGTCCGGGCTGATCAGAACCGGAACCCGCTCACCGTTAGCGCACAACCTGACATTCGGCGCGAAACTCCCGTAGCGATAATACAAAACTTTGCAGTTTTTATATCTTTTGTCGGAAAGTATAAACGGTCCCTCGAATTCTGCTAACGCATGTGATAGTGCAGAAATTATGGCAGTGAAAAGTGCCGTGGATTCCGGGTATACAGTAATAAACTTTCCTGATCTACCTCTATCGGCACCTTTGCTATTAATAAGGCCTAATACACGCTCATCAAGTAAAAATTTAAATGGTGTGTCAAAAGTGGTTAAAATTGGTAGACAATTTCTCAAGATATCAATGGCATTTAACACTGTAGCTGAAATATGTATTTTCCAACCTTGTAGCGGCATACGGTAGCGCGGGAGAAAGCAGTGAAACCACAGTCCCTGGCGAACTATACGCCACCCATCGGGAAGCATTGGTCGGACCACATCCAGGAAAACAGGATCAGGACTGTAGCGCCCCTCTGGTTCGCAATATCCATTCTCGACAGGAAATATGCTAAGGGCTTGGGCACCTATCCTTCTGGGTTGTGCAAATGGAACAAGCATGTGAACAATCACCCGCAACAGCCACCGATTCAGGCTCGGGGAGGCGTCGACGCTACTAAGGGCTCAGCAACACCCTGTACTGTCGCAGCTACAGCAGCTCGGACAACTTATGCTGGCTCCGCTACCACCTATCACTCCTACCTCAAAGCCGAGGTCTTGCGGCAATTCGAGCCTCTGGAGCGCCAAGATCCTACTCATCCAGCTCACCTCCTTCCCTGATCGCATGTAAGCATTCTCTTTCAGCAGGAGATAGGCGATCACAAGCGCCGGCGCCTCCCCGCCCTCCATGATGATAGTAGATAGTACCTACGCGGCACAACGTAAGGTCAAGTAAAATCCGGCAAATTTTTGCCGGATCCGGCAAATTTTCGGTAGAGGCCGTGGGCGCCGGCCCAGGCGGCAAGCTCGGTCCGGTTGCGCACGCCCAGCTGCCGACACAGCCGCCCGAGCCGGTTCCGAATCGTCCGCTCCGAGTACCCAAGCTCCGCCGCCAGCCCGGCATCCGTGAGGCCCAGGGCCAGCAGCCCCAGAAGCCGAAGCTCCTCCGCCCCAAGCCGCGCCGGGTTCTCCCCGACCCGGCCCACGTAAACCACCCTGCCCTGAGCCACCGCCCGGATCATCCGGGCCAGCTCGGCAGGTCCCACATCCAGGTCCACCACCGCCCGGAGCCGCCCGAATCGGCTTACGTGGAACGCACCACCACAGCAGACGAGCCCAACCAGGGGTAGCCCGGGGTCCGGCCCCGTGGCCAACATCCGGGCCGTTCAGGTCGGTCAAAACCGCCGCCGGCGTCGGGGGCGGCGACCGGCCCGCGTCCTCCCCGCCATATATCGGGGCAATGCCGTACTGCCTCAAGGCCTCTTGTAGAGGCCTGAGGCCTGGCCGGATCCCCATAACCAGGACCACCTCCCCGGGAGCCATAACCCTGCCTGACCGCACAGACCAGGTCGCCCGAATTTTAGCAGGATGCCACCGGGATTGCAAGGACTGAAAAGCTGGCCCCTCTGTCCCAGAAATGGTGTCCTGGGCGGCCCCGGTGGCCGTTGGCCGCACCCAGGCCCGCAGCCTGCCCGGTCCGGTCGGCGCCGGCTGCGGCGGGGAAATCCGGCAAGGCCAAGGGCCTTCCCTTGCGGATAAGAGGTTTAGCCTGCGCCAACGTTTCTTCTGGCGGCTTGCCTGGGGCAACGGTCATCGTGAAGCCGGGTCGGTTGCGTATGAGGCGGCCGCCCAAGCCCGGCAATCCCAACCCTTGACCAGGCCCCGGTTCTGCGGCCACGGCCGCGCCCAACCCGGTCTTTGCCCGAGCGGCGGCCTGAGCCCGCAGGAGGGCCGGCCGGTCCCCGCCAGGGACCTCCCGACCAAAGAACGCCCTAAGGCCGGCCCTTAAGGGCGGCCGTCCGGACGGAAGGCTTAAGCCAGGCCAGGAGCCCCATCCCCAGCACCCAGAGCCCGCCCCCGACAAAGAGGGGCAGCACCCCAAGCCGGTCGGCCAGAAAGCCCCCAAGTACGCTTGCGGCCGGAATCACCGCCACGCTCAGGCTGCGGCCGAGGCCGAAGACCCGGCCCGGTAGGCCTCGGGGGTAAGCCCCCGAAGGAGGGCCCCGCCCGAAACCTCCCCCAGCTGAAGCCCAAAGCTTGCCAGGGCCCCGAAGAGGGCCGCCACAGGCGCCCACGTCGAAAGCCCAAGGCCCAAAAGCATAAGCCCACCCAGCCCTTAACCCAGGGCCAAAAGCCGCCCGGCCCCCAGCCCCCCAAAAATCACCCCCAAAACCCCGGCCGCCTGTAGCAGGCCGAAGACGGCCGCATCCCCGCCCAGCCTCTCCCGCACCAGGGCCGGATAAAGGGGCCCTAAAAAGGCGGCCGCATTCACCAGCACCCCGAGCAGAACAAGCCCCCGCACCGCCGGCAGCGCCCTCAAGGCCTCCCAGCCCGCCGCAAGCTCCTTAACGAGGGGGAGCTTGCGGCCCCCGGGCCCGGGGCTCAACCTTCGGGCCGGCACCGGCGCAAGGCTTACGGCCAGGGCCGCCCCCAGAAAAGAGCCGGCATCCACCATCAGGGCCCAGAAGGGGCCGGCGCCGGCCAGCACCGGCCCGGCCAGGACGCTGCCTGAAAGGACGGCAACCTGGCCCCCAACGGAAAAGAGGCCGCCGGCCCGGACTAAAAGTCCCGGCCCCACCAGCTCGGGCAGCACCGAAGCCCTGGCCGCGGCCGCAAAGGCCCCCAGGCCGTTGAGGACGGGGACGGCCCCCAGGAGGGCCTGGGCCGCAAGCTCCGGCCTTAAAACCGCCCCGAAAACGGCCAGGGCCGAAAGGAGGTTGGCGCCGACCAAAAGGCCCTTGCGGTCCAGCCGGTCGGCAAAAACCCCGGCCAGGGGCGAAAAAAGGGCGGTGGACAGCTGCCAGAGGAGCTGGACGAAAGCGGTCTTGAAGGCCGAGCCCGTTGCGGTGTAGACGGTCCAAAAAATGGCCAGGTTAAAAAAGGCGTCCCCGAAGGCCGAAACCGTCTGCCCGGCCCAAAGGAGCATAAAGGCCCGGTTGGCAAGTAAAAGCCTGCTCACCCCCTATGCGCCCACGGGGTGTCCGGCAGCGGCCCCCAAAATCATCGTGGTCTTCAGCCCCGGAATCCGGCAGCGCCGACCGACCCGGTAGCGGACCCTCCGCTCGGCACAGCCCAGCTGCCCGGCCATCTCCGCGTCGGTGAGCCCGCAGGCCAGCAGCCCGGGGAGGCTCACGTCTTCCGGGCCCAGGGCCCCAGGCGTCCCGGTGCCGACGTAGACCGCCTTGCCCCGCACGGCCGCGCGGACCACCCGGCCGAGCTCGGCCGGCCCTGCATCCAGGTCCACCACCGCCCGCAACCCCGAAAGCCGGTAAAGGTCGAAGCTTCCGCAACACGAAAGGCCCACCACCGCAAACTCCCGGCCGAAAACGGCCGCGGCCTCGGGGGCCAGGGGGTAATTCAGGTCCACCAGCACGGCCGAGGGCCGTACCCCGGGCGGAATCGCAGGCTTCTCAACATAGGCCGGAGTAAAGCCCCAGTCCTTGAGGGCATCTACCAGGGGCCTAAGCCCCGGCCGGATACCAACTACCAGCAGCGCCTCCCCGCAGGCCATCCCGGCAGTCCGCCGCCGCTTTGCCCGAGCTGTCCGCTATTTGCCTTCGGCGGCGGGGGAAATCGGCTGTATAGGTTCGTGAGACAGGGGGTATCCTGTCCGGGTGCTCGGCCGGCCGGCTTCGCCGGCGCCGCCAAGGGTGACTGCCGAGTGGCCAGTCGCCTTTAGCGACTCGGCCGGGTGACCGTCTCAGAGGAATTTAAGGTCCCGGATTCTCCCTATGGCCGTCAGCCGGGCCTGGCGCATGACCCCGGCAAAGGTGGGTCCGGGCTCTCAGCCTGCTCGGTCCGGTGGTTGGTCGAGGGAATCCCCGGTACCTGGCCCAGTGCTCAGACGGCGGCTCTTGAACGAGCGGCCTTTGGCCGCCGGTCAAACCTGGCCGTGATTTTTAACCCTAACCTCAGCAATCTCTTTCCCCATCCTGGGGAAGCAGCGGCCTTCGGCATCCGGGATAGACGACTCGACTTCCGGCAGTGGGCACCCTGAGCAACCAGGTTGTACGCGGGAAGGCGGCGAAGCCGCACGATAACCTCAACCCCACAGGCTGCCAGTCGAGCCCGGCGAAGCCGGCGCGGCTACGCCGCCGGCCGCTGCCCAGGTCCAGGGCGATGACTGTTGACATGTCAACAGCGCTCCTGGCCGGTTCCATCCAGCCCAAGGACCCGCTCTGAAACGGTCGGGACATCCCTTAAAGCCGTTGATTTGCCTATCCCGGCAGCCGCCTTCGGCGGCGCGGGCGAAGCCCGCTGACTTGGCAACAGCGCCGCCGGCTCTGGTCGGGACGGCCGGCCAGACTTGACATAAACAAGGTTTATGTCAAGTCTGGTGGCACCGGGCATACTTGTAGCGGACGGCGATGACCTGCTTGACCGCCGCCAAAGGCGGCGCCGGCTTCGCCGGCAGTAGCCGTGCCCGAACCGCTGGCCGGTTCTCGGGCTCGGTCGGCTGGCAGCCGCCTCCCGGGAGCGCCTGCCCCACAGTCGACTCCCACCACCTATGGGAGAGACCCCAATATCCCGGCAGTTTGCTTAGTGCTTGCGGCTCAAGTATACGGAGATTGACCAGACTTAGCTAAACTTAAGGAGCATAAACCGTGCGCGTGGTCAACGTTCATCAGGCCAAGACGCACCTTTCTAAACTGGTGGAAGCCGTGGAGGCGGGCGAGGAGGTAATCATCGCCCGGGCCGGCAAACCGGTGGCCCGGCTGGTGCCCCTTCAGCGGCCACGGCAGCTGGGCCGGCTGCGGGGCCGGCTGACCGTGCCCGAGGACTTCGACGCGCCCCTCCCTGAAGGGGTCCTGGCCGCTTTTGAGGGCGAGGCCTGATGCGTCTGCTGCTGGACACCCATGTCCTCCTCTGGGCGCTGGCGGAGCCGGAGCGGCTGCCCGTGCGGGTACGCCGGTGGCTGGTCTCACCGGAAAACGACGTCCTTTTCAGCGCGGCCAGCATCTGGGAGGTGGCCATTAAAGCCCAGGTTGGCCGTATTGTCCTTACCATCCCGGTCGAGGAGATTGTGGATGCGGCCCTGGCCGCGGGCTTCCGGGAACTGCCCATCCGGGCGGCTCATGCGGTTGCGGTAAACCGGCTGCCCCTTCACCATCGGGACCCCTTCGACCGCATCCTGGTCGCCTAGGCCGCCACCGAGCCCGCCCGTCTGCTGACGGCGGACGGGGTGCTGGCCCGGTACTCGGAGCTGGTGGAGGTGGTCGGGTGAACCCCTGGTGGATAGCGGGGCTGGCAGCCGTTGATGGGCGAGGTAGGTTTCGGAACTCTTCGGTGTTTCGGGGACAGGATTGCCCGGTCTGTCGGATATCGACCGTACCGCCGGGGCGCAATCTCACCCAGCTGGCAGTGATGGGCACCACCTTCCATGCAGAGAAGCGTCCCTAATGGCTGCCCACTTCTCAAACGTGCTCTTAAGCCCTCGGCCTTGAGGTTAGCTACGGACGGCCGTGGGCGGCGGCGTAGCCCAAGGGGCTGTTGGGCTTTCGGCTGAGCTCGGATATCGTTATGCGGTTGGCCTGGGCTTTTGACATAAGTTGCCTGGCAACTTATGTCCAGTTTGCGGGCAGGCCAACTACCTGAGTCGGCTTCGCCGGCGCACCCCCACCCGGAAGGATGTCCCCTAGGTGCTTTTTAACTCGGCCGGCCTGGCCCGGCCGTTTTGTTGAGCCCCTGCTCCGCCGCCCACACCGCCACCTGCGCCCGGGTGTTAAAGCCGAGCTTGGCCATGATGCTCGCCACGTGCGCCTCGGCGGTCCGCTCGCTGATGCCCAAGGCCTCGGCGATGGCCCGGTTGGTCAGGCCCCGGCTGACCAGGGCGGCCACCTCGGCCTCCCGCCCCGTAAGCCCACCGGAACCCCTCCCAACGGCCTGGTGGGGACCGTCCGGGGGGCAGAAGCTCCCCCACCCGCCCCAAAAAGCCGGCCCGAAGGTTTCCGTCCCGAAGGCCGGCCGCCAACCCATCTGCGACTTGCCGGGCGGCCGCAAACTCGGCGTCCGCCTCCCCCTGGCGCCGCCAGCTCCGGTAAAGGCGGCCGAGGGCCAGCCCGGTTTGAAACTCCCATATGGGAGCCCCCCAAATTGCGGCTTCCCGTCTGGCCGCCAACAGGGCCGCCTCGGCCTCTTCGTAACGGCGGAGGCGGGTCAGGGCCGCAGCCCGGAGCACCCAGAGGCGGGGCACCACTATCCCCGGACCAAGGTTCGGGGTTGCGGCCGCAAGCCCCCCGGTGACCCGCAGGGCGAAAGCGGGCTCGTTGCGGGCGAGGGCCAGCTCGGCCCGGGCCCCCGCCAGCTGGCGGTCCCAACCGGCACAGGTGGTCTGCCCCGGTCCGGCGGCGGCCAGCAGGTCCCGGGCCCGACCGAATTCGCCCCGGGCGACCTACACCGACGCAAGGGCGGCGGCGATGTAGCCCATCCACACCCTCGACCCCAGCCCGGCGGCGAGCTGCCAGGCAGCTTCCAGATGCCGACGGGCCTCCGGCAGGGCGACAATATCCAGGTAAAGCCGACCCAGGGCCCGGTGGGCGGCGATCGTCCACTGCCGATGTTCCGCCTCCTCGGCCACCTGCAGGGCCTGCCGGCCGGCCGCCAGGGCAGCCCCGTATTCACCGGCCAGGCCGAGCCCCAGGGCCAGCACCCCCAGGGTGTAGGCCGTGCCGGCCCGCCAGCCGATCCCCTGACTCAGGGTGAGGGCAGACTCCCCGGCGGCCAGGGCCTCCTTTAACGGGATGCCGGGCACCGAGAGGTCGTGGGGATGGGTCGCCGCGCACACCACCAGGCTGGCGAGACTGGCGGCCCAACCCTGGGGGTCATCCAGCCGCTTAAATAGGTCGGCCGCCTGCCGTAGCCACCCCACCGCCGCCACCAGGTCGCTGTTAAGCGGGCTTGCCATTCCCAGCAGGTCAAGGGTGGCGGCCGTTCCCCACGGGTCCTCCAGTTCCCGAAAGATTTCGAGGGCTTCGCGGTGGTAGTCGATGGCACGGGCCGGGTCGCCCACAT
>DAOUCL010000047.1:0-10868 GCA_034432015.1 Dehalococcoidia bacterium
GGGTGCAGAATATAAGAACGGATCTGGTTGCCCCACTCGGCCGAGACCCGCTCGCCCCGGAGGCGGGCGATCTCCTCCTCTTTGCGCCTGAGCTCCAGCTCCAGAAGTTTAGCCTTTAAAATCTTAAGGGCATTTTCTAAGTTCTGGGCCTGGGACCGCTCCGACTGACAGGTGACCACGATGCCCGTCGGGATGTGGGTAACCCGAACGGCCGTGCTCACCTTCTGCACGTTCTGCCCCCCCGGACCGCTGGCCCGGAACCGGTCGATTTTTAAGTCCTCCGGCCGGATTTCCACCCGCACGTCCCGCTCCACCACCGGCAGGACCTCCACCAGCGCAAAGGAGGTGTGACGCCGGTGGGCGGCGTCAAAGGGGGAGAGGCGAACCAGCCGGTGAACCCCCTTTTCTCCTTTAAGAAACCCGTAGGCGTAAGGCCCCCGGATTTCAACCGTGGCGCTCTTTAGGCCAGCCTCTTCCCCCGGGGTCAGGTCTAAAATTTCCGTTTCAAAGCCGTGGTCCTGGGCCCACCTGAGGTACATCCGGAGGAGCATCTCGGCCCAGTCCTGGGAATCCGTCCCCCCGGCCCCGGCGTGGATGCTGAGCAGGGCGTCGCTAACATCATACTCGCCCGAGAAATACTGCTGAAACTCCAGCCGTTCCAGCCGGTGGGCCAGCTTTTCGGCCTCGGCCTTTACTTCCTCCAGCAGGGAGGCTTCACCCTCTTCTTCGGCGAGCTTGGCCAGCTCCAGCAGCTCTTTCACCCGGCCCTCCAGCTTCCGCCAGGGCCGAATCTGCTCCTTTAGCCGGGCGAGGCGGACGAGGGTAGCCTGGGCCTGGGAAGAGTCTGCCCAGAAATCCGGGCTGGCGGCCTCGGCTTCGAGCCGGGCCACCTCCTGCTCCAGGCCGGGGATGTCAAAGACGCACCGTCAGGTCCTGGATTCGGCGGAGAAGCTCTTCGAGCTTGTCGACGATTTCAGCCATGGGTTGGGCCTCCAGTCTTTAGGCCGGGAACGACCGGCCGCTATTTAATGACTACCACGGCCGACCCCCCCTATTACAAGCCCGGCCTACCAGAGGGTCAGCGGCCGGCCCCGGGACGCCAGGTCGGCCAAGCGGGTCGGCTCCGGCAGCCGGTGGTCCCGAACGCAGGCCAGGGTCCACTCCACCGCCGCCTCCAGGTCGAGCCGGTGGCCCACCGAAACGTACACGGGTGGGGCCCCGGGCTGGGTCCTCACGGCCGCCCCCACCGGCCCATCCCGGGCGTAAAGGATGACCCGGTCGCCCCGGTTCGGCCCGGGCTCGGCGGGCCTTACCTCCCGCCAGATAAGCCACGACTTGGCAACCCCAACGGTGGGCAGGTCGAAAAGGACCCCGACGTGGCAGGCGATGCCGAACCGCCGGGGGTGGGCGACCCCCTGGCCGTCGACGAAGATGAGGTCGGGCGGGGTCTCCACCTGCTCGAAGGCCCGCAGAATAAGGGGGGTTTCCCGAAAAGAGAGCAGGCCCGGGATGTAGGGGAAGGTGAGGCTCCCCTCCGCGGTAACCACCTGCCTCAGCCCCAGGTCGGGGTAACCCAAAAGAACAACCGCCGCCCGGGCCGAGCCGTTCCGGTGACCGGCCGCCAGGTCGACCCCGGCCACCAGCCCCACCTTTTCCGGCCGGCCGCTCCGGATGACCCGCCCGGCCAGCTCTTTCTGAAGGGCGGCCGCGGCCTCGGGCAAAAGGTCCCAGGGGTGGTCGAGAACCGGCTTCACCGGGACGGGGATTAAGTGGGACTGCCGAGCCGCTCGGCGATGAGGCGGGCGGCCGCCACGATGAGCCGGGCAGCCCCTTCCACCCCGAAGCGGGCGGTGTTCACCGTCAGGTGATAGAGCTCGGGGCTGCGCCAGTCGACCCCGTAGTAGGTCTTGAAGAAGTCGGCCCGCTCCCGGTCGACCTCTTTAACCCGCTTTTCGGCCGCCTTAAGGTCCAGCCGCTCCTGGGCGGCCACCTGCCGCACCCGGTACTCGAAAGGGGCGGCAACAAAAACCGTAAGGGCGTTGGGGTAGTCCTTTAAAAGGACCGGGGCGGCGTGGCCGACGATGACCGCCCGGCCCCGCTCGGCCACCGACCGGATCACCTGCTCGATGAGGGCCCGGTAGGCGTCATGGGTGAGGGCCGGGGCGGGGGGTAGGGTGCCCACCGGGACCGCAAACAGCTCGTCGGCCGGATACCGGCCTAAAACGTCGGCGATCCGGGCCAGCAGGGACGGAACCTTCTCGGCCTCCTCCAGGGCCTCTTCCGAAACCCCGGCCAGCATGGCCGCCCGGCTGACGATCTCCCGGTCCAGATACTGAAAGTTGAGTTCGTCGGCGACCCGTCGGGCCACGGCCTCGCCGTCGGCCCCAAGCTGTCGGCTTACGGCAACTACCAGGTCCACGGTTTAAAACCCGGTATAAAGATACATCAAGGATACGCCGTTTTCAATGCCTAAAATTGACCCGGCCACCCCGGCCGGACCGGTAATACCGAGGCCCCCCAGGAGGCCACTAAGGCCGCCCCGACGGCTGAAGTTTTCCAGCCGGGGTTCCCCCCGAAGGCCCCCCAGCTCGGCCGCCAGCTGGACGGCCCGCCGGAAGTCCCCCAGCTCGTCCACCAGCCCCAGCTCCTTGGCCTGGGTGCCGGTGAGGACCCGGCCGTCGGCGAACTGCAGCACCCGCTCCCGGGGCAGGTTCCGGCCTTCGGCCACCACGTCCACGAACCGCTGGTAGGCCCGGTTGACCAGCTCCTGCATCAAGGCCTCCTCCTCGGGCCGGAGGGGCCGGATGCCGCTGGTGGTATCTTTAAAGGCGCCACTCCGGAAGACGTAAACCTTTACCCCAATCTTGTTAAGAAGCTCATCGTAAGTGGGGAGCATGATGATGACACCGATGCTGCCGGTTAAGGTGTTGGGGTTGGCTACGATGCGGTCGGCACCCGCCGAGATGTAATAGCCCCCCGAGGCGGCCACCGACTCCATGTAGACGACCACCGGCTTGTGGAACTCCTGACGGGTGCGCCGGACCTCCCGGTAGATTTCGTCGCTGGCGACCACGTCCCCGCCCGGGCTGTTGACCCGAATGAGGACGGCCCGAACCCGGGGCTGACGCCGGGCCCGGTCAAGCTGGGCGATAAAGGTGCGGCTGTAGGCCCCCGAACTGAAAAGCCCGGCCTGCTCCCCCGACTGGATGGTGCCGTTCACCTCCAGGACCGCCACCGTCCCCGGAAACCAGAGGAATCCCCCGCCGCTCAGGGCGGCCCCCACCAGCAGGCCCAGAAGGAAGGCCCCGGCCAGGACGACGAGGGCCACCAGAATGACGACGGCCCAAAGGCAACCCCGCCTTGCCGTCAACCCTGCACCAACCGGGCAAACTTCCGGCGGCCGATTTGGACCACGGCCCCCGGCTCCACCGTGAGGGGTTCGTCGGGGACCTGCCGGCCATCCACCCGCACGCCCCCCTGGGCCAGCAGCCTTTTGGCCTCCTTCTTAGTGGGCACCAGGTCGGCGGCGTAGAGCAGGTCGGCCGGCCAGACCGGCACCCCAAACCACTCCGGACCCAGCCGCACCTCGGGCACCACTTCGGGCAGCTCCCGCCGCTGGTGGACCCGCTCGAAGTTCTCGGCCGCGGCCAGGGCCGCCGCTTCCCCGTGGAACTGCTTGACGATTTCAATACCCAGCCGCTTTTTAAGGAGCATCGGGTTGACCGATTTGGTTTCCACCTGCTCCCGGATGACGGCCAGCTCCTCGTCGGGCACGTCGGTAAGCAGTTCAAAATACTCCACGATCAGGTTGTCGGGGATGGACATAATCTTCCCGAACATCTCATCGGGCGGGTCTTCGAAGGCAATGTAGTTATTCAGGCTTTTGCTCATCTTTTGGACGCCGTCGGTGCCCCGGAGGATGGGGGTAAGGAACGCCTGCTGGGGCCGCATCCCCAGCATCGCCTGAAGCTCCCGCCCCACCAGGATGTTGAACTTCTGGTCGGTTCCCCCGAACTCGACGTCCGACCGGACGGCCACCGAATCATAAGCCTGAAGGAGGGGGTAAAGCAGTTCCGCAAGGGTGATCGGCCGGTGCTCGGCCAGGCGGCGGGCAAAATCCTCCCGGGCCAAGAGCCGGGCGACGGTGAACTTAGAGGTTAGGTTGATGACGTCCTTGAGGGTGAAGTGGTCGTACCAGGTGCTCTGCCAGACGACCTGGGTTCGGGCCGGGTCCACGATTTTATAAAACTGGCGCAGATAGGTCTGGGCGTTGGCCTTTACCTCCTCGGCGCTCAACATCGGACGGGTAACCGATTGGCCGCTCGGATCCCCAATCTGAGCCGTCCAATCTCCGACGATCAGGATGGCCAGGTGGCCCAGGTCCTGAAACTGGCGCAGTTTCCGCAGGACGACGGCGTGGCCCAGGTGAAGGTCGGGCCGGCTCGGGTCGAACCCCAGCTTAAGCCGGAGGGTCTCTCCCGACTCCAGCAGTTTAATTAGCTCCTCTTCGACGATAATCTCGGCCACCGCCCGGCGCAGCAGGCGGTGCAGGTCAGGGGGAAGGGTTCGGGTCGGGGTTCCCATGGTCGGTCACCCGCTGGGTTAAAAGCTGTCGCACCTGCTCTACGTCCCACCCCATTTGGGCGACAAGCTCGGCCACCGTCCCAAACTTAAGCTCCGGCCGCAGCCTTTTTACCAGCTCTAATTTAACATCTTCGCCGTAGATGTTGCCCTGGAAATCCAGCAGATAAGCCTCGACGGTGCGGGGTCCGGGACCGAAGGTGGGCCGGACGCCGATGCTGACGGCCGCCGGGTAGCGGGCCGACCCCACCTCGGCCCACGCGGCGTAAACGCCGTCGGCGGGCAGGAGCACGTCGGGGTCGATGCTTAAGTTGGCCGTGGGGAACCCGAGCTTCCGCCCCCGGCCTTCTCCGGCCATTACCCGGCCCCACAAGGTTACGGGCCGGCCCAGCAGGGTTGCCGCCCGCACCACCTCCCCGGCCGCGATAAGGGCCCGGATGGCCGAACTGCTCACCCGGGTATCGAAGGCAACAAGCTCCACAACGGTCAGGGCAAATCCGAGCTCGGCCCCGAGCGGCCCGAGGGCGGCGACGTCCGCCTCCCGGTTCCGGCCGACGGTGAAGTCGGGCCCCACCACCAGCTCCCGAAGGCCCAGGGCATCAACGAGCAACCTCAGGTATTCGGCCGCGCTCAGGCGGGCCAACTCCGGGGTATATGCCATCGGTATCACCCGGGCCAGTCCCAGGGATTCGAGGAGCCGAACCCGCTCGGCGAAGGGGATGATAAGCTTTGGGGCCGCCTCGGGCCGGTGGATTTTCAGGGGATGGGGGTAAAAAGTTATGCCCACGGGGGCCCGCCCAGTCTCCCGGGCCCGCTCCACCGTCCGCCGAACCACCCGCTGGTGGCCCAGGTGCACCCCATCAAAGACCCCGATGGTTACTACGGTTTCCGGGGCCGGCCGCAGTTCGGCCAGCTCCTCGGCCAACCGCTCAACCCTCTCGCCGATGAGGCGCATTTTCCGACTCCAAAACCTTCTCCGGTCGAAGGGCCCGCTGCGACCGGTGGAATTTTAAGACCCCGAAGAAATTTCCGGCCGCGGTGTAGGCCCGAACCCGCTGGCCGTCGGGGAGTCCCCCCCGGAAGGGCAGAAACTGCCCGCTCCTTACCCGCCGGGCCGTCTCGGGGCCCAAAATGGCCGCCGGCCACTGGAGCAGCGGCTCATCCGGCGGATAAAGGATAGCAAAACCCTGGCCGGAGTTGAGAAGCCCTTTAAGGGTCTCTAAATCCACCGCATCCTCCAGCCGGAAAGGCCCAACCCGAAGCCGAACAAGCCCCGAAAGATGGGCCCCACAGCCCAGCCTTTCGCCGATATCCCGGGCCAGGGCCCGAATGTAGGTGCCCCGGCCGACCTCGGCCTCAATGGCGAGCCTTGGGGGCTCAAATTCGACCAGGCTCAGCCGGTAAACCACCACCTCCCGAGGTTCCACCTCCACGGGCACCCCCCGGCGGGAGAGCTCATAGGCCCGCCGGCCGCCCACCTTAACGGCCGAATAGGCGGGGGGCCGCTGGCGGATGCGGCCGACGAATTCGGCCAGGACGGCCCGAACCCGGGCCTTGTCGATGCCGGTAAGGGGGCGGGTGGCGATGACCCGGCCCTCGGCGTCGTCGGTATCGGTCGTCACCCCAAGGGTGATTTCGGCCCGGTAAACTTTAGGCTGTTCCAGGATATACTCCACCACCCGGGTGGCCGGGCCGACGCAGACGGGGAGGACCCCGCCGGCCATGGGGTCGAGGGTTCCGGCGTGGCCGACCCGCCGGGCGCCGGTAAGCCGCCGGACAATGCTCACCACCCGGGCCGAGGTTATGCCCGGGGGCTTGTTTAGGTTAAAGATTCCGTTCCAGCCCAAGGGCCTACGATTCGGCCGGTTCGGCCTGGGCCCGGGCCTCCCGCTCGGCGGCCACCTCCCGCAGCAGCTGGGCGATCCGGGCGCCCCGCTCGATGGAGCGGTCCCGCTCGAAGATAAGGACCGGGACCTGCTTCATCCGAAGGCGGGCCGAAAGCTCCCGGCGCAGAAACCCCGCCGCCCCCCGCAGGGCTTCCAGGGCCTTTTCGCTTTCGGCTTCGGAGCCGTAAATACTGACAAAGACCTTCGCCGTCCGGAGGTCGGGGGAAGTTTCCACGGCGGTAATGCTGACCATCACCCCAAGCCTGGGGTCCTTAAGCTCCCGGGTAAGAAGCTCGGCGATCTCCTGCTGAAGCAGGTGGTTGATACGGTCGAGCCTGCGGCTCATGGCAACCTCCTGGGGACCGGCGAAACGGCCCCGGCCTCAGGCGACGGCTTCCTGCCCGTAGACCTCGAGGATATCGCCCGGGCGGAAGTCGCTAAAGCCCTCGATGCCAACCCCGCACTCGAAGCCGGCGGCCACCTCCCGCACGTCTTCCTTGAACCGGCGCAGGCTGGTGACCCGGCCGTCAAAGACCACCTTGCCGTCCCGAAGGACCCGCACCCGCTGGCCCCGGATAATTTTGCCGTCCAGCACGTAGCAACCGGCCACCTGTTGCCCGGTCCGACCGATGGTAAAGACCTGCCGCACTTCAGCCCGGCCGTAAACAACCTCCCGGTAGGTCGGCTCCCGCAGGCCGGCCAGGGCCTTCTCCACCTCCTCGGTCAGGTGGTAAATAACGTCATACTGGCGGATCTCAACCCCCTCGGCCTCGGCCAGGGCCCGGGCGCCGGGCTCCAGGCGGGTGTTAAACCCGATGATAACCGCCCCGGAAGCGGCGGCCAGCAGCACGTCCGACTCGGTGATGGTGCCGCTGGCGGCGTGGATTATGCGGATGCGGGCATCGTACTTCTCGTTGAGCCGCTCCAGGGCCGTCCGGATCGCCTCAACGCTTCCCTGGACGTCGGCCTTAAGGACCACCAGCAGTTCGGCCGGCTTGCCCGCCTGAGCCTGGCGGGCCACCGCCTCCAGGGTTACTGCCCGGGCGGCGACGGCCTCCCGTTCGGCCCGGCGGGCCTCCTTGCGCTCCTCGGCGATCCGGCGGGCCTCGTCCTCGTCGCCGACCACCTGCAGGATGTCCCCGACCACCGGCACCTCTTCAAAGCCGAGGACTTCGACCGGGGTCGAAGGCCCGGCCTCCCGCACCCGCCGGCCCCGGTCGTCGACCATGGCCTTTACCCTGCCCCAGGTCTCCCCGGCCACGAAGATATCGCCCACCCGCAGGGTCCCGTTCTGGACCAGGACGGTGCCCACCGGGCCCCGGTTTTTGTCCAGCCGGGCCTCGATGATGGTGCCGACGGCCGGCCGGTCGGGGTTGGCCTTAAGCTCCAGAATTTCGGCCAGAATCAAGATATTTTCAAGAAGTAAGTCGATTCCTTCGCCCGTGCGGGCCGAGATGGGGACGGTGATGGTATCCCCGCCCCCCTCCTCGGGAATGAGGCCCAGCTCGGCAAGCTGCTGTTTGACGCGTTCGACGTTGGCGTCGGGCCGGTCGACCTTGTTGATAGCCACCACGATGGGGACGCCCGCGGCCCGGGCGTGGTTTATCGCCTCCACCGTCTGGGGCATAACCCCGTCGTCGGCCGCCACCACCAGGACGACGATGTCGGTGACCTGGGCCCCGCGGGCCCGCATGGCTGTAAAGGCCTCGTGGCCCGGGGTATCAATAAAGGTGATCTTCTGGCCGTTGACTTCGACCTGATAGGCGCCGATATGCTGGGTGATGCCCCCGGCCTCCTGCTCGGCAACCCGGGTGCGCCGGATTCGGTCCAGCAGGGTGGTCTTGCCGTGGTCCACGTGGCCCATCACGGTGACTACCGGCGGCCTGGGCTTTAACTTGGCCGGGTCCTCCTCGGCCAGCATCCGTTTGAAGCTGGCGTAGTCGGTGACCAGCTGAACCGTGGGCTCGGGCCGCTTAAGCTTGATGGTCACCCCGAAGCGGGGGCCCACCCGGGCGGCCACCTCGTAGTCGATGGCCTGGTTTATGGTGGCGAAGACCCCCTGCTTCATAAGCTCTTTGATGACTTCGATGGGGCTTGCGCCGATGAGCTCGGCCAGCTCGGCCACCGTAATCACCGGCGGGACCTCGACGGTTCTGGTTTCGGCGACGTGGGACTCCATCGGTGCGTCTCCTTAAAATTATGGGCCGGCGGATGCGGCCGGGGCGGCCGGTTCGCCCAGCGTTTCGGCGAATGCGGCCAGCCGGGCCCGGTCTTCCGGGGTCAGGGTCGTCCGGAGGGCAACGTCGAGGACGTTGGATTTAAGGGCCCGGTCCCAGCAGGCCCGGCGGGGACACAGGTAGGCGCCCCTACCGTTCTTCTTGCCGGTCGGGTCCACTTCCACCGGTCCGGCCAGCGTCCGGACGATGCGGATAAGCTGACGTTTGGGCTGCGTGGTCCGGCAGGCCACGCAGGTCCGCATCGGGACGTGCTTGGGCCGGGGTCCGCCCTTGGTCATCGGATGCGCCTCAGCAGCTCTTCGTACTCTTCTTCCTCTTCGAGCTCGACGGTCACCCGCGGCCGCTTGGCCTTCTTGGCCTTGCCTGGGGGTGTCCGCTCCTCCTCACCCTTTTTCTTTTTTACGTCAAGCTCCCGGGATATCTGCAGATCCTCGGCAAAGCGCAGAACCCGGGGCGGCTCCACAACGGGCTCGGGGGTCACCCCCACCGGCTCCGGGGCGACCCCTTCGGCGGCCGGGGCCGGCTCCTCCTCGGCGGCCGCCGCCGGCTCGGCCTCCGGCACGGCCTCGGGGACCGGCGCCACCGCCGCCGGCTCAGGGCCGGGCGCCGCGGCCGGGGCCTGGGCCGCCGCGGCGGCCTCCGCCTCCCGGGCCAGCCGCTCGGCCCGGGCAACCGACGCCGCCTTAATATCGATCCGCCAACCCGTCAGGCGGGCGGCCAGGCGGGCATTCTGGCCCTCCTTGCCGATGGCCAGGGAGAGCTGGCGGTCGGGGACGATAACGGTGGCCGTCTTCTCGGCCTCGTTAATTTCCACCGAAAGCACCTGGGCCGGGCTGAGGGCCTCGGCGACGAAGACGGCCGGGTCCGGGTTCCAGAGGACGATATCCACCTTCTCGCCGTGGAGCTCGTTTACGATGTTCTGGATCCGGACGCCCCGGAGCCCGATGCAGGCCCCCCGGGCGTCGACCCCCGGCTGCCGGGACCAGACCGCCACCTTGCTGCGGGAGCCGGGCTCCCGGGCGATGGCCTTAATCTCGACGATGCCGTTGTAAATCTCCGGGACCTCCAGCTCCAGAAGGCGCTTGAGAAAGTCTTTGTGGGTGCGGGAGACGACGAGCTGGGGGCCCTTCGGCGTCTTGCGCACCTCTATAAGCAGGGCCTTAAGCCGCTGACCGGGGCGGTAAGTCTCCCCCGGAATCTGCTCCGAGGCCGGGAGGATGGCCTCCACCTTGCCCAGGTCGAGGGTTACCTGCTTGGAGTCTGCCCGCTGGACGATGCCGGTGACGATTTCGCCCACCTGGTCCAGGTAGTTGCGGTAGATGTCCTCCCGCTCGGCCTCCTTGATGCCCTGGAGGAAGACCTGGCGGGCCGTCTGGGCGGCGATGCGGCCGACGGAGTCCTGGGGGACCTCGATTTCGATGGTCTGGCCCGGCTTAACGTCGGGCTTGAGGCGGCGGGCCTCTTCGAGGCTTATCTGGGTGCGGGGGTCCTCCACCTTTTCGACGACGGTTTTGGCGACGTACACCCGGATGGTTCCGGAGGGGACGGAGATTTCGGCCCGGACGTTCGGGGTGCCGAGCTCCCGCTTGAAGGCGGTGACGATGCCCCGCTTAAGGAGGTCCACCACGACCTCGAGCGGCAGGTTCTTTTCGGCCGCCAGCTGGGTTAAAGCCCTGGTAAATTCAGTTCGTGTAAGCATTCCGCCAAGCCCCTCCTTTGGCGCAAAGCGCTCCGTCACAAAATTGGGGCCGTCCGGCTGGACCGCCCCAGTGTCAACGAATCTACTTGTGCGTTGGGTTAAGGACCCTACTCGAAGTATATCACCGCACCCCCACCAAATACAAGCGCCGACAAAGTAAAACCTGTCCCGGCGGGGCTTCTGAAAATATTAGGGGCCGAACTCCCCGCCCGGGGCCGGCTCGGCAGCCGATCCTCCGGTCTTATGCCTCCCAGCAGATGAACCCCTGCGGGCTTTTCGGCCCCGGCCCGCCCGGGGAGGGGGCCCGACCTCAACGCCGGGCCCCCTCTTCCACCCGTGTTAGCGGTTAAAGGCGTTGTAGACGGCCGAGGTGTCCCCGGGCTGCTGGGGCTGGGTTATCTGGTTGGCTATCGCCACCAGCTGCGAGCCCGACGGCCCCGTTATCGTCATCGAACCCACAAACCT
>DAOUCL010000048.1:0-11493 GCA_034432015.1 Dehalococcoidia bacterium
ACCATCCGGGACTTCGTCGAAGAATTCACCCTGGCCGATGGCCGCCGCATCTACCTGCTGGCCGACGGCCGGCTCATAAACCTGGCCGCGGCCGAGGGCCACCCGGCGGCGGTGATGGACATGAGCTTCGCCAACCAGGCCCTCTCGGTGGAATACCTGGTGAAAGCGGGCCGGTCCCTGGCCCCCCAGGTCTACCGGGTCCCCAGGGAGATCGACGAGGAGGTCGCCCGCCTTAAGCTGGCGGCCATGGGCATCGCCATCGACACCCTCACCGAGGAGCAGGAGCGCTACCTGGCCAGCTGGGAAGAAGGGACCTAGTCGGACGCGGGCTGGCCTACGGGTTCGGGCCGGGCCCGCCGCAGCCGAATCTTTACCCGCTCCATCAGCCGGCAGAAGGAGCAGACCTCGGAGGTGGTGGGCATTCCGCACCGCTCGCACTCGACCAGCTGGGGCTTTTCCTCGGCCGCCGAGATGAGCTTGCGGCCCTTCTGGAGGAAGCCCAGGTAGAGGCTCTGCTTGGCCCCGGGGGAGTGCTGCTCGATGAGGTTTAGGGCCTCTTTATAAAGCAGGGAGCGGGCCCCCACCGCATTGGGGCATTCATCTAGGACGTAATCGATGCCCCGCAGGACGGCGTAGGCGGCGATTTCCCGCTCGGCAAGCCGGAAAAGGGGCTTTACTTTCTTTACCAGGTTCGGGTAGCTGGCCGGAAGGACCGGACCCTGGCGGATTAAATAGCCCTCCTGCCAGTGGATCAGGTTGCCTAAAAGGGTGGCCGCCTCGTCGTCCAGGTTGTGGCCGGTGGCCACCACGTCGAAGCCCTGCTCCAGGGCGACCTTGTTAAAAATATACCTTTTAGACAGACCGCAGGCCGAGCAGGGAGTCCGCTCCGACCCCCGCCTAAAGTCTTCGACGGTTACGCCGTAATCGGCCTCCAGGTCGACGATGATAAGCTCGGCCCCCCGGTCCCGGGCGAAGTCCTCGGTCTTCGCCTGGGAAAGGTCGGAGTAGCCCGGGATGCCCAGGTTGATGTGGAGGCCAGTGGCCTGGTAGCCGAAACGCAAAAGGACGTCCCACAGGGCAAGACTATCCTTGCCCCCCGAGACCGCCACCAGGATGCGGTCCTCGTAGGTGAACATCTTCTCTTCGTGGATAGCCCGCCGCACCTGGTTGTCGAAGAATTCGATAAAGTGCTCGGGGCAGAAGGCCGAATGGTGCCGGCGCACCTCAACGGCGGCGGGCTTACGGCACTTAATGCAACGCATCGGCCTGGCCTCCCGACATTACCGGGCGGATTTCGATGACGTCGTTTTCTTCAACGACGGTGTCCCCGGTGACCAGGGAATCGCCCCGAATCACCAGGACCGATTCAGGGTTTATATTGAGCTCCTTAAGGATATCCCGGACCCGCCGGGCACCCGGAAATTCCAGTTCTTGGCGCTTGGGGTAGCGGAGAATTACCTTCACCTTCAAGCCCCCTCGGCGATAGTTTTTTATCGGGCCGGCATTGGCCGGGGAAAAATAGAGCGGGAGACGGGATTCGAACCCGCGACATCCTCCTTGGAAGGGAGGCGCTCTGCCAGCTGAGCTACTCCCGCGGCCGTTTTATATTATAACTAAAACCATGCACCGACCGGCTGGATTGGAGGGTGGAAGGATGCGCCGGCGATTTTTCCGGTTCGGCTTTGGCTGGCCCCATTTCGGGTTTTTCTACTTCGGGCCCGGCTTTCCCAGGCGGGAAGAGTACCTGGAGATGCTGGAGGAGTACCGGCGGGAGCTTGAGACCGAACTTCGGGAAGTGGAGCGGGAGATCGCCGAGCTTAAGGCCGAGCTGGGCCGCCAGCCCTAGGGTGGCTCACCAGGCCGTCCAGCCCCCGTCGACGTAAACCACCTGGCCGGTGATGTAATCGGAAGCCGGGGAGGCCAGGAAGACGACGAGGCCGGCGATGTCCTCAATTTCGCCGGTGCGGCCCAAAGGGATGCGCCCCAGGATCTTGGCCGAGTGTTCCGGGTGGGTGAGAAGGGGCTCCGTAAGGTCGGTGTAAAAGTAGCCGGGGGCGATGGCGTTGACGTTTACCCCCAGCTTGGCCCATTCCAGGGCTAGGGCCCGGGTAAGCTGCCCGATGCCCCCTTTGGTGACGGCGTAAACCGAGGCGTTAGGAAGGGCCAGGCTGGTGGCCAGCGACCCGATGTTTATAATCTTGCCCCGGCAGGAAGGGTTCTTTTGAAACTGGGCCACCATCTGCCGGCCGGCGGCCTGGGCGGTGAAGAACGCCGTCTTGAGGTTTAGATTAACCATGTAATCCCAGTCGGGTTCGGTAACTTCCAGGGCCGGCTTGCGGATGTTGGTGCCCACGTTGTTTACCAGGATGTCGACCCGGCCGAAGTGCTTGACGGTCTCCGCCACCGCCCGGATCCCGTCCCGGCACTCCACCAGGTCGGCCCGGATGGGGAGGCTCTCCCGGCCCAAACCCCGAATCTCGGCGGCCACCCGGGCCAGCTCCTCGGCCGACCGGGCAGCAATGGCCACGTGGGCCCCGGCCGAAGCCAGGGCCAGGGCCATCCCCCGGCCTAGGCCCCGGCTTGCGCCGGTAACCAGGGCGATGCGGTCGGTCAGGTCGAACTTCGCCTTGACGTCCATTGCGCTCTCTACCGCCTTATGGCATAATCTATAGTGGACGGTCCCCCGATGTTGGCCTCGGCTCCGGTATAATTGGGTAGGCGACCCGAAACCCCCGGGAGGAAAATATGGAACTTTTCCTCGACACCGCAAATATAGAGGAGGTCCGGCAGGGCGTCAAGTTGGGGGTGGTGAGCGGGGTTACGACCAATCCCTCCCTGGCCGCCAGGGAGCGGGCCGGCTCCTTCCGGGAGCTGGTCTTGGAGGTCTGCCGCCTCGTTCCCGGACCGGTTAGCGTCGAGGTTACCGCCGTGGACCCGGAAGGGATGGTTCGGCAGGCCCGGGAGCTGGCCAGTTGGGCCCCTAACGTAGTGGTCAAGATTCCGGTGACCGCCGCCGGCCTCGAGGCCATCAGCACCGTCTCGAAAGAAGGGATCAAGGTCAACTGCACCCTCTGTTTTTCGGTAAACCAGTGCCTGCTGGCGGCCCGGGCGGGCGCCGCCTACGTGAGTCCCTTTGTGGGCCGCCTTGACGACGTGGGTCAGGATGGGATGACCGTGGTGCGGGATACGGTCGAGATTTTTAAAAAATACAACATCCCGACCAAAGTCCTGGCGGCCAGCATCCGACATCCCCTTCACGTCGTGGCCGCGGCCAAGGCTGGGGCAGATATTGCCACAGTCCCGTTTAAAGTCCTTCTGCAGATGGTACACCACCCGCTCACCGATATCGGCCTCAGCCGTTTCCTGGAGGACTGGAGGGCGGCGGGCCTTGAGCTGGAGCTGCCGGTTGGCCGCTAAAGTTGACGTGGTGAAAAATGGATGGTTATAATTGGGCCGGTTGGGGGTGGCGGCCCAGGTAACCTTTAGTCTATCCCCCCGCCGATTAAGAAAGAGACCCTAAACCCCCAAAACACTTTATCCCTGGGAGTGACCATGAACATCTCGGAACTTGAGACCAAAACTCGCGAAGAGTTGCTGGAGATGGCGCGGGAGCTCGGCCTTACCGGCCTAAGCGCCCTGCGCAAGCAGGATATTATCTTCCGCCTGATGCAGGCCCACGCCGAGCAGCAGGGGAATATTTTTACCAGTGGGGTCCTGGAGATCACCGACGAAGGCTACGGCTTTCTCCGGCGGCAGAATTTCCGGCCGAGCCCCAACGATATCTACGTCTCCCAGACGCAGATTCGGCGGTTCGGCCTGCGCACGGGCGACCTGGTCACCGGGCAGGTCCGGCCCCCGAAGGACACGGAGAAATACTACAGCCTATTGCGGGTTGAGGCCGTGAACGGGGTCGACCCGGAGCAGGCCCGCCACCGGCCCCTCTTTGAGGAGCTTACCCCGATCTTCCCCAACCAGCTCATTCGGCTGGAAACGACCCCCAACAACCTGACCACCCGACTCATCGACCTGGTGGCACCCCTCGGGCGGGGTCAGCGGGGGCTGATCGTTTCGCCCCCGAAGGCGGGCAAAACCACCGTTTTAAAGCACATCGCCAACGCCATTGCCGCCAATTACGACGACATCCACATAATGTTCTGCCTCATCGGGGAGCGGCCGGAGGAGGTAACTGATGTCCGGCGGTCAGTCCACCGGGCCGACGTGGTTAGCTCCACCTTCGACGAGCCCGTGGAGGACCACACCCGGGTTGCCGAGCTAGCCCTAGAGTACGCCAAGCGGCAGGTGGAGCTGGGCCGTCACGTCATCATCCTGCTGGACAGTATCACCCGGCTCACCCGGGCGTATAACCTGGCCCTGCCCCCCTCCGGTCGGACCCTGACCGGGGGCATCGACCCGGTGGCCCTCTACCCGCCCAAGCGGTTCTTTGGGGCCGCCCGCAACACCGAGGAGGGCGGGAGCCTGACCATCCTGGCGACCTGTCTCATTGACACGGGCAGCCGGATGGACGAGGTGATCTACGAGGAGTTTAAGGGGACCGGCAACTTCGAGCTACACCTGGACCGGCGGCTGGCGGAGCGGCGGATCTTCCCGGCCATCGACATCCTGCGCAGCGGCACCCGCCGGGAAGAGTTGCTGCTGGACGAGCAGACGCTACGGCAGGTCTGGCTGCTCAGGCGGATGGTCTCCCTCATCAGCCAGAACGCCAGTTCCCCCACGGAGGCCACCGAGAAGGTTTTGGAGCGGCTAGCCCGGACCCGAAGTAACGCCGAGTTCCTGGCCACCCTTACCAAGGCCGAAGTCTGACCCCTAGAATTTCGGCCGGGGCACACGGCCGTGTGCCCCGGCCAGCGACCTTGGGGACAAGCTGGACCCCTGAAGTGCCGACCGTCGGGTTCCACCGGGCGGTTGGGCAGGGCTTAGCCCTGGAGCCGGTGGCCGTAGTTGCGCCGGTAGAACTCGGCGAATTCCCCTTGCTTGAGGGGCCGCCACCAGCCCTCGTTGGCCCGGTACCAGCGGACCGTTTCGGCCAGGGCCGCCTCAAAGGGGTACCGCGGGGCCCAGCCCAGGGCCCGCAGCCGGCTGGTGTCCAGGGAGTAGCGGCGGTCGTGGGCCGGCCGGTCGGCCACCGGCCGGATGAGGCTTTCGGGCTTGCCCAAAAGCCTCAAAATCAGCCGGGCGACCTCGATGTTTTGCCGCTCGTTCCCGGCCCCGACGTTATATACCTGCCCGACCTCCCCTTTGTGAAGGACCAGGTCGATGGCGGCGCAGTGGTCCACCACGTAAATCCAGTCCCGAACCTGCCGGCCGTCGCCGTAAAGGGGCAGGGGTTCGTTGTCGATGGCGTTCGTGATGAAAAGAGGTATGAATTTCTCCGGGTATTGATAGGGGCCGAAGGTGTTGGAGCCCCGGGTTATGACGATGGGCAGGCCGAAGGTTTCGTGGTAAGCCAGGGCCATCAGGTCGCCCCCAGCCTTGCTGGCGGCGTACGGACTCCGGGGGGCCAGGGGGGCGGCCTCGGTGGCCGAGCCCTCCAGGATCTGGCCGTAGACCTCATCGGTGGAAACCTGCAAGAAGCGGCCGGTACCCCGATGACGGACCACCTCCAGGAGGACCCAGGTACCCCAGATGTCGGTCCGGATAAACTCCCCGGCCTCCAGGATGGACCGGTCGACGTGGGTTTCGGCCGCGAAATTGACTACGAAGTCGAACCGCTCCTCCGCAAAGAGGGCCTCCACCAAGGCCTGGTCGGCGATGTCGCCCGGAACGAAGCGGAAATGTTCCCCTTCGGGGATATCGGCCAGGTTCTCCCGCCGGCCGGCGTAGGTGAGCTTATCCAGGACCACCACCCGGTACTGGGGCCGGTGGGCCCGGAGGAACCGGACGAAATTCGAGCCGATAAACCCGGCGCCCCCGGTAACGAGGATGGTCGGCCGACGCATCAGACAACCCCCACCCGGCTGTGGTCGCCCAGCATTAAATTGTAAGCTTTAGGCTTCATCGGCGACCGGGTTATCTCCACGTAGCGGCCGATAAGGCTGTCGGCGACCCGGTGGTCTAAGTCCTGGATCCGGCTGAATTCCAGGATAATGCTGTGCTCGATTTCGGCCCGCTCCACCAGACAGTCGTGGTAAATGGAGGTAAAGGGGCCGATGTAGGCGTTGACCACTTTCGTCCGTTCGCCGATAATGGCCGGACCCCGGATAACGCTGTTGATTATCTGAGCATCCTTTTCGACGATAACCTTGCCGTAAAGGCGGGACTGCCCGTCCACGAAGCCTTCCACCCGGGGCTCTAAGGTCTCAAGAACGACCCGGTTGGCGTCGAGCAGGTCGTCCTTTTTACCGGTATCGATCCAGTAGCCGTTGATAACCCGGTAGTCGACCCGATAGCCCCGGTCGATAAGATACTGGATGGCGTCGGTTATCTCCAGCTCGCCCCGCCAGGAGGGCTTAATGTTGCGCACGGCCTCGAAGATGTGGTGGTTGAACATGTAAATGCCGATGATTACCAGGTCGCTTGGGGGTTCTTTCGGCCGCTCGATAAGGCGGACCAGCCGGCCGTCCACCAGCTCGGCGACCCCGAACTCGGTGGGGTTGGGCACCCGGTGAAGGAGAACCAGGGCATCGGCCCGGCCTTGCCGAAAGTCTGCCACGTAGGCGTTTATACCTTCCAGAAGGAAATTATCCCCAAGGAACATCACGAAGGGGGAATCCCCCAAGAAGGGCTCGGCGACGAGGACCGCGTGGGCCAGGCCCAGGGGCTGTTCCTGGTGGATGTACGTTATCCGGGCGCCGAAGCGGCTGCCGTCGCCCACCGCGGCCATGACCTGTTCCCGGGTATCCCCGACGACGATGCCGATGTCGGTTACCCCGGCCTCCACCAGGTCTTCGATGGCGTAGAACAGCACGGGCTTATTGGCCACTGGCACGAGCTGTTTGGCCCCGGTGTAGGTGAGGGGACGCAGGCGGGTGCCCTTGCCCCCGCTCAGGATGAGGCCCTTTAACGTCGCCATCCAATGGCCTCCCAGAAGGTCTTCGGGTGGGGCCGCTCGGGCTCGGGAACCACCAGTTCCCCATTGGCCAGGGCGGCCCAGGGGTTGACCACGGTGAGGAGGTCGGCGTATTCGGACCCGGCCAGGGTTTCGACGGCCCGTCGGGCCTGGCTCAGGACGGGGGCCCGGGGGCCCGTGGGGTGGTGGGCGTCGGAGGCCAGGAAATGGGCCAGCCGGTGCCGGATGTACTTTTCGGCCGCGGCTTTAGGGCCCGGTCCGAAATGACCCAGCAGACTGGCGGCCGTGATTTGAAACCGCATCCCCAACCCGATAAGCCGGAGGGCCCGGTCCAGGTCCCGGGCCAGGTCGGCGTTGCGCTCCGGGTGGGCCATTACGGGCACGTAGCCGTGGGCCAGAAGCCGAAAAGTGAGCTCCTCGGTTTCGGCCGGACAGTGGCTGAAGGGCACTTCGACCAGGATATACCGGCTGTTGTTTAGGGTAAAGGCGTACCCTTCGGCAAGCTGGTCAAGGAGATTAGGTCCGAGCCAGGCTTCCTGTCCCGGGTAAATTGCGACGGGGATGGCGGCCGCCCCCACGGCATCTTGAACCTGCCTGAGCCGGGCCAGAAACTGCTCCCGGTTTCCTATCCGCCGCCACTCGGTGCCGTGGGGGGTGGCCACCAGGCCGACGATGCCGTCCTGGGCGGCGGTTTGGGCCATGCGCACCGCCGTGTCCAGGTCGGGCGCCCCGTCGTCGACCGCCGGCAGGATGTGGACGTGAATGTCGATGGGTCCGGTGGGTTCGCCGCTTTGGGCCAGCATCTTACCGAGTATAACCGGCCGCCCGGAAGGCCTTCAACCCCACAAAGGGCGAGCCTTCACCCCGAAACCCCGGGCTTATTACGGCCCCGGTGGCTGGCTGGGCGCCGCCCCTAATAGCAGGCCGCACATACGGGCGAAGGCAACGACCGGCTCCGGGGCCGACCCGACCGTTCCCGCCAGGATCTGGGCGCCCAGGTCGGTGATTTCGAAAAGGATAATCAGCCCCGAAATGAGAACGACCTCAAGCCAGTGGCCGATGACGAAGTCCGCAATCCGCCGGCCCATCTCCCGTCCACCTAACAGCAGCTCCCGCCCCCGGTTCGGTCGCCCGCCAGGAAGGCCTTAAGCAGGCGCTTTAAGAAGGACTGGCGGTCCCGGGCAAAGTGCTCGGCGTGCCAGGGGTTGCAAAAGACCCGGCCCCGGGCCTCGTACCCGCTGCCCGCAACCGCCTGGCCGCACCACCCGCACCGCCGCTCACTCTTAGCCTTCGGCCGCAACATCGCAACTTTCCCCCTCCGGTGGGTAACCTAAACTTTTTAGCGTGCCCACAATTTCCTCCGGTGAGACCGCCTCCGGGTCGAAGACGACCCGCACCCGGCCGGCCTCCGCCTGAACCTGGACTCCCTTTACCCCCGGCAGCCCCAGCAGGGCATCCCGGACCGCATCTTCGGCCAGCACCACACAGCAGCCGAGACCCGACCCGATTACGGGGTTGCGTTTAAGCTCCGGAACCGAAAGCTCGATGACCCTAACCACCGAAAACCGCCGGCGCCCAGAAATAGACGATATACGCCCCGGCCCCCACAAGCAGCACCGCCCCAAGCCGCTCAAAGTAACGGGCCGCGGGCCGGAGCGCCCCCAGGGCGGCGTCCTTGAAAAGGGCTGCCGCCACCGAAACTGCCGTAAGCATAACCCCCATCCCGGCCCCGTAGGCTGCGAACATCAAAAGCCCGCCGACCGGACCCCCAACCGTAAGGGCGCTCCCGACCACAACTAAAAAGATGGGCAGCGCGCACGAGAGGGACGCAATCCCGTAGGCGACACCCACCCCGAACGGCCCCAGAAATCCCCCGGCCGGAAGCCCCACCCGGCTCAGGGCGACAAGGTGCGGCCCCCGACCCCCGAGGCTTAACAGCCCCAAAAGGACGAGCCCGACCCCCACCGCCAGCGCACCCCAGGGGATCAGCCCAATAAGCGCCCGACCCCCCAGGACGATAATCACCCCGACGGCCGAAAAGAGGCCGATAAACCCGGCCGTGGCCCCCAGCCCGAAGCCGAGGCCGCGCACCAGCCGGACCGGACCCCCGGACCAGACGCCCAGCTCGTAGCCGACGACGGCCGGCAGCATCGCCACCCCGCAGGGGTTTATCGCCGCCAGAAGCCCGGCCCCGAAGGCATAGCCAACCGAAAGCCCGCTTACTTCCACAACCGTCCGACAACCTCCTTTAAGGTCTCATAGGGGGTGCTCACCTCATCCCGGTAAACGATGCGGCCCTCCGGGTCGATAACCACCGTGGTATCCAGCGCCCGCACCTTAAAGGCCCGCACCAGCGCCCCTTCCCGGTCCAGCGCCCACCGGTAGCCGGCCTGCGGAACCGCCCACTCCCGGAATCGCTTAAGGTCGGCCTCCCCCTCCGACGGGTCGATGTCCACCGCCAGCACCTCAAGGCCCCGGTCCCCGTACTCGGCATAAAGCCTGGCCAGGGCCCGGGCCTCGTAAGCGCAAGGGCTGCACCAGGCCGCCATGAAGAAGAGGATGACCGGCCGGCCCCGGTAGTCGGCCAAAGTAAACGGGCGGCCGTCCACAGTTCGGACCGAGAACTCCGGGGCCAGGCCGGCGGCCGCCGGCCTGGCCCAAACGGCCGGCTCGGCGGGCCGCCACAAGCCGACCCACCTGACCGTGGGGATTATGACCGGCGCCAAAATGGCGAGCCCCACGGCCGCCCAGACCAAACGTACCCAGCGCCCCCGCCCCGGTCGGGTTCCCCTAGGCTCGCTGGCCTGCCCCACGCCGGGCGGCCTCCTTCGGCTGGGGGTGGCAGCAGGCATCAGCCCCGACCTTCTGGGGCTTCTCGCTCAGGAGCCGGACGGCAAGCATCAGCCCGAAGACGAAGTACAAAAGGGCCCCAAGGACCAGCAGGCCGGGGTTCGCCTGAAAGGCCCCGGCCAGGGGCGTTCCGGCTAAAAGCCCAAGCAGCAGCGGCAGGGTAAGGGGCAGGTGGCACGGGCAGGCTAAAAAGGCCGTTATGCCCACCAGAATCCCTAAAGCCTTTCGGACCATCGGACCAGCCTCCCCCTAGCCGGCACAGCACGAAAGCCGGGCCACATCCCGGCTGAAGGCCAGGGCCGCAAGCCTGAGCCCCTCAGACATCGTCAGATACGGCGCAAAGCTGTTCACCAGGTCCTCCACCGTAAGGCCGGCCTTCACCCCTAAAGTGGCGGCGTAGATGGCCTCACCGGCCTGCTCGGCAACGATGTGGGCCCCCAGGAGCCGCCCGGTGCGGCCGTCGGCGACCAGCTTGAAAAGGCCGTCGGCCTTCCGGTTAACCCGGGCCCGGACCACCTCTTTAGCCGGCAAGAGCCCCACCCGCACCTCGTAACCTGCCTGCCGGGCTTCGGCCTCCTTAAGGCCCACCGCCGCCACCTGGGGGTCGGTGAAGGTCACCCGGGGCACCGCCTCAAGCTCAACTTTGCGGCCGGCCTCGGCCAGGATGTTTTCGGCCGCAACCTTGCCCTCGTAGGCGGCCACGTAGACGAACTGCGGCCCGCCCGTCACGTCCCCGGCGGCCCAGACCCGGGGGTTGGTGGTCCGCAGGTACTCGTCGACAACGACCGCGCCCCGGCCGTCCACCTCGACCCCGGCGGCCTCAAGCCCCAGACCCTGCGTGTTGGGCCGCCGGCCGGTCGCCACCAGGACCCGGTCGAACTCCCGGACGAGCCCTTCGTTGCCCACCCGGGCGTGGATTCTGCCGCCCTCGACCCGCTCGACCCGGGCGTCTGTAAGGATTTTAAAGCCCCGGGCCTTAAAGGCCTCGGCCAGGGCCGCAGAAACTTCCGGCTCTTCGAAGGGGGCAATCCGGGGCATCAGCTCAAAGAAGGTCACCCGGCTCCCCAGCATCTGGAAGTACTGGCCCAGCTCGAGGCCGACGGCATTGGCCCCGATGACGGCCAGCCGGCCCGGAACCTCCTTAAGCTCAAGGGCCTCGATGTAGGTCAGATAACCGGAATCTGCCAGGCCCGGAATCGGCAGGACCGCCGGCGAAGCCCCCGTTGCAATCAGATAGGCCCGGGCCTTAATCCGCCGGCCGTTGACGGCGATAACGTCCGGCCCCTCAAACCGGGCCTCGCCGTAAACCAGTTCCCAGCCGTAAAAGTCGACCAGGTCGGCGTATTTTTCTTTACGAAGCTCCCCGATAAGCTCATCCTTCTGGGCAACAACCCCGGCGGGGTCGACCCCTTCGGCCCGGGTGTAAATCCCCGCAAAGGGGTGGTGGCCGGCCTCGTAGAAAACTTCGGCCGCCCGCAAAAGCGCCTTTGAGGGAACACACCCGACGTTGACGCAGGTGCCCCCCAAGGTGCCCCGCTCCACCATAAGCACCCGGGCCCCGAGCTCCACGGCCCGGATGGCGGCCGCAAAGGCGGCAGACCCCGACCCGATAATGG
>DAOUCL010000049.1:0-2160 GCA_034432015.1 Dehalococcoidia bacterium
TGCCGTCGGGCGCCAGAACAACACAGCCCACGTCCGCCCTGACCCCCGGCGGCGGGACCTCAAGGGTTTCGAACTCGGCACCGGGAAACCGGGGAAACGGCCGGAGCCGGTCGGCCGCAGCCCGGAGCAGGCCGGCGAGCCGGTCGGCCGCCTCGGCGAGGACGGCGTCGGCCTGGGAAAGGAGTTCGTCAGCCACCGGTTAATTATACGCGGACTGCCGGTGGCCGTTCATCTGCCGGGACCGTCGAAATGGGCAGGGGAAGCTGGCAGGGGACAGCCGGTGGCGGCGGAACCCTGAACTCAACCCGGGACACGAGCCTTGCGAACCGGGCAACCAGGTCCCCCCGGTAACGGGCGGGAGGCATGGAGTCCCGGCCGTAGAGCCCCTCGTAGAAAGTCCGGAGGGGCGGGAAATGACGGCTCACCGCGGTCAGGAAGACCTCCTTCACCCCCGGCCCGAGCCGGAGAACTCCCGGATAAACCCCCGCCGCCCCGTGGTCGGCCGCGGCCCGGACCGCGGCCGCAAGCTGCTCCGGACGGTCGGTGAGGCCGGGCAGGATCGGCGCCAGGAAGATGTTCACCCGGATGCCGGCGGCCGCCAGGCGCTCCACGGCCCGGAGCCGGCTGGCCGGGGGCGGGGTGTTGGGCTCGAGCCGCCGCCAGAGGTCCGCATCCAGGGTTATGAGGCTGACGTTGACGGCAAAGTCGGTCAACCGGGCCAGCTCCTGGAAGAGGTCGATATCCCGCACCACCAGGGTCCCCTTCGTTGTGACGGAGCACGGGCTGGCCCGCCGGGCAAAAACTTCAAGACAGCGCCGGGTAATAAGATAGCGGGCCTCCACCGGCTGGTACGGGTCGGTGGCGGTGCCCACCGCGACCCGCTCACCCTTCCACCCGGGGCGGGAAAGTTCGGCCCGGAGGACCTCGGGCAGGTTGACCTTGACGAAGATTATCCGTTCAAAGTCGGGGCCGGGGTCGAGGTCATAATAGGCATGGGTGACCCGGGCGTAACAGTAGGCGCAACCGTGACGACAACCCCGATAGGGGTTCAGGGACCACCGGAACGGCATGCCCTGAACCCGGTTGAGGGCCGTTTTGACCCGAATCTCGACGTAGTCTGGACGGGCCATCGCCTTGACCTGAAAATAGCACATATGTACGGTTTAGTCAAGGGGTTGCGGCTGCCAGCCAGGGCCCTTTAGTTTTTGGAGTTTGGGGCCGGGGATGAGGACCCTCGTCCGCAGCTCCCCGAGGGAATGCCCCCACTACGTGGGCCCCAGGCAGTCGGCGGCCGGGCGGGTGCTGAGGCCGTAGCCGCGGCGGTAAGTGATAAGGCGATACCGTCCGGCAAGGCCAGGCTCCGTAAAGAGCGGCCTGAAGGAATCAGCGATAAAGACAACCGGGTCGCCCATACCCCGGACCTCGTACTCCAGCGTAATGCCGTCGAGTACCGCCGGTTAAGGGTGCCCGCTGGGTGGGGTTCGCCCGGCCTGAAAGGAGAAAACGGGCAAATAAGAGGGCCCACAAGGGATAGCAGATTCCGGCGGTCACGCCGCCCAGGGCTGTGAGCGGATGGTCTGGCCCGCCGAGGAGGAATCCTGCGATGGTCAGCACGTACCCGGCGCCGGCGACGAAGCCAAGGGCAACCAGCCCGCGGGGTATCAATCCTTCGACCCAGCAACCGTAGGTATAAAGCATTAATGCCAGGCCGAAGACACCGAAACCCGCAGGAACAACGATAGAAGTGTCGGCAAAAGTTATCAGTCGAACGATGAGCAGAACCTGAAGTAATGCCGCCAGCAATAGTGAAATCGTGCTCAGCATCAAAATTATCAAGCTGATTCCAAACAGATAGACTCTATTCACGTTATAGAGTACAAAAACCACCGGTAGTGCTGACACGGCAATAAGTATGCTGGCGACGTCGCTGATGGTTCCCCACGGCGCGCCCAGGGCAAAAAACATGCCCAGGGTAATGAGCCCCACGACCACCGCGAGCGCGCCCACCGCCTACCAGCGCAATGAACGGACAGATCCGCCCCATCGCATCCGGGCGTATCCTGGTCCTTGCCGCCTGGTCGGCCGCGGTGGGCGCGCTCGCGGTGGTCGTGGGGCTCATTACCCTGGGCATGTTTTTTGCCCTGGGCGCGCCGTGGGGAA
>DAOUCL010000050.1:0-7710 GCA_034432015.1 Dehalococcoidia bacterium
CCTCAACCCCGAGGACCTCCGGCTGCACATCGGCCAGGGCCGAAAGGGCCCTGCCGGCCTTGAACCGGACCAGCACTTCCCCGGGGACGAAATCGGCCAGGCCCGGTCGGGCCGGTTCGGCCGGGGGCGGGCCGGCGAGGGCCAGCAGGAAGACGGCCAGCAGGCCGGCAAGCCGCTTCAGCACCGCTGGAGGCCGGTCATAAGCTCTTATGGAATTATATAATCCTTACCGATGGGCATTCGCATCCTGCCGCCCGAGGTCGTCGGCCGCATCGCCGCCGGGGAGGTGGTTACCTCCCCGGCCGCGGTGGTCAAGGAGCTCATCGAAAATGCCCTGGACGCCGGGGCCACCCGGGTCGAGGTGGAAATCCGGCGGGGGGGCACCGACCTCATCCGGGTAAAAGATGACGGCTCGGGCATCCCCGCCCCGGAGGTGCGGCTGGCCTTCCACCGGCACGCCACCAGCAAGCTTTCGGGCCTCGCCGACCTGGGCCGCATCGTCACCTTGGGCTTCCGGGGGGAGGCGCTGGCCGCCATCGGCCAGGCCGCCGACGTGACCCTGGTCAGCCGGACCCGCGCCGAATCGTCGGGAAGCTACATCCGGGTGGTCGGCGGGGAGGTGGTGGAGGAAGGTCGGCGGCCGGCGGCCCCCGGCACGGTGGTGACCGTCCGCAACCTGTTTGCCCACCTGCCCGCCCGCCGCCGCTTCCTGCGGGACCCCCGGGTCGAGGCCGCCGAAGTCGGGCAGGTGGTCGGCCGGTTTGCCCTGGCCTACCCGGAAATCGAGTTTAAATTCGCCTCCGAGGGCCGGGTCCGCCTCCGAACGCCCGGGGACGGCCAGCTCAGGACGGCGGCGGCCGAAGTCTGGGGGGATGGGGTGGCCCGTCAGCTCATCGGGGTGGGCCGGGTTGTTGAGGCCGGCCGGCTGGCCGTAACCGGTCTGGTCGGTCCCCCGGCCGTCCACCGCCCCACCCGCAACGAGCTGGCCGTCTTCGTTAACCGGCGCTGGGTTCAGAACCGGCGGCTTTACGCCGCCCTGGAGGCCGCCTACGTGGGGGTCATCCCCGCCGGCCGCCACCCGGTGGGGGCGGTTAACATCCTTGTCGACCCGGCGGAAGTGGATGTGAACGTGCACCCGGCCAAGGCCGAAGTTCGCTTTGCCTACGAAGGCGAGGTCCTCACGGCCCTCCGGCAGGCGGTGCGGGAGGCCCTCAAGGCCCACGGTCTTGTGCCGGAGCTGGAGCTGGCCGGGGTGGGGGGCGGGGATGGGGCCCAGCTGGCCTTCGGGCTGGGGGCGGAGGCGGACGGCCGGGCGGCCCCGAATCGTCTGCCCCGGCTCCGGGTGATCGGCCAGTTCGAAGGCAAATTCATCCTGGCCGAGGGTCCCGACGGCCTTTACGTCTTCGACCAGCACGTCGTCCACGAGCGGGTCCTTTACGACGCCTTCCGCCGGGCCCTCGCTTCGGGCCGGGTGGAGACCCAGGGCCTCTTGGACCCGGTGCCGGTGGAGCTTACCGCCCAGGAGGCGCCCATCCTGGCCGCCCCCAAAGCCCGGTTAAACCTCGAGGCCGCCGGCTTCAGGTTTGAGCCCTTCGGACCGGATGCCGTTCTGCTCCGGGGCGTTCCGGCCCTCTTTGCCGGGGCCGTCGACCCGGCCGGCCTTTTTAAAGAGGCGGTCATGGCCCTGCTGGGGACCGAAGGCCCCTGGGAGCACCGGGTGGCCGCCCGCCTGGCCTGCCGGCGGGCCGTAAAGGCCGGCGACCCCCTCACCGAGCGGGATATGCAGGAGCTGATCGACCGGCTGGAGACGGCCGAACTGGTCTCCACCTGCCCCCACGGCCGCCACATCTTCCGGCGGCTCCCCAGCCAGTACCTGGCCTCGGCCTTCGGCCGGGCCTGAAAGGGGCCTTAGCGATGACCCGGCAAGAGCTTATCGACCGCATAACCCGGGCTTACGGGCGCCTGCGGGAGCTTATTGCCGGGGTCGAGCCGGGGCGGCTTACGGCCGAGCCGGTCTTCGACGGCTGGACGGTGAAGGACGTGCTGGCCCACCTGGCGGCCTGGCAGAGCGTCACCGTTACGAACCTTTTCCGGCTGGAGCGGGGCCAGCCCCTCCTTTACGCTAAACTTGACCCGAAAAAGGTCGCCGAGCTTAACGCCCGCTTTTACCAGGAGCTTAAAGACTGGCCCCTGGAAAAGGTCCTTGCGGACCTAGAGGGGAGCTACCGGCAGCTCGTCAACCGCATCCGGCTCCTTTCGGAAGAGGAGCTTAACGACCCCCGCCACTTTAAACAGCTGCGGGGCCGGCCCCTCTGGCAACTTATCGCCGAGAACACCTACGAGCACTACGCCGAGCACCTGCCGGCCCTGGAGGCCTGGCGGCAAAGGCTGACCTGACCGGCCGGCCTACCGGCAGCTCCGGGTGGGGACGTCCTTCTGCGGAAAGTAGGTGCGGGGGTCGGTGCCGTGGGCCCAGACGGTGGTGTGGGTGGCGACCCCCTCCACCCGGACGGCAAAGTAATACTTGTTGGCGGGGTCCCGGGCGGCGGAGACGTCGACGTCGTTGAAGACCCAGCGGGGCCAGCTTACGTTCTCGGCCAGTGGGGTAGCCGTCCGGACCTTTTCGCCGACCTTGACCGGCTCGAGGTAGCCGTTATTGAGCGCCCGCAGGAGCCAGACCGGCCGGTCGAAGCCGAAACCCACCGAAAGGGCATCACCCGGGGCCAGGACCGGGTGGCGGATAAGGTCCACGCCCACGTTGGCCAGGGGGGCCTCGGTGACCACCCGGGGGTGGCCCTGGCCGTCGTGGGGCCAGACCACCTGGATTAAAGCGTCGACCGTATCCACGGGCCCCTCGTCGGCACCGCCGATAAACCGGGGGTAGGGTAGGCGGGTGAGCACCTGCTGGCCGTGGGCCCAGACGTTGGTGCGGGCCTCGGCCCCCTCCACCTCGACGAAAAAGAAAGTACGTAATGTTAGTTATTATTTTGGCCCGGAATTCCGTTGGGGGCGCCACCGGAACGTTGTTAAAGACCCAGGCCGGGAAGGTTCGGCCCCCGACAACCCTTATCACCCGCTCCCCCACGGCGCCGGGCGGGTGCTCCGGGTAATCCTGGGCCGGTATGAGGGTGCCCCCAAGGAAGCCGCCGGAGGTCAGGCTCAGGACCGCCCAGCGAAGGATAACCCGATTGGGGAAGTTGCAGGCTACGGGCTCCAGGGTTCCCCGCCCGAAAAGATAAACCTCGATGTTAACGAAGCGGGCGGACTCCAGGGGTGCCGGCCGGCCCTGGCCGTCGTGGGGCCAGACCACCTGGATTTTGGCATCCACCTGCGGCTGAAAGACACCCCCGGCCGGAACCTGACCGGGGGTCAGGGCAAGGAGCAAAAGTACCAGGGGACCGAGTTGTTTAAGCCGGAAAGTCCGGACCAAATGCCCCCTCCCTAAGATTGGGTCGCCCTTTACTGTACCACGTCCGGCCGCGGCCGGGGACGGCGGGCCACGGTGGAAGCATTCTGGAAAACCGTCATCGCAAAGTTTTTAAAAAACAGTCCTTCGGGCATGTCGGCCCGGGTCTCGAAGCAGGAGGGCGAGATGGCGTTCATCGAGTTGGCCCTTAAAGGCAGCCCCCGGCAGGCGCTCTTTTTCGCCACGCTGGCTTTCTTCAGCGGGCTGGCATCGGTTTCCCTTTTCGGGCCCACGGTGAAGCTGTTAAGGGAGTCCATGGGTCTGACGCCGCTACAGGCGGGGCTACTGGTGGCCATACCGACGCTAAGCGGCTCCCTGGGACGGATCCCCTTTGGAGCCTGGGTGGAGACGGCCGGCGGCAAAAAGCCCATCCTTTGCCTCCTCAGCACGGCGACCCTCGGAATGGCGGGGCTGCTGGCGCTGGTAGCGACCTACCCTGAAGGGCCGCCGTCCTTCTATTACCCGGCGGTTCTTTTCTTCGGGTTCTTGGCCGGTTTCGGTATCGCCACTTTTTCGGCCGGAGCCGCCCAAGTCTCTTACTGGTTTCCGCGGGCCAAGCAGGGGGCGGCCCTGGGGATTTACGGGGGGCTCTCCAATCTGGCTCCCGGGCTGTTTGCGGCCTTGATACCCCTGGCCGTGGGCGAGTGGGGGCTGACGGGGGCTTACGCGGCGTGGCTTCTTTATCCTAGTAGTGGGTACGGTGGCGTACGGGGTCGGCGCCAAGGACGCGTACTTCTTCCAGTTATGGCGGGAAGGAAATGGTTTGCCAAGGTGGGAGGCGGAAAGGATAGCCCGGCGGTACGGGCAGGAGCTTTTTCCCGCCGGTAGCGTCTGGGGGTCCTTGGCCCAGGCGGCAAGGAACCGGAAAAGCTGGCTTTTAGTGGCCCTTTACTTCGTCTCCTTCGGGGGCTTTCTTGCCCTTACGGCCTGGTTCCCGACCTATTGGGGGGATATGTTTGGCTTTGGCTTGGCAATGGCGGGGACATTGACGATGATATATTCGGTGTTGACCGCCCTTGCCCGGGTTCCCGGCGGGATCCTCTCGGACAAGGTCGGCGGGGAGCTGGCCCTTGTCCTGGCCTTTTCTATGGTGTTTCTCGGGTCAGTTATGTTGATTTTTGCCCAAGCTACCCCTTGGGCGCTGGCCGGCGCCGTCATGATGGCGCTGGGTATGGGGGTGGCAAACGCCGGGGTATTCAAGCTGGTGCCCAAATACTTGCCTCAAGCCGTAGGGGGCGGGGCGGGCCTGGTAGGTGGGCTCGGTGCCTTTGGCGGGTTTGCTATCCCGCCCGTTATGGGCTTCTTTGTGCAACAGTACGGCCAGCAGGGATACTCCAGCGGATTTATCGTCTTTTTCCTGCTTTCCCTCCTCTGCCTCAGCATAAGCTGGTGGCTGCTGTTGACCGCGCCTAAGGGGCCGTCCGAGCGGGACCGGTCCGGTCTCGGGGGACTCACCTCCGCCGTCTTGCCCGGCGTGATTTAGCCGAAATCGGGTGGGACCGCGGGCCGGGTCTGCTTTGGAAACCCATTGGAAGTCGTTTGGAAGCCTATACCGGTGACAATTTACGGTGGGTGCATCGGCCCTAGGGGGTAGTAGGCGGCCTTTTCGCCCACCCCGTAAAATTGGGCAGAGCCCGGCAAAGACCGCCGGCTCGGTCGGCCTTTACCAGGCGCAAAAGCCGCAACAAAATAGTAAACTTAGCATTGGGCAAACGGCAGTCACCCCGGGTTCTTTGCCCGTCGGAGGTTTACCATGGGTGCTGCGGTTCCGGATAGCAACCTGCCGGCCGAAAGGCCGGAGGTGGCCCTGGTCGTCGAGGGCTGGTTCACGGTGGACCGGGACCTCCGCATTGTTGAGTGGGACGAAGGGGCGGAGATTTTGCTCGGTGTATCCCGGGCCGAGGCCATCGGGCAGGAATGCTACCGGGTCATCGCCGGCCTGGACGACCGGGGCCGGGCCGTTTGCGGCCCCAACTGTCCGGTCCACCGGCCTTTGCGCCTCGGCCTTCCCATGAGCAGTGCGCCCCTGGTGATTCACACCCGGGACGGCCGCCGCCTCCGGGTGGTCTGCCAGCTTTTTGCGCTGCCGGACCCGCCCGGCGGGGTTATCGGCCGGCTGCGGCCGGCGGTCCGGCCGTCTTCAGAGCTGGTGGACGACCTAGCCCTCACCTCGGCCCTCCTTGGGCGGGTCCTCGTCGCGCCCCTTCAGGAGACCGTCGACCAGACGCTCAGGTTTTTAATAAAGCTTACCGGCGCCCAGGCGGGCGAAGTCTGGCTCATCGAACCGGGCGACCGGAGCGTGGTCTTTGTGGGCCACCAGGGCGCCCACCGCCTCGCCTTCACCCAGATAACCCACTTCGGGCCTGGGGAAGGCTTCCCCGGGGTTATCCTGCTCACCAGGCGGCCGGTCTACACCGACCGGCTGCCGGAACAGCCCTTTGTTTTGAGGTCACGGCTTCGCCATTCGGGCCTTCAGGCCTACGTGGGGATTCCCCTGACCGGGGCCGGGGGCGGGCTGGTGGGGACCATCGGGGTGGCCTTCCAGGAGCCCCGGGTCGACTTCGGCCGGGCCCTCCGGCTCCTGGGCTGGGTCGGAACGCCCCTCGGCCTAAAGATTGACGCCAGCCTCACCCGCCTTCGGGAGGCGGCCCGGGCTCAGTTCGCCCGGGTCATATCCGAGGGGGAGCTGGACCTTAAGCAGGCCCTTCGGTCCTTC
This sequence comes from Dehalococcoidia bacterium, assembly GCA_034432015.1. Lineage (GTDB taxonomy): Bacteria > Chloroflexota > Dehalococcoidia > JAUQQI01 > JAUQQI01 > JAUQQI01. Next base: position 6,183 of record DAOUCL010000050.1, read on the forward strand.
CTGGCCGAGGTGGTCCAGCTGGCCGGGGCCGACGGGGGCGAGCTTCACCTGCTCGGTGAGGGGCTGGTGGCCCGACACGGCCTGCCGGATTCGGTCACCGCCCCCTTTGCGGTTGGGATTGAAAGCGTGTATGGGCCGAGGGCCGGCCAGGCCGAGCCCATCTGGGCCTGGCAAACCGGGACCCAGTCCGGGGGCGCCTGGTGCTGGGTCCCGATGCTTTCGGAGCGGGGAACCACGGGCGTCATTATGCTCTACTACCGGGCGGCCAGGGAATTACCGGCCGAAAGCACCCTGGCCGTCATCGAGCACTTCGCGGCGGCCTTCACCGAAAGCTTCTGGACCCTGCGAACCTGTCTGGAAAAGAGCAGTCGGGTTGGGGGGCCAGGACGGATAGGCGGGACGGTCGGGCCGGCCCTGCAACCGCCGGCTCTGGCCGGGGCGGTGGCGGCCCCTAACGGCGAGGGCCCGGCGGCCGTCCGGCTGGAAATCCGGTGCCTGGGGCCCTTCGAGCTGGTCGTAAACGGCCGGCGGATTACCCCGGCCATGGTCTGCCGGAAGAAGGCCCTTACCCTCCTCAAGATCCTCCTGGCCCATAACGGCCGACCGCTGCCCAAGGAGGCCCTTATCGACCGCCTCTGGCCGGGGGCGGAGCCGGAAACCAAGGCCAGTCAGTTCCACGTCCTGGTCCACGAACTGCGGGCCCTGCTCGAACCCGGTCGCCGGGACCAGGGGTGGGTCTATATCTGTAATGAGGGGGACCGCTATTACTTTAATGTTCAGGCGGGGGCCTTCATCGACGCCCGGGAGTTCAGCCGCCTCGCCGAGCAGGCCCGGCAGGCCGAGGCCCGGGGGGATTGGGACCAGGCCCTCAAGGCCTACGAGCAGGCCGTCCAGCTCTACCGGGGCGATTATTTTGAGGACGAGCCTTACGCCGACTGGTGCTGGCAGCAGCGGGAGCATTTGCGGGAACTCTACCTGGAAGCCCTCGGCCGGCTGGCCGATATTTACGGCCGGGTCGGCCGGTGGGAAGAGAGCATCCGCTACCTGAGGCGGGGGCTGGAGCTGGACCCGGTCCGGGAAGAGTTCCACAGCCGCCTGATGTACGCCCTCTGGGCATTGGGTCGCCGCACCGAGGCGGTCCGCCAGTACGAGGTGTACGCCCGCCTCCTGCAGGAGGAGTTCGGCCTTACCCCCCTGCCCGAAACCCAGGAGCTGCTCAAACGAATTCAGGCCGCCCCTTATCCTGATAAGGGCCCGGGCAGGTAAGTGCCGGCGGCCGCCCCAAGGCTTCAGCCGCCAATCTGGATCATCCTTCTTAGGTTGGGGATGATGCCCTCGTTAACCAGGTGGCGTTCGGGCTTGGTCTGGATGGCCGCCCGCAAAAGGGCCTCAAGGCCGGCCTCGTCGATGCCCCGGCGTAACGGCCCCAGAAGGTCGATTTCGTGGTCGGTAAGCAGACAGAGCCTGAGTTTTCCGTCGGCCGTAAGCCTTACTTTGTTGCAGCGGGCACAAAAATGCTCCTCGGTTA
>DAOUCL010000051.1:0-9796 GCA_034432015.1 Dehalococcoidia bacterium
GGCACCTTGACCCCGGCTCCCCAGGTTGGGCGGGCCGGATGGGGGTTGTCGGGCCAACCCCGGTACCCGCGTCCGCTCCCCTACCCTCGATACCGGTGGTATGAAAAAGGAGACACAGGCCGGCGGAAAGCGTCCCGACGCCTGCTGGTTATAATACTCCCTATAGGCGTATACCCGTTATCGTGGGGATAATTACGTCAAACTTTGCCGTTACCAGGGGCCCGGTGCACGCCTCGGTGCCGGCCCAAGCCTACCGGCTCTTCCTGCCGGTGCTCGCCGGCTCTGCCCCCACGCCCCCGGCCCCAGCCTGCACGGTGACCCCCGGGACGGTCAACCTGACGACTGTTTCGGTCCGCTCGGGTTACGGCTACGTATACATAACGGGCGAGCTGGAGAACAACACGGCGTCCGATATGTATTTCATGGAACCGTGGCCGGGAGCGGTTCGGGCTACGTCCCCTACGACTGGGTACCCGGCGGCAGCAAGGCGGCCTTCAAGCTCTCCGCAACCGCCCAGGCGGGCTGGTCCCGCTGCCAGATTAGTGTTGGCTGGGAAACATCCGGCTTTATCACCTACGGTCACGGCTTCACTACCATCAACACGAATGCCTACTGGCGCGGCGGCCTCTAACACCTGGTCGGGGAGGTGCGCAGTGACACACCCTACACCTGGAGTTTTGTGAAAGCGGTGGTGACCATCTACGACACTTCCGGCCGGCTTATCCATGTGAATTGGCGCTATGTTACGCTGACGAAGCTTATGCCCGGCCAGACGGCGTCCTTCAGCACGCTGTTTTACGGCCCGCATCTGTCGACAATGGCGAATTACACCGCGGGCGCTGAGGGGTGGCGGTGATGTCGGGCCGCCGGCCGGGAGGTTTTTGTGGCGGTCGAGTCCGGCGCTCGCCTTCAGCCGGGTCCTTCGGGACCGGCGGGGCTCATTACGGGAGGGGGTTGCCCCGCCTGAAGGGACGGCCGCGTCCGGGGGTGAACCAGGCTGGCGGAGGCAACCCCAGGCCGGGCAGCCACCCCGTGGGTGGCCGGCCTACCTTGTCGGCTAACTTCTGCGCCGGCCGCTCTTTTCGGGAGCCGCGGTCTGGGGGCAACCGCGAGATGGAGGTGAACTGATGGGCAAAAAGCGCGGTCACGGCGAGGGTTCCGTCGACCGGGTTGGCAATCGCTACCGGGCCAGGGTTATGGTCGGGGGGCGTCGCTACCAGGGGTACTTCGACTCGAAAAGGGCGGCCCTTGACTGGATCGCCGAGCTGAGGGTCCGGGCCGGGCAGGGGCTTCTGTCCGAACCGTCGAAGCTCACCCTGGGCGAGTATCTTCACCACTGGCTGGAGAACGTGGCCCGCCACGCCGTCCGACCCTGGACCTACGTCAGCTACGAGTCCAAGGTCCGGGTCCACCTCATCCCGGAGCTGGGCGGGGTGCGGCTCCGGGCCCTCAAAGCTTCCGACCTGGAGGCCTTTTATAGCCGCCGGCTTCAGGCCGGCTTCTCCAGGCGGACGGTTGAGTATCTTCACGCCATCCTCCACCGGGCCTTAGGCCACGCCGAGCGGCAGGGGCTCATCCCCTTCAACCCGGCCGACCGGGTCCAGCCGCCGCGGCCGGTCCGGACGCCGGGGACCCTGCGGGTCCTTTCCACGGAGGAGGCCCGGCGCTTCCTGGAGGCCGCCCGGGAGTACGATTATTACCCGCTCTTTGTCCTGGCCCTCACCACCGGGCTGCGCCTGGGGGAGCTGCTGGGCCTCAAGGGGGAGGGTATCGACTTCGAGGCCGGGGTCCTCTACGTCCGGCGGAGTCTTTACCGGATCCGGGGCGAGGGGGTCGAAAATGAGCCCAAGTCCGCGGCGGGCAGACGGAAGGTAACCCTTCCCGCCCCAACCCTGGCCGTGCTCCGGGAGCATCGCCGGGCGCGGGCCGAGCGCCGGCTGGCGGCCGGGCCGACCTGGGACGCCGAAGGCGCCGGGCTCGTGTTCACCACGGCTACCGGGCGGCCGATCCACCCCCGGAACGTAAACCGGGCCCTGGAATCGGTCCTGAAAAGGGCCGGCCTGCCGCCCATCAGGTTCCATGACTTGCGCCACAGCCACGCGACCCTGCTACTGGCCCTGGAGGAGAACCCCGGGTGGTCCAGGGAAGGCTGGGCCACAGCCAGATAAGCCTCACGGTCCAAACGTATTCTCCCGTGCTGCCGGACCTGCAGCGGGAGGCGGCCCGGAAGGTTGGGGAGGCCCTCTTCTGAAAAACTGGTCCAGAAAAGCCGGCCAGGCAAGAGCCTTCGGCGTCCGGCTACTACATATAGGGCTAGAAATAGACTTACGCCCCAATATTTAGTGGGCCGGGTGGGATTCGAACCCACGACCTTGGGATTAAAAGTCCCCTGCTCTGCCGGGCTGAGCTACCGGCCCCCACCTGGGATTATACCGAATCGGGCCCCCAGGCGGACCGAGCGCCCGAGCTACGTCGTCCTCGTTGGGGTCGCGCCGGCGCCGGACCAGGCTGGCCCAGTCCATCACCTAAAGGTCGACCTTAAACCCCACCTTCTTCAGCTGGTCCTTGAGTTGTAAAAATACTCTACGCTGGAGGGGCTGGCGATCAGCCTGCTCCCTTTCGCCCATAAGCGGCTGCTCTTCGTGGTCCTGACCGGACTTACCTTCTTTGCCTGGCAGAAGATCTACGGCCTCTTTCCGGCCACCGTCGGCGACCTGTTGGGTTGGCGGCAGGCCACCGCCAAGTACAGTCTGCTTTTTTATACGGCTCAGGGGACGGCCTCTTTGCTGGTGCCCCTCGGCAGCCCGGTGCGGGGGCTTACGGGCAGTCGGGAGCCCATCTTCGTGCTGGCCATCGCCTTCGACTTTGTGGCCGCGCCGCTGGCACTACTGGTACTTAGGCCGGTGCGGAGCCGGGTCCGCAGGCTGGAGGCGGCTAAAGTGTGATAAAATTATACTGGACCGAAGTTCCGGTGAGGAGGTGTTAAGGGATGGATATCGGGACTCTTCTGCTGATGGTTGGCCTCGCCTACGCCACGGGTGTCCTCTGGTATGACCTGCTCCCCGGGCGGCTCCCCGAGCGGGTGTGGCGGGTGGCGGCCTACCCCTTCCTGGGCATCTTTGTGGCCCACACCCTGCTTCCGCCGGTGCTGCCCTTTGACCCCGCCTTCGGGGGCCTGAGGCTCATCACCACGGCCGTTGGTTCCCTGGTGGCGGTCGTCGTCGACTGGGTTATCACCCAGCTGCGGCACCCGGCGGTGGTTCCGTCCCCCGAGCCCAGGCTGGCCTAAAACCCGGCCCATTCGACTACCGCCTTTATCTCGTCGGACGGATGCCGGCCGGCGCCGCCCCGTCCGCCGGGTAGCGGCGGGTTATGAGGCGGCCGACGTGCTCCCGGCCCCAGGGGCAGGTTGTCCGCGGCCAGCCGGTAGTTGTGCTGCCCACCATAGGCGGGTTGTTTAGAACAACCCGGCGGGCCAGCTCCCTGCCCGGCAACTGAAGGGGGTCGGTCGTCCCCAGGTAGGCCGAGGCCGCCGATGCCCCGGCCACGCTGGCTCGGGGACCCTCCGAGTTTACTACGTCCAGGCCGCAGACTTCGGCCCATTCAAGCCCTAAAACCAGCGCCCTCAGCCCCACCGGTAGGCACCGACGGCCAAAAAGCTAGGCCGGGTTGGACCCGGCCTCGGGCCGGCGGGCGACCTGAAGTCTCACCGTCTCGTCCACGGCCTTCTTCGCCACCGAAAGGGGCTCGACCAGGTCCGCCGCGACCCTGGGTGTGTACACCTCCTGGTTTACCACGTACGCGGCCTGAAAATCATCTGGGCCCCAGATGCCCCGCTCCCGGTAAGCCCCCGTCCGGCAGATATCCGGCCTGCCCAGCACACATGGCAGGTCCTGCCCGCAGCCCCGGCGCACGGTGAAGACGAATCCCGGACTTCGGGCCCCACCTCCATCACCCGACCCGGCGTTTCGTCGCCGATGACCCGTTCGGCCTGCCCTTCCGGTCGGTGCCGCATACCGTTACCAGGAGAACCTGGACCTTAACCCCATCGGCGGCCCGGCTGGCGGGTTCGGGCCGCTCCACCCGAAAGCCCCCGGACTCCCGGGCCTTATCGCCAGTGGGCGCATAATTTCAATCTCCCGAGGTTATTCGTCGCCTTACGGTGTCCCCGGCCCGCCCCGCCTCCACGGTGACCCGCCCCTGCCGGGTCCACACCCCGGCCAGCCGCACCCTTCCCACCCCCGGCGGCAGGAACGTTTCCCGCCGGACATCGGGCGAGTCCCAGGCCCGGCAGCGTCAAAAAACAATTAAAGACGCTCCCGGCGGCCCCGGCCTGGGGTCGGCAGGCGGTGGGATTGTCCTCCGGGAAGGGGGCTTCGGTCCGGCCGTAGCCGGCGAAAAGCCCGGGGAAGCGAAAATCCGGCTGAAGGCCCGGGGATTCCAGGAGGGCCTTGGCCAGCCGGGCGGCGTACTGGAGCTCCCGAGCCTGGCGGCCCTGGCCATTCAGCTGCTGGGGCCCTCCTGGGCTCGGCCGTAACCGTTTTGGCCGGCCTCGAGGCAACGCTTAAGGCCCCTAGGCCGGCCCGCGGCCCTCCAGCTGCCGGGCCAGCAAGGCTTCGAGGCGGTCGAGCCGGGCCAGGACCGCCTCGACGGGGGTGGGGCGGCGTGGAATCACCGTAATGGTCCCACTCGTCTCCAGGATTACCTGGTCGCATTCCGCGACCGAGCTGAGGCCCTGGCGTCGGATGGCGGCCATAAGCTCCTCCTCGGTTATGAGCTCCCGGCGCAGGTTTTCGGCGATGACCCGGCCGTCCCTTACCAGCCAGACGGGCCCCCCTTCCAGCTTGCGCTCCAGGTCGGGGTGCCGGTAAAGGTACCGGACGACGGCGGCGTTCACCAGGACCAGGGTGGTCGCCCCGATCAGCCCGCCCAGTAGGGAGTTGTCGTTGCCGATGATGGCGTTCTGCACGGTGTTGGAGATAGTGAGCAGGACCACCAGGTCGAAGGAGTTGAGCTGAGCCAGCTCCCGCCGGCCCCCCGCCCGCAGGGCCAGCACCAGAAACCCATAAACCACCACCGGCCGAATAACCTTTTCAACCACGCTTACGCCCGGCACAAAAAGGTTGGTCATAAGCTCGTTTAAGTCCACGGCCAAACCCCCCGCAAAGGTTTTATTAAAATTAAACCCGAACCGCCCAGGGGCCGCCCGGGCCGCGGCCGAATTTTTAGAAAATTTTTAGCCGAAAAGGGGTATTTTAAGATTGGGCCCGAGGCCCCGCGGGTCTAAAATCCTTTCAGGAGATACGCCATGATCGAGGGTCTCTTTCAGCCTGCTCACCTGCTTTTGATTTTGCTTATCGTGCTCATCCTCTTCGGGCCGGGCAAGCTGCCCGACATCGGCCGGGCCCTGGGCGACACCGTCCGGGAGTTCCGCCGCTCGGTACACGCTTCCCCGGAGGCGGGGCGGCCGACCGACGACCAGGGCCGCCAGTCCTGAACCGGCCCGGGCCCTTCGGCCCCCGCCGGATGCGTTCCCGTGGGTGTGACTTGGCGCCCCGGTGTACCCCTGGGCCGCGTGGCCGGCCGCTGGCCGGACCTGGCAGTTCTGGCCGGGCTGGTGGCCGCCGCCTACGGGCTGGCGGCCGCGGCCGGCCGGTACGCCGGAATGGGAACCCCGGCGGCCGAGGTGGAGCTTTCGCCGGCGGCCCTGCCTTTCTATGCCCTGCTCTCGGTGGGGCGGATGCTGGCCGCCTACGGCCTTTCCCTTGTTTTTGCCCTGGCCTACGCCCGGGCAGCCGCCGCCAGCCGCCGGGCCGAACGGCTGATGCTGCCGGCCCTTGATATCTTACAGAGCGTCCCGATCCTCTCCTTTTTTCCGGCCGCGGTGTTGGCCGCAACGGCCCTTTTTCCCGGCAGCCTGCTGGGGCCGGAGCTGGCGGCCGTTTTGTTAATTTTCACTTCCCAGGCCTGGAACCTGGCCTTTAGTTTCTACGGCTCTTTAATTACCCTTCCCCGGGAGCTTCAGGAGGCGGCCGCCGTCTTCCGCCTGAATTTCTACCTGCGCTTTACCCGCTTGGAGCTTTCCTTCGGCCTCATTCCCCTTATCCTTAACTCGGTGATGAGCTGGGCCAACGGCTGGTTCTTTCTGATGGCCGCCGAGCAGTTCGGGATGGGGGCCCGGTCCTTCCGACTGCCGGGCCTTGGGGCCTACCTGCGGGCGGCCGCCGACGTCGGGGATGTGGGGGCCCTGGGCCTGGGGCTTTTAACCCTCATAGCCGTGGTGGTCTTAATCGACCAGCTCCTCTGGCGGCCCCTCCTGAACTGGGCCGACCGGTTCCGGTACGAGCAGGCCGGCGGCCTGCGACCCCCCGGTTCGCCGGTGCTCGGCCTGCTCAGGCGCTCCACCCTGGCCCGGGGGGCCTGGCGGTGGGTCCTCGGGCCGATGGTGGCCTGGGCGGACGAAGGTTTAAACCGCCTCTTCCTGCGGCTGGGGGACCGGCCGCCGGCCAGGACCCGGAAGCCCGGCCGGTTGCGCTGGGCCTGGGTGGCGTTGGGGCTGGGCTTTGGGTTCCTGGTCGGCTGGGGCCTTGTGGAGACGGGCCGACTTCTGGCCGAACTGGACCCTGCCGACTGGGCCGAACTGGCCGCCGGGGCCGGGGCGAGCTTCGGCCGGGTCGTCCTGGCCCTGAGCCTTGCCTCCCTGTGGACGGTGCCGGCGGGGGTTGCCCTGGGGCTACGGCGGGAGGTGGGCGGGCGGGTGTTCCCCTTGATTCAGCTGGCGGCCTCCATCCCGGCCACCGCCCTCTTCCCGGCGGTGATTTTGCTGGTGATCCGGCTGCCGGCCGGGGTGGAGCTGGCCGCCCTGCTCCTGATGCTTCTGGGTAGCCAGTGGTATGTTCTTTTTAACGTGGTGGGCGGAACTTTGGCGATACCCACCGACCTGCTCGAGGCGGCGGGGATTTTTCGCCTCTCAGGGTGGAAGCGCTGGCGGCTGCTGCTTTTGCCGGCGATTTTCGTCCACCTGGTGACGGGCCTTATTACCGCCGCCGGGGCCGTCTGGAACGCCACCGTCGTGGGGGAGTATATAAGCTTTGGGGGCGAGGCCTACCGGACGGCGGGCCTTGGGGCCTTCATCACCGCCCGGGCTGAGGCCGGGGACACGGCCGGCCTGCTGGCGGGCACGCTGGTCATGGCCCTTCTGGTGGTCGGCCTTAACCGCCTCTTCTGGCGGCGGCTTTACCGCTGGGCCGAAACCCGATTCCGACTGGACTGAGGCTGTGGGGGCTGTTCTGCTCAAGGCCGACCAGATTACAAAATTTTACGGCGACGGCCAGCCGGTGCTGGTCCTGGACCGGATAACCCTGGAGCTTTCCGAGGGGGAGTTTATCGCCCTGCTGGGGCCTTCCGGTTGCGGGAAATCCACCCTCCTGCGCATCCTGGCCGGCCTTATCCCCCCATCCCGGGGCCAGGTGCTGGTGCGGGGCGAGCCCCTCCGGGGCATTAACCCGGCGGCGGCCATGGTCTTCCAAACCTTCGCCCTCTTCCCCTGGCTCACAGTCCTGGGGAACGTGGAGCTGGGCCTGCTGGCCCGGGGCGTTCCGAAGCCGGAGCGGGAGCGGCGGGCCCGGGAGATGGTCGGCCTGGTGGGTCTTAGGGGCTTCGAAACGGCTTATCCCCGGGAGCTTTCGGGCGGCATGCGTCAGCGGGTGGGCTTTGCCCGGGCCCTGGTAGTAGGCCCCGAAGTTCTTTTGATGGACGAGCCCTTCTCGGCCCTGGATGTGCTTACGGCCGAGAACCTGCGCCGGGAGCTCTTTGAGCTTTGGGTCGGGGGGCAGCTACCGACCCGGGCGGTCCTGATGGTAACCCACAACATTGAAGAGGCGGCGGCCCTGGCCGACCGGATCGTCATCCTGAGCGCCAACCCGGCTCGAGTTCGGGTGGAGCTTCCCGGGCTGCCGCCCAACTTGCGCCAAACCCGGGGTCCGGAGCGGACGGCCCTGGTGGACATCATCTACCGGGTTATGACCAGCCCGGCCGCCGATGTGACGACCCTTATCCCAGGCGCCCGTCAGCCGGAGGCCCCGGCTGAGGAAGTCGGCGTTTACCAGATGCTTCCCCATGTCAACCTGGGTCAGGTGGCCGGTCTGGTCGAACAACTTCGGGCCCGGGGCGGCCGGGAGGACCTCTACCAGCTGGCCGAAGACCTGGGCCTGGAGGCGGGCGACCTTTTACCGGTGGTGGAGGCGGCCGACCTCCTTGACCTGGTGGAAGTGGTGGAGGGGGATGTCATCCTGACCGAAGCCGGCCGGAAGTTCGCCGCGGCTGACCCCGAAACCCGCCGCCGGATCTTCCGCCGCCAGCTTCTGGACCGGGTGGAGCTGGTTCGAGAGCTGCTTGAGGCCCTCCGGGCAACCCCCCAACACCGGATTCTGGCCCAGGTTTTCCGGAGCCGGCTGGAGCAGGTCTTCAGCCGGGCCGAGGCTGCCCGCCAGCTGGAGACGGCCGTGGCCTGGGCCAGGTATGCCGGCCTGCTGGGCTACGACCCGAAGCTGGACGTGCTCTTTCTGCCGGCCGAGGCCGAATAGCCGTTAGGGGCCGGAGGGCCAGCGGATGGGACCCTACTGGTGGCTGGTGGGCGGCCTTGCGGTTTTTCTTTACCTGGTCCGGCCGGTTTTGCCGCCCTTCGTGGCGGCGGCCGTCTTGGCTTATCTCCTTGACCCGGTCGTGGAGGGGCTGAGCCGGCGGCTCCGGGCACCCAGGCTGGCCCTGGCGGTGGCCGTGTATGCCGTCTTTATCGGCTTCGTGGTCGGCCTGGCCTTGGTTTTAGTGCCCGTTCTCACGGCCGAGGCCCGGGACTTGGCCCGGCACGGCCCCGAAATTCTCGAAGCGGTCTTTATCCGCCTTTTCGGCAGCCCCAGCCTCGACCTCTTCGGCCAGCAGGTTACCGCCCACACCATCGGCCTTTACCTGGTGCGGGCCGGCCAGGAGTTCTTCGGCCAGCCCCGGGAGGCCCTGCAGGTTGCCGCGGCCGTGGTAGAGGGGCTGTTAAGTCTACTCATAACGGCGGTGGCAACCTTCTACCTGCTGCTCGACGGCCGCCGCCTGGCCGGTCGTGGCCTTCGGCTCCTGCCGGACCGGGTTCAGGCCGAGGCCGCCGCCCTGGCCGGGCCGGTGCACCGGGTCCTGCGCCGCTACCTTTGGGGCCAGCTCTTCCTGGTCGGGTTTATGGCGGCCGTAACCTACGGGGTTCTCAGCCTCGGCTTCGGCCTCCGCTACGCCCTGGCCCTCGGCCTGCTTACCGGGATCCTGGAGGTTGTCCCTTTCGTCGGACCGGTGGCAGCCGCCACCATCGCCGCCGGAGTCGGCCTCGTCCAGCTCGGCCCCGGCGGGGCGGCGGCCATCCTTTTGGCCTATTTTATCTTGCGTCAGCTTGAGGACCAGGTCGTAATGCCGGTGGTCCTCGGCCGGGCGGTGGGCCTCCACCCGGTTATCACCCTCTTTGCGGTCTTGTGCGGCGGGACCCTGGCCGGCATCCCGGGCCTGCTACTGGCCGTCCCGGCGGCCGCCACCGTCAAGGTGGTCTTCGAGCATTACTTGGTAAACCCCGAACGGCCGGACTCCCAGACCCCCCCAAAGTCGGCGGCCTAGGGGGCGGGCACCAGCAGAATCGGCCCCCGGCTGGCGGCCACCACCCGGGCCGATATGCTGCCTGCCCAAAGGCCACCCAGGCCGTACCTCCCCCGGGTAGACATCACCAGGAGGGTCTGCCGGTCGGTGACCCGGACCAGCTCGGTCA
>DAOUCL010000052.1:0-3370 GCA_034432015.1 Dehalococcoidia bacterium
CCCGGAATTACAACGACGCCGGGGTGGTCTTTGCGGGGAATGAGCCCCGGTTTATCCTGACGGTCTTCACCGAGCACGTCCCGCCGGAACTGCCGGACGGCACCCCGGGCCACTACGCCGCAACGTACCTTATCGGCCGGCTGGCCCGAACCTGCTGGGACTTTCTGGTCCGGGGCCGGCGGGACTAGCCGCCGGCCGCGCCGGCAGGGTAAATTAATTGGCGGTGGCGTTTATCGAAATTACCGTCGACCCGGTGGTCGTCTCGCTGGGTGGCTATGCCCTGCGCTGGTACGGGGTCTTCCTGGCCCTGGGGGTCCTGGTCGGCCTTGGGGTGGCCTTTCGGGAGGCCCGACGGCGAAGCCTGGGCAACGAGGCCGTTAGTGCCGCCGCCTTCTGGGGGCTTTTGGCCGGGCTGGTTGCGGCCCGCCTCTTCCACGTGGCCGATTACCCGGAATATTACCGGCTGAATCCCCAGCTTATTCTGGCCCTCCACCAGGGCGGAATGTCGCTCCTTGGCGGAGTCCTGGTCGGGGGTGGGGTCGCGGCCCTGGTCTGCCGTCGGCGGGGGCTTCCCCTGCCGGCCGCGCTGGATGCGGCCGCAGCGGGGCTGGCCTTTGGCATTGGGGTGGGGCGGCTGGGAAGCCTTATAAACGGCGACGCCGCCGGCAACCCGACCACCCTACCGTGGGCCGTGATTTACCGGCATCCGGACTCCCTGGCCTATCAGCTCAACCTCCCCGTTCACCCCTACCCGGCCTCCGAGATACTCCTCAGCCTGGGCATCCTCGGCCTTATGGTCGCGGCCGGGCCCCGGCTCCGCCGGCCGGGGGCGGCTTTTGGCCTCTGGGCCGTCCTTTTCGGCCTCGGTCGGTTCGGCCTGACTTTCACCCGGCCCGAACCTGCTGTCCTTTTTAACATCCGGCAGAGCCAGGTCCTGAGCGTGGTCCTGGTCGTTATTGGGCTGACCGTTCTCTGGCAGTCGGTCCGCCGGCCGGCTGCCGGGGATACGGCTGCCAAGCCGGTCGCCCCGGTGACAGGGTATGGACCGTAGGGATTCAGCTTACGACCTTTACCTGGAGTTGCTCGGGGTTGGGCCGCGGCGTCGGGCCCTGGACCGGCTGGTGGTCGGTTTTGTTGACGGCCTGGTAACCTTCATCGCCCGCCACTGGCTTGCCCTGGCGAACCTGGGCCTCTTTGCCTTCATGCTGCCGCCGTTTCTTGCCCCCCTGTTGATGGCTGCCGGGTATGAGGCCCCGGCCCGTTTTATCTACCTGGCCTATCGCCTGACCTGCCACCAGCTGCCGGCCCGAAGCTACTTTCTGTTCGGCCGCCAGCCCGTCTATTCGCCGGAGGAGCTCAGGCCCTTTCTCAATCCGGCCAGCCCGGCCGCGTTCGTGGGCAGTCCCGAACTGGGCTTTAAAGTGGCCTTCTGTGAGCGGGATGTGGCCATCTACGGGGTGATGCTGCTGGCCGGGCTGACCTACGGCCTGCTGCGGGGCCGAATCCGGGCCCTGGACTGGCGGCTCTTTATCGTCCTTATTCTGCCCCTGGCCGTGGACGGCACAACGCAACTGGTCGGCCTGCGGGAGAGCGACTGGCTTTTGCGAACGGTAACCGGGGCCCTCTTCGGGGCCGGCTGGGTCTGGCTGGCCTACCCCCGGGTCGACCGGGCGATGGCCGCCGTCCTCAGCCCGACACCGGCCGCTTCTTCTCCTCCCCCACCGAAAGGCCGATAAAGGACCCAACCAGGCCGCCGAGGGCAGCCCCCGTCACCCCGAGGACCGCCACGGCGGCCAAAGGATTATCCCCCAGGATTGCCGTCTGCCCGGTAGCCCACCCCAGCAAGACCGCCGCCCCGCCCAGCACCAGCCCAAGGCCCAGGCCGATGATGATCCCCTGGGCGGCCACCGCATCCGAATGGGAGCTAAATTGGCCCTCCAGCTCCGTTGGGGGAGTCTCCTCCCCGACCACGACCCGACCGGCAGGCCCGTAAAGAACCCCCAGGGTGGCCCCGTAAACCAGGTGGAGAATCAGGTTGCCGATAATAGGCAGCGGGCCCGCCCCAATGCCGAGGCCTAGAAAGCCGCCCCCAACCAGCGGCAGGAAGACCACCAGCGAAAGAATCCAGGGGCCAAACGAGAAGAGGATACCCCGCAGCCAGCTGGGGCCGGGGAGCCGGGGCTCAAAGACGTAGGCGTAAACGACGGCAAAGACGATGCCAATAACAAAGTGGACCATCACCGCCGCATAAGGATTCGGCCGGGCCAGGTCGATGAGGGCGTTGTTGGTCAGGGCGTGAAACCACTCTCGGATGGCCGTCGCACCCCGCTTATACTCTTGAAGTTCCACCGTGGCCAGGAGGGATGCCAGCAGGTAAGCCACAATGAAGGTAAAAAGCATCGCCGTCGAGGCAACGAAGCCGGCGATGATGGCCCGGGCTAATCGGTCCTGCCTGCCCGAAGCAGCCGTCAACATGTCTGCCTCCTCCCCGCCAGCCCAAAGCTGGCCGGCTATCCGCCTTCGCCTAAAACTATCTTAGCAAAATTTGAGGCCAAACTCAATCGGCCGAAGGCCTTGGGGTCTTTTCGGCGGCCGGGCGGGGTCGGCCCAAGAAAAATCGCAGGCCCACGTCCACCAGGCCCGGGGCGACGGCGTTGAGGGCCACCAGCGGCCGGTAGTACCAGGGGACAATTACTTCTCGCCGGGGATGGCGGATAAGCCAGGCGATGGTCCGGGCCACCGCCTCGGGGCCGGGCATCGGCAGCCAGCGGGGTGCCACCCGCACGTCGTCGACCATATCGGTCCGGATAAACCCGGGGGAAACTACCGAGACCCGGATGCCCCGGGACCCCACCTCCCGGCGGAGGCCCTCGGCCAGGGCGATAAGGCCGGCCTTGGTCACCGAATAGAGGGTGATGGGCGGCACCGGGATGTGGCCGGCCACGGAGCTCACGAAGATAACGTGGCCTGAGCGGCGGGCGAGCATGAGGGGCAAAACCCGCCGGGTGAGGCGAATGGGCCCCAGCAGATTGGTCTCAAAGAGCCGGTCGATAAGGTCGTCGGGGCTGTGGGCAACCTGGGAGGGCTCCCCGATGCCGGCATTATTCACCAGGACGTCTACCCGCCCGAACACGTCGACCGTTCGCTCCACCAGCCGGTCCAGCTGATAAGGGTCGGTCACGTCGGTGGGGATGGCCAGGGCGGCCTTGCCCCGGCCGTTCAGCTCGGCCTCCAGGGCCAGCAGGGCCTCGGCGGAGCGGGCGGCCAGCACGACCTTCGCCCCTTGCTCGGCCAGGAGCCGGGCCGTGGCCGCCCCGATGCCCCGGGAGGCCCCCGTAACGACGACCACCAGGTCTTTCATTTTAGGGCC
>DAOUCL010000053.1:0-4142 GCA_034432015.1 Dehalococcoidia bacterium
GCCGCATCCCGGAGGGCTTCGGCGAGCCCCTCGATTTCGGCCCTGGTGTTGAGCTCGGTCACGGCGATGAGCATCCCGTTGGGGACGTAAGGGCTTACGTCCAAGCCGCCGATGATCTTGCGGCCGAGTAAAAACCGGTTGATTTCGGCCACCGGGGCCGGGCAGACCACGACGAACTCCTTAAAGAAGGGCCGGTCGAAGGCCAGGGAATAACCTGGGATGGCGGCGATGAGCTTTGCGGCGTAGTGGGCCTTGTGGTAGCACTGCTCGGCCACCGCCCGCAGGCCCTGCTTCCCCAGGGCGGCCAGGTAGGCTGCAGCGGCGATGGCCAGCAGCGACTGGCTCGTGCAAATGTTGCTGGTGGCCCTTTCCCGCCGGATGTGCTGTTCCCGGGTCTGGAGGGTAAGGACGAACCCCCGCCGGCCCTCGATATCGACGGTCTGGCCGACCAGCCGGCCCGGCATCTGGCGGATGTGCTCCTGGCGGCAGGCGAAGATTCCCAGGCAGGCGCCCCCAAAGTAAGGGGGCAGGCCCAGGGACTGGCCTTCGGCCACGACGATATCGGCCCCGTACTCCCCCGGCGGCTTCAAAAGGCCGAGGGAGATCGGGTCGACGATCATGACCAGGAGGGCCCCGGCCGCCCGGGCCCGGGCGGCCGCCAGGTCGGGCCGCTCCAGGTAGCCGAAAAAGTTCGGGTGCTGGATAATAAGACAGGCCAGCTCCCGGTCGGCCGGCGGGTCGTCGGCGTCGAAGACCTTAACCCGGAGGCTCTGACCCTCAAAGTAGGTTCGGAGCACCTCGATATACTGGGGGTTGGTCGTGTCGGCGATGCCGATGGCCGTCCGGCCCGTAAGCCGGCAGGCCATCAGGGCGGCCTCGGCGGTGGCCGAGCCGCCGTCGTACATGCTGGCGTTGGCCACCTCCATCCCGGTCAGGTCGCAGATGAGGGACTGGTATTCAAAGAGGGCCTGGAGGGTGCCCTGGCTTACTTCCGGCTGGTAAGGGGTGTAGGCGGTGTAAAACTCGTTGCGGGCAATCACATGTTGGACGACGCTGGGCGCAAAATGTCGGTAAACCCCGCCTCCCAGGAAGCAGGCGTAATCTTCCAGGGAAAGGTTCTGGGCGGCCAGCTCCCGCAGGTGACGCAAAAGCTCGGCCTCGGCCAGGGGCGCCGGAAGCCTGAGGGCCGGGTTGCGGACGGCCTCGGGGATCTCGGCGAAAAGCTCGTCAAGGGAGCCCACGCCGACCACCCGCAACATCTCGGCGCGTTCAGCATCCGTATTCGGAACGTAGCTCGGGCGCAGAAACTCGGTCACACTAGCCCTCCCCGATGTGCTGGCGGTACTCCTCGGCGCTCAGCAGGTTACCCAGTTCGGCCGGGTCTTCCAGTCGGATTTTAATCAGCCAGCCCTCCTCGTAAGGGGAGCGGTTAACCAGTTCCGGCTCACTGCCAAGACGCGGATTTACTTCGATAACTTCGCCGCTTACGGGCGCATAAAGGTCAGAGACGGCCTTGACGGATTCAATCTCCCCGAACCGTTCGAACTGCTTTACCCTGGTGCCGACGGCCGGCAGGTTGACGAACACCACATCGCCCAGTTCCCGCTGGGCGTAATCGGTGATCCCCACCACCCCCACCCCGTCCTCGACCCGAACCCACTCGTGCTCCCGGGTGTACTTGCGGTCGTCAGGAATCAACTTGCTGCCTCCACAGGTCGGATTTCGGGTTGGCCGCGGCTTCGGCCCCCAGCCGCTCGAAAAACTCCTGGCGGCGGATTTCCATCATAACAAACCGATAACGGCCCTGAGCGAACCGGCGGCATTCCCGGAAGCCGCAGGCGGCAAAGCACCGCTGGGCCCGGATGTTCCAGTCCAGGGTGTGCAGGTAAACCCGTTCAATATCAGTAGTGGTAAAAATATGCTTTAAAAGAGCCTTAAGGGCATCCCGGCCGTAGCCCCGACCCCAGTAGGCCCGGTTGCCGATCTGAATCCCGACCTCAGCCTGTTTTTGAACTTCGTCGACGTTAAAGTAACTGCAGTTGCCGATGTGTTCGCCTTCCAGGGTCTCAATGGCGAACCTTCGGCGGTTGAGGCCCGGGTTTTTAAGCTCAAACTCGTATTCGGCTTTAAATTGCTTAAACGAGATGGCCAGGGGGTAGGTGGCGTCGAAGGCAGCCAGCTCCGGGTCCGTCCGCCAGGCGTAGTCGTTGACCACGTCTTCGGGGCGCTTTTCCCGAAGCCGAACCAGCCTGCCCTCGACAACGGTTCGGGTCTGCTCAACCATAGTAGCCGTCAGGCACCGAGGCTTGGGGACCGGTAAAAGGGCCGTTTGACTACCTGGGCCGGGCCGAACCTATCCCGGATTTTAATATCGATCCGGGTGCCCACGGCCGCAAGCTCCACCGGTACGTAGCCCATGCCGATGTTTTTACCCAGGGTGGGCGACGGCCCGCCGCTGGTGACCCGGCCCACTTCCTGGCCGTTATGGTAGATGGGGTAGCCGGGCCGGGGAATGTCCCGGCGCTCCAGCATCTCGAAGCAGACCAGCCGGCGGCTGACCCCCCGGGCCTTGATTTCGGCCAGGGCCTCCCGGCCGATAAAGGGTCCTTTATCTAAGTTTACAACCCAGCCGAGGCCGGCCTCGTAGGGGTTAGTCGTGGTATCAATATCATTGCCGTAAAGGACCAGGGCCGCCTCCAGCCGGAGGGTATCCCGGGCCCCGAGGCCGCAGGGCCGGACGCCCAGATTTAAGATCTGGCGCCAGACATCAACCACTCCCTCGACGGGTACTAAGACCTCAAACCCATCTTCGCCGGTGTAGCCGGTCCGGCCGATAAAGCACCGGTAGCCCAGAATATCTACGTAACAGCAGGCGTGGCGGGGCATGCCCCAGACGCCCGGTCCGGCCACGGACTGGAAAAGGGTTGGGGTCTTTGGCCCCTGAAAGGCGAGCATCCCCAGCTCGTCGCTTCGGTCGGTTACGCTGACCGGCTCGTCCGGCCTTTTCTGGGCGGCAAGCCAGGCGAAATCCCGGTCGCGGTTGGCGGCGTTGCCGATGACGATATACTCGTCAGGCCCGCTGTGGTAAACGTAAAGGTCATCAAGGATGCCGCCCGCCTCGTTGCAGGCCAGGGTATAGGCGGCCTGGCCCACCTCAAGTTGCGTCAGGTCCCGGGTGACGGTGCGCTGGAGCAGGTCGAAGGCGGCCGGGCCGGTGACGAAGATTCGGGCCATGTGGCTGATGTCGAAAAGGCCGGCCTCCCGCCGGACGGCGTGGTGTTCCTCGATAATACTCGTGTAAAAAAGGGGCATCTCCCAGCCGGCAAAGGGCACCATCCGGGCGCCCAGGCTCAGATGCTCCTGGTAGAGGGGGGTGCGTTTAAGGCTGACTGCCATCAGTTCGGCCCTTTAAATAAATTTCGGCGGCCCGCCGGACCAGCTCCCGCTCGTTCTGGTAAGTCAGCCTGGTCAGGGCCTCATCCAGGTCGACCCAGGCGACCTCATCGAATTCCCAGTCGTGCTGGCTGATGTCGCCGCCGACCGGCTCCATCAGGAAATATTTAACCTGTTTAAAGACCCGCACCCGTTCGGGCTGTTCGACGAACCAATACTGGATGGTACCGACTTCGCCGAGGATCCGGGCCTCAATGCCGGTCTCCTCTTTGACCTCCCGTTGGGCGGTTTGGGCCAGGTCCTCGTTGGGAAGCGGGGTACCCTTAGGTAACGCCCAGACCCGGGGCTCGCCGCGCCCGCAAATTAACACTTGAAGCCGGCCGTCCGACTGCCGGAAAACGACCCCGCCGGCCGAAACCGCCCGTTTGGTGCGTAGCTTTGCCAACGTTTCCGGGTTTCCCAGCCAGATTGTAGAGGCCGGCTCCCGGCGCCGTCAAGCCGGTGGATAGGTTCAAGACATTTGGGACAGGGGGCATCCTGTCCGGGTACTCGGCCCGGTCGGGTCTTGCGGAAAAACGGGCCGTTTTCCAGGAATGGGGCGGAACCCGCTAGGCGTCGGCCGAACCGGCCCGGTGCCAGGCGAAGAGGGACCCGACCAGGCCGAGGCCCCAGCCGGCAAGCTCAACCGCGTGGCCGGGCAGTAAAAGCATGTTCGTCTCGACCGCCCCGGGGTTCGCCTGGTGCCAGAA
>DAOUCL010000054.1:0-3004 GCA_034432015.1 Dehalococcoidia bacterium
GCCGGCGGCGATGACCGTCTCGCCGGCCACCTCCTCGCCCCGGACGCAGAGGGCCGCAAAGTCGTGGACGGCCCGCCCGTAGGCCTGCTGAAGGACGTAGCTGTCGGTCTCCAGCCGGGGCGCCTGCTCCACCAGCTCCTGGTGGCGGCGGCGCCGCTCCCCCAGGATGAACGTCGGGCCTGACCGGCAGGTATACACCGGCTCGCCCCGGTCCCGCTCATCCAGGGTGAGAAAGTCAACGCAGAGGTGCCAGCGGGCCCGGGGACCAAGCCTGACCTCGAACCGGCACCGGGGGCCGACCCGGTCCGGCCGCTCCGACAGGTTAACGACCAGCCGGCGGACAAAAGTCGGCCGGCGCAGTTCGAACCGCAGGCTCCGGCCGCCTTCGGTAACGCTGAGCCGGATCCCACCCCGGCGCCGCGGGACCGGCCGGCCGCTCTCCCGCCGGCCCTTAACGTCAAAGATGTGGGCAAAATCCGCGTCGAACCCGAGTTCAAGGCTGAAGCGGGCCTCGTCCGGACCGTAATTGGTTATGTCAATATCCTCGTGCAGGCCCCGTCCGACCTGCCGGCGCCGGACGATCCCCAGCCAGGCCGGGCCGGCCCCAGGGAGGGCCGGGTTGGTGAGAAAGTGGGCGGCCGAAAAGGAGTCGGTGGGCCGGGCGCTCAGGTAGACAGGGATTCTGCCGTCCAGCCGCAGGCTGTAGGCGGAAAGAAACCTGGTATCCTCATAGTAGAGGCCGAAGTCCGCCCCCCGCGGGATGTCGCCGACCTCGTCACAGATAAGAAAGGTTGTGTCTTCGTTGATGACCAGCCGCACAGCCCTGAGCCGATCCGATTGTACACCCGGCCGATGATTCCCGTAACCGACAGCGTCCCCGTTCGCCGCACCCCCTACGTAACCTTAAGCCTGATCGGGGCCTGCGTCGTCGTCTTCCTGTGGGAGCTGGGCCTCGGCCCGGCCCTGGACCCGGCCATTCGCCGCTTCGGGTTTACACCCCGGCTTTTCTTCCTGGACCCTGCCGGGGTCTGGTTCACCCTCATAACCCACCAGTTTCTGCACGCCGGCTGGGCCCACCTGCTGGCAAACATGCTCTTTTTGTGGATCTTCGGCGACAATGTCGAGGACCGGCTCGGCCACCTGCCCTATCTGGTCTTCTACCTGGCCTGCGGGGCCGGGGCCGCCCTGATTCAGGCCGCCGCAAGCCCCCTCTCCCCGGTGCCCATGGTGGGAGCCAGCGGGGCCATCGCCGGGGTGCTGGGGGCTTACCTGGTCTTCTACCCCGGCGCCTGGGTTATGACCGTGGTGCCCCTCTTTTTCTTCCTGATCCCCCTGGAGGTCCCGGCCCTCATTTTCCTGCCCCTCTGGTTCTTAAGCCAGCTTTTAAGCGGCCTGGCGGCCATAAGCCGGGTTCCGGCAACGGGTGGGGTCGCCTTCTGGGCCCACGCCGGCGGCTTCGTCCTGGGAGCGGCCCTCGGGGCCTTCCTGGCCCCCCTCACCCCCGCCCCGGTCGGTCCGCACCGGCCGCAAGCCCCGACCCCGCCGGCGGCCCGCCTCATCAGCACCCTGGCCGACATCCTCGCCCTGGCCATCCTGGCCCGGTTCTTCCTCATCCTGTTCGCCCCGGCGGTGCGGGGCCCCGGTCAGGCCGTTATCGGCCTCCTTTTCGGCCTGACCGGCCCGCTGGTCGAACCCTTCTTCGAGCTGGTCCCGATCCTTCAGCTGGGCCGGCTCAGGCTCGAACTTCCGAGCCTGGCGGCGGCCTTCACCCTTCACCTGCTGGGCGGCCTGGTTGGCTGGGCCCTGAGTCTTGGGGCCGGCCTGTGGGGCCGGGTCCGCCGGGACTGAGGGTCCGCTCGAGCCGGTCCAGCCGGGCCAGAATCTCTTCCAGGGCTGTCGGCCGGCGGGGAATAACCGTAATCGTTCCGCTCGCCTCCAGGATCACCTGGTCGCACTCCGCCACCGAGCCGACCCCCTGCCGGCGGATGGCGGCTAAAAGCTTGTCTTCGCTGATAAGCTCCCGGCGCAGGTTCTCAGTAATCACCCGCCCGTTCCTTACCAGCCAGACGGGGCCGCCCTCCAGCCGCCGCTCCAGGGTCGGGTGTCCGTAAAGGTACCGGACGACCGCCGCGTTGACGAGGACCAGGGTGGCCGCCCCGACCAGCCCGCCCAGCAGCGAATTGTCGTTGCCGATGATGGCATTCTGGACGGTGTTTGAGATGGTCAAAAGCACCACCAGGTCGAAGGAGTTGAGCTGGGCCAGCTCCCGCCGGCCGCCGACCCGCAGGGCCACCACCAGAAAGGCATAGACAAGGATGGGACGGATTACCTTCTCCAGAATGCTTACGCCCGGCACAAACAGGTTGACCAGAAGTTCGTTGAAGTCCATGACCTTCACCCCCCAGAAACTTAAGATACCAGGTAGCTCCCCGGCCAGGTTTTTTTTGAGAAAATTTTCAGCCGGCCAGCAGCACGCTCTCAGCATCCGTAAGCCGCGACCGGACGACGGCCAGGCCGATTTCGGCCCAATCGGGGTGGGCGAAAAAGCCGACCTCGACGAAGTAGCACCGGGCGATAACCCCGACGAACAGGGTGGTGACGGCCTCGAGGGGGCGGAAGCCGTAATGCTCCAGCCTCAGGATGAGAGAGGCGAGGACGCCGGTGATGAGGGCGGCCGTGAACATCGGGACGCCGAAAAGCAGGTTGAGTCCCAGGGCCGCCCGAGGAACTCGGCCAGGTCGGTAGCGATGGCCACCAGCTCGGCAACTACCTACAGGAAGATGACCAGGGGACGGGGAAAGCGGTCCCGAATAAGCTCGGGGAGGCTACGGCCGGTGGCGATGCCGAGTTTAAAGGAAGATCGGGTTGGTCTACTCGGCCTAAAGCAGGTGGCCGAGCCTTTCTTTTTTGGTTTTAAGATAGCGGGCGTTGTAAGGGTTAGGCCCGATGACCAAGGGTACCCGGTCGACGACCTCGATGCCAGCCTCTTCTAAGTCATCAAGCT
>DAOUCL010000055.1:0-6477 GCA_034432015.1 Dehalococcoidia bacterium
TAGCGGCGATTGCCGCGATCAGGCTGCCGAGGACCAGGATGGACCAGACGACCTGCCAGTAGAGCGCGCGCCACTTCATGGTCTTATTCCTTTCGCTAGAGTCTTTGCCTAGCTTCTGCACCCCTCGCCAGTGGCTCGCGCTTCTCACCGCTATTCTCGGCTTTGAACCGACCGCCAGCTTACGTCAGCCGCCGAGTTCACCGGCCGCCAAACAAGTGCGGGCCGCGGCATCCCTTGGCCGACCACCACAGCCCGCAAGCGCCACCCTGGTTAACTCGGCCAACTTTTTCTACACCGGACTTATTCATTTTGTCAAGGGTCTTCCGGGCCGAGTGTTAAGGCTTTTTCATAAATTTCCACGGTTTTTATCCATAACAACCCGAGCATATAATGGGCGGTCTTGCCGTCCGGATGCGGTCCGGCGGGCCGCATCCGGTAAAATTCATCGGCGGTTATGTTATCGGCGGACACTTTCCGGCTCGGGGCCGTCCTGCTCCTCCTCTGGGTCTGCGGGCCATGCGGCCCCCTCCTCGACCGCTACTTTGCCGAGCGCTTCCCAGACCACGGCCACCTTCACCCGGTGGGCCACCACGTCCACGGCTTTCAGCTGGCCTACACCCGCCTGCCGTCCGAGGCCCACCGGCTGGCCCTCGGCCCCGACGGGGCGGTTATGGCCGAGCTTAAGGCCACCGGGACGCCGGCCCTGGGGCTCGTCCGGCTGCTTAATGTTCAGCTTCCCCTATTGCCGGACCGGCCCCTGCCCCTTCGGGTTTGGCCGCCTTCAGAACAGCAGCCAAACGAAGCCCCGATTCTCCTCCCGGACCCGCCTCCCCGTCCGGAACCCCTAAGCGTCTGACCTTATTAAACCATCCTCGAAAAACTTTTAAAGGAGGTGGGTTTCCGTGACCGGATTTAAGGGGTGGAAGGTTCTGGGGGTCCTTTTGGCCCTCTTCCTGGGACTGGGCGTTTTTGCCGGCACCGCCCTGGCCCACGAGCGGCGGGTGGTGGCCGGAAGATATCAGTTCGTGGTGGGCTTTCTTCAGGAGCCGCCCGTTCAGGGCCAGCTCAACGGGGTGGATTTGCGGGTCACCAACATTGAGACCAACCAGCCCGTAACCGGCCTGGAGAAGACCTTAAAGGTCCGGGTCCGGGCTGGGGGCGGCCCGGAAAAGGAGTTTGACCTTGCTCCCCGGTTTAACATGCCCGGGGCCTACGCCGCCTACTTTATACCCGGCCGGCCCGGGGGCTACGTTTTCACCTTCGTCGGAACCATCGACGGCCAGCCCATCAACGAGACCTTCCAGTCGGGACCCGGCCGGTTTGACGATGTAGCCCCCCTTGAAGAGCTTACATTCCCGCCCGTAAGGGCCCTCGACCCGACCCAGGTAGACCAGACGATTTCGGACCTTCAGCGGCGCATCTCGGACCTGGAGGCCGCCGGCGGCCGGCTGACGGCCCTGGCCGGGGCCGGGGTCATCCTGGGCCTAGTGGGAACGGGCCTCGGCCTTGCCGGCCTCTTAGGGCGGGGTCGAAGGGGCTGAGGCGAATGCTCCTCGGCGTGGTTTTGCGTCTGGCAACCGGGGGGCCGGCATCCCCGGCCCCCCTCCACGCCGAGGGTTTCTCCTGGGATGAGGCCCTGATCTTCGGCTTCGTGGCCGTCATCGTCATCGGGGCCGGGGTCCTCATCTTCGGGCGGGGAGAGGACGACGATGAAACTGCGGATTAGCCTGATCTTTACGGCCGGCCTGCTGGCCCTGGTTCCGGCCGGCCTGGCCTTCGCCCACGCCACCCTCATCCGGTCGGAGCCCCGGGCCGGGGCCCGCCTCGACGAGCCCCCTTCGGAGATTCGCCTCTGGTTTTCGGAGCCCATCGAGCCGGCGTATACCCAGGTCCGCCTCCTTGACAGCTCTGGCCGGCCCCTCCCCACCGGGGAGCTCAGGGTTTTACCGGGGGACGGCACCGCCGTGGCCGTCCCGGTGGGGCCGGGCCTAGGCCAGGGTATCTACACGGTGGCCTGGCAGACCCTCTCCCGGGTGGACGGCCACATTACCCAGGGGTCCTTCAGCTTCGGGGTGGGCGTAACTCCGCCCCGCGCCGGCCCCGAAACCGGGGCGGCCGGAAATCCCCTCGAAGGCCCCCTTCGCGCGGCCGTGTTCATTCTGGCCGCCTGGCTCGTGGGTGGGGCTATCTTCTGGCTGCTGGTCCACCGGTCGGACTGGCCCGAAACCTGGACCCTGACGGGGGCCCTCGGCCTGCAGCTTGGGGTCCTTTTCTGGACCCTGGTCTGGGGGTTTGCCGCCGGACCCGAGCGCCTCTTTGATACCCTTTTTAATACCCAGCTGGGCCGAATTTTTATCGTTCGCAACGTCTTTGCCCTGGGCCTGGTCCTTTCTACCCTCTGGGGACCGCCCGCCCGGCTGGGCGTCGGGGTGGCCTTCCTGGGCACGTTGAGCCTTGGCTCCCACGCCGCCGCCACGGCCGACCCCCTGGCGGTTCCCCTGGACTGGCTTCACCTCGTCGGGGCGGCGGCCTGGGCCGGGGGCCTTATGCGGCTGGCGGGCTTGGCCTGGCTTAACCGGGGCCAGAAGGTGGATTGGGCCGGGGTGGTGGGCCGCTTCTCCAACCTGGCGATGGTTTCGGTCGCCCTCATCGGCCTGACAGGCCTTTACCGCTCCTGGCAGGAGCTCGGGGAGCCTTCGGCCCTGGTCGCGGCGGCCTGGGGCCGGCTACTTCTGGGCAAGACGATTGCGGCCGGCCTGGCCCTCCTGCTCGGGGGGTTTCACCTGCTCCGTTGGCGGCTGGGCCGGGGGGAACCCGGGGGGCTGGTCCGGCGGAGCCTGGCGGCCGAGGCGGCCCTGCTGGTTGGGGCGCTGGCCATAAGCGGGCCCCTCACCTTCACCCCGCCGGCCCGGAGCGAGCTTTTAACCCGCCCGGTAGAGTTGACCGGCTTGGCCGGGGAGTGGGCTTTTGACCTGGAGATCCGGCCGGGCCGGGTCGGGGATAACGACATCGTCCTGCGGGTGCGGCCCCCAAGGCCCGACGCCCGGGTTCAGGCGGTTTTCATCCGGTTCCGGATGACCGACCACGAGATGGGCGAGGTGGAAGAGATTCTGGACCCGGCCGGGCCCAACGAGTTTTCCGCCCAGACCTCCCAGCTGTCGATGGTGGGCAACTGGGAGGCCCGGGTGATTATTCGGCCGGAAGGGGACTACGACCGGGTGGGCCGGGTTTCCTTCCAGGTCAGGGAGCCGGCCCTGCCCACGGCGCCGGGACCGCCCGCCCCGCCGTGGGTCCTGGCCACCGGGGCCCTCTGGGCGACGGGCCTTTTGACCATTGTAATTTCCCTTCTGGAAGCCCGGGGCGGAACGGAGCGGCGGGCCCTGGCCGGCCTGCTCCTGATTCTGGCCGGGTCGGTGGTGTTCTTCTACTTCGCCAACCGAACCGAGGCCGGCATTCTGGGGCTGGGGGAGCAGGTCCCGACGGTCAATCCCATTCCGGCCGACGAGGCCTCCCTGGCCCGGGGCAAGGCCCTTTACCAGGCCTACTGCGTCTCCTGCCACGGCCCCCAGGGGCGGGGCGACGGCCCGGCTGCGGCCTCCCTGCCGGTACCTCCGGCCGACCTTACAGTCCACGCCCCGGCCCACACCGACGGGGAACTTTTTAGGTTTATTGCCAACGGCCTGCGGGGAACCCCCATGCCCGCCTTTAAGGACACCCTGGGCCGGGAGGATATCTGGCACCTGGTCAACTACATTAAGGGCCTTGGGCAGTTCGAGACCAGCTACCGGCCGGACGGCAGGTAAGGGCCACGCCGCAGGCCGCTTAGGCCCCTCCCGGCGCCGGCAGGTCCAGCTCCTGGGCCGTCTGCAGGCCGTTGCCCGTCACCGCAATAAGCTTTATCCGGGCCGGACCTCCCAGGCGCAAAGTCTGCCGGGTCCGGCCGAAGGGGTCGGTGTTAGGCAGAAAGAAACCGGCCTCCGCCGAAGAATCCCCCGGCCCGCCCGAAGGGTTGACCAGGGCCAGCACCACCGCGTCGGGGACCGGCCGGTTCGCCTGGTCCAGCACGACGGCCTCGACTTCCAGGCCCGCTTCGGCGGCCGTCGCCTTTACCCCAAGCCGGACGGCCTTAAGGTCGGCCGGGTCAATCTGGTGGGCAAAACGGGCCTCCGCCGGCCGGTCGAAAAGCTCAGCGGAAACCTGCGCCACAACCTTCGCCGGAGGCCGGGCCGTCGGGGGCCCCTTGGCCCCGGGAAATTCCGGCCGGCCCGGCCCGCCCTGCACCGACCGGAGAAGCGCCCCGAAGTTCCGGGGGCGTCCCGGCCGAAGGCCCTTCGGCCCCCGGCTGAGGGGCTTAAGGCCCCCGGCGCTTATAACTCGGGTCGGTTTAACGCCCAAGGCTCACCCCCCACCTAGCGCTTGATGTTGGCCAGCTCTTGCAAGAGCTGGTCCGAGGCCGTCAGCACCCGGGCGTTGGCCTGGAAGCCCCGCTCGGCCATGATAAGGTTTGTGAACTCCCGGGCCAGGTCCACGTTGGACATCTCCAGCACCCCGCTTATGATTTCACCCCGACCGCCGGTCCCGGCCGCCCCAACCTGGGGGTCCCCCGAGTTGGGCGAAAGGTCGTAAAGATTGCTCCCCGCATGCATCAGGCCCCCGGGGTTTACAAATCGGGCCAGGGCAATTTGCCCCAAAAGCCGCCGCTGGCCGTTGGAATAGATGCCGTAAACCTCGCCGTTATTCGTGATGCTGAAGGTAGTAAAGCTTCCGGGGGAGCTGCCGTCGGTCTCGGCCGTGAGGTTGGTATTCCCGGCCGTCTGGGTGAGGGAAGTAAAGCTTAAGGCGATATCCTGGGGCGTCTGGGGGGCGTAGCCGAGGGCGCCCGGGGTGTAGGTCACCTGAATGGTGCCGGTCCCTCCGGCTTGAACCTTTCCGTCGGCATCGAAGGTAAGGGTCCCGCTTCCCGTCACCGCAACCCCCGCCTCCGTGGTGCTCACCGCCCAGCCCCAGGTATCCGGGCCCGTCCGGGTAAAGGTCACCGTAAGCTCGTGGGGGTGGCCCAGGGAGTCGTAAACCGTCATGTTTAAGGTTACCGGGTCGGTCACCCCGGCCTTAAGGTTGCCGTCGATACGGGCTTCGGCCGTGGCCCGGGCCACCATTCCCGCCCCGAGGGGCAGGGAAAGCACCCCAAGGGGACCTGCCGGGTCCAGCTGGCCGTTCTGGTCGGCCACCCAGCCCATAACTTTAAGGCCCGTGGCCGAACTTACCACCGAGCCGTCGGGGCCGATGTTAAAGGCCCCATCCCGGGTGTAAAAGTGGCGGGTCCCATCCGTTACAATGAAGAAGCCGTCACCCTGGATGGCCAGGTCGGTGGGCTGGCCGGTGGTCTGAAAGGCCCCCTGGGTGTGCAGGGTGTCGATGGCCCCGACCATACTACCGAGGCCCACCTGGGCCGGATTTATCCCGCCCCGACCCTGGGGCTCGGGGGCCGAGCCCGACCGGATAAGCTGGCTCAGCATCTCCTGAAAGGTTATCCGCCCCGCCTTAAAGGCGGTGGTATTGACGTTCGAAATGTTGTTGCCGACGACGTCCATGTACATCTGGTGGTTGCGCAGTCCCGAGACTGCCGAAAACATAGACCGCAGCATCTTTTAAGCCTCCGATAGGATTTTTCGCACCGTCCCGAAGGGAACGGTTTTATCGCCGATTTGAAGACTTACGGTCCCGGCCCCAGCCACCAGCACCGCCTTAACCCGGCCCGATACCACCTGGCCGTCCACCTCGGCCTCCACCGTCCGGCCGATGAGGCCCCCGGCGGCCGCCAGCTGCTGGGCCGTCTGGGCCTGTTTAAATTCCTGGCCGAGGTTTTCCAGCTGTTCCAGGACGGCCAACTGGGCAAGCTGGGCGATGAAATCCCGGTCCTCCATCGGCCGCATCGGGTCCTGGTTGCGAAGCTGGGCGACCAGAAGCTGCAAGAACTGGTCCTTGAGCATCCGGGACCCCACGGCCGGGTGGGCCGGCTCAGCGCCGCTTATGGGACTCACTCCGGTCAAAAGCTCTCACCTCCTTAAGCCTTCCGGTCGATAAACCGGCCCGGGGGCGGACCCACGGCTTCGCCGGCCGGGATTAAGGCGGGCGGCGAAGTCGGGTCGGCCCCGCCCGGCGACCTCAACGGGGCCCGCCCCCGGCCACCCCGGGACTCCCGGTCGTGGGTCCCGCCCCAGGGATCGAACACCGCCAGCCCGGCCAAGACCATTCCCCGACCCGCCAGCGCCTCCTTGAGTCCGTCCAGGGCCCCGGCCAGCAGGTTGTAGGCGGCCGCCGTCTGGGGCCTGAGCTCCACCTCGAAGCTTCCCTCCGGCCGGAGCCGAATCTTAAGCTCCACCCGGCCCAGCTCCGGCGGCTCCAGCCGCAGCCAGAAGACCGCCTGGCCCGAGCCCGCCCGGACCAGCCGGGCCGCCAGCACTACGGCCTGCTCGG
>DAOUCL010000056.1:0-6075 GCA_034432015.1 Dehalococcoidia bacterium
GACCCCCTGGGGCTTCTGGCCTCGGGTTCGCTGGTTATAACCGTGGCGGAGGGGGCCGCCCCAAAGCTTTTGGCGGCCTTGGAACAGGCGGGGATCCCCGCCTCCATCATCGGCCGGATTCTGCCGGCCGAAGCCGGCCGACACCTGGTGGTCGGGGAAAGGCGGAGGCCCTGGCCCCGCTTCGACCGGGACGAAATCGCCCGCTTCTTCGCCACCGAGCCCGCTTAACCCGGCCGAAGGCATTCCTCCCCGGCGATAACAGAACCGGCGGCCCGACTACAAAAGCCCCCGTTCGGCGAAAACTTCCCGGGCGACCCGTAAGGCGTTCAGGGCGGCCGGCAGACCCCCGTAAAAGGCCATCTGCATCAAAATCTCAATTATCTCCTGCTTCGTCAGGCCGATGTTTAAGGCGGCCTGGAGGTGCCGCCGAAGCTGGGCTTCCCGGCCCAGCACCGTCAGGGCGGCCAGGGTGGCAACCTCCCGACTTCGGGTGTCCAGCCCGGGCCGGCTCCAGACCTCCCCGAAAAGGAGCTCGGTCATCAGCTCTTGAAGCTCGTACGCCGGGTCCGACGGGTCCAGGGGCGGCTCCGGGCCCCAGAGCTCCTGCCGCTTGGCCCGGCCTCGCCCCAAACGCACCTCACGGGTGTCCATTAAGGCCCACCTCCTCGGCTAAGGGTTAGGCTTTCGGGACGGCCCGGAAGGCTTCCACCACCGCCCGGACCAGCCCCTCCAATGTGTGCTCCCCGGCCACCAGGTCCACCTTAAGGCCGGCCTCGGCCGCCGCCCGGGCCGTCGCCGGCCCGATGCAGACGATTTTAACCCTTTCAAGCCGGGGCCGGGCCGGGCCCAGCAGGGCGGCCAGATTCCGGGCCGTCGAAGCCGAAGTGAGGGCTACGGCGTCGACCCGGCCCCCTTCCAGCAGCCGAATAAGCTCGTCCCGGCCGGCCGTTTCGGGCAGGGTCCGGTAGGCGACCACCTCGGCCACGTCGGCCCCGGCCGCCCGCAGGGCTTCGGCCAGCTCCGGCCCGGCGATATCCGTCCTGGGGAGGAGAATCCGCCGCCCCCGGACGTCCCCCAGCGCGTCCGGGATCCGGGCGGTTAAGGCCTCGGGCGGAACCACATCGGGCGGCCGCCCCCGGTGGGCCAGCTCGGCCGCCGTTCCCGGCCCCACGGCCGCCACCTTCGGCCGGGCCAGCCTTTCGGCCCCAAATCCCAGGGCCTTAAGGCGCGCCCA
Source organism: Dehalococcoidia bacterium (assembly GCA_034432015.1). Classification (GTDB taxonomy): domain Bacteria; phylum Chloroflexota; class Dehalococcoidia; order JAUQQI01; family JAUQQI01; genus JAUQQI01. Next base: position 1,235 of record DAOUCL010000056.1, read on the forward strand.
GAAGAAGCGGACCCCGTTGGGGCTGGTAAAGACCACCCAGTCGAACCCCCCCAGCTCGAGGATGGCCCGGTCCAGGGGCGTGGTATCCTCCGGGGGCTCAAACCGGATGGTGGGAATCGGGTAAACCGTTGCCCCCAGGGCCTCCAGGCGGCGGGCAAGTTCGGCCGCCTGCTCCCGGCCCCGGGTTATAACAACCCCCTTCCCGGCCAGGGGCCGGTCCCCCATCGCCGTCACGCCCGGGCCCCCGTAAGGACCTCCCCGGCCCCCCGGGCAAGGAGCCGGCGGGCGAGCTCCTCCCCCAGCGCCTCGGCCCGGGCCGGGTCGCCGGCCACCTCGTCCCTAAAAACCCGGCTCCCATCCGGGGCGGCCACCGCCCCCAGCAGGCAGAGCCGGCCGTCAACCAGGCGGGCGTAGGCCCCAATGGCCACCGCGCACCCCCCTTCCAGCACCCGCATAAAGGCCCGCTCGGCGGCAATGGCCGCCCGGGCCGCGGGGTCGTCGATGCGGGCGAGGAGGTCGAGGATTTCGGGGGCGCCGGCCCGGGCCTCCACCCCCAGGGCCCCCTGGCCCGGGGCCGGGGGCACCACCTCCGGGGGTATAAATTCGGTAACCTGGTCGGTGAGCCCCAACCGGCCGATTCCGGCCGCGGCCAGCACCACCCCGTCGTAATCCCCGGTGAGGGCCTTGCGCAGGCGGGTGTCCACATTGCCCCGCAGGGGCACCACCACGAAGTCGGGCCGAAACGCCCGCAAGAAGGCCCCCCGCCGGACGCTGCTGGTTCCCAGCCGGGCCCCGGGGGGCAGGTCTTTAAGGCCCAGGCCGTGGCGGGAGACCAGGACGTCCCGGGGGTCCTCCCGCTCCGGAACCGCCCCCAGCACAAGCCCGGCCGGCAGGGCCGAAGGCAGGTCCTTAAGGCTGTGGACGGCGATGTCCACCTCCCCGGCCAGCAGGGCCCGCTGCAGCTCCTTGACAAAGACCCCCCGCTCGCCCAGGGCCCAGAAAGGGGCCTCCTTGAACCGGTCGCCGGTGGTCCCAATGCCCCGCCACTCCAGCTCCAGGTCCGGCCGCAGGGCCTGAAGGCGGGCCATCACCCGCTCGGCCTGAAGGCGGGCAAGCCTGCTCTCCCGGCTTCCGACGACCAGGCGCACCTTAAGCCCCGAACCAGGCCTCGAGCCGCCGGGCCTCGAAGGCCAGTTTTTCCGCGAGGAGCTCCGGGGCCGGGCCGACCAGCTCGACGGCCGGGGCCGGCCGTTCGAGAAAGCGGCCCCGCACCACCATCGCCTCACCCCCGCCCACCTCCAGGTAGCAATGGCCCTCCCCGGTGAAGGTCTTTTCCGGTGCCCGGCCGGCAAACCGGGCCGCAATCTGCTCCGCCGCCACCTCCCCCTCCGCCTCGGCAAAGACCCCGGCCTTGGGCAGCGGCCGGCCGTCGGCCATGGGGACCTCCGTCACGTCCCCCACGGCGTAAACGTTCGGGTAGGCGGTGGCCAAGGTTTCGGGGTCGACCCGAACCCAGCCGCCCGGCCCGGCAAGGCCGGCTTCCCGGACGACGGCCGGGACCCGGTGGGGCGCAATCCCCAGCAGCAGGTCGAAGGGCCGGCTCTCCCCGGCGAAGACGACCTCCCCGGGCCGGACCTCCCTGGCCTTGCGGTTGGGCAGGAAGGCGATCCCCCGGGCGGCAAGCCGGCCTTCGATGGCGGCGCACCCCGCCGGGCCCAGGAGGGGAATGGCCACGGGCTGGGGGCCGAAAACCTCGATGGCGGCCGGGACGGCCCGTTCTTTAAAAAAGTCGTTAAGCAAAAGGGCCAGCTCAAAGGGGGCCGGCGGGCACTTGTAAGGGAGGCCGAAGATGCCGATTAAGACCCGTCCGCCCCGGAAGTTTTTGACCGCCTCCGAAATCCGCAAAAGCTGGGCCTGGTCGTAAAAGCTTAACGCATGGTCGGCAAAACCGGGGACCTCTTCCGGTCCCAGGTCGGCCCCCAGGGCGACCACCAGGGCATCGGCCCCCAGCCGCCGCCCGTCCACCTCGGCCGCCGGGGCGGCCGGGTCGATGGCCGTAACTGTGCCGTTAACCACCTTGATACCTTTCTTTTCCAGGGCCGACCGGGGCCGGCGGCCCGCCTCGGCCGAAGCCCGGCCGGTAACCACCCAAGCCTTGCGAAAGCCCATCATAAAGTGGGTCCGGCGGTCCACCAGGATGACTTCGTCTTCGGCCGGGAGCCTTTTCCGCAGACCCAGGGCGGCGGCCACCCCGCCGAAGCCGCCCCCCAGGACGACAACCCTCCGCATGGCCAGTCCTCGACGCGGGATTCTTTAAGATTCTACCCCGGGGCCGCTCAGGTTTTCAGCCGGGGGTCGAGGGCATCCCGGAGGCCGTCGGCGATGAGGTAAAGGCAGAGGACGGTCACCCAGATGAGGGCCCCCGGGGCAACGATAAGCCAGGGAGCCTGGGTGAAATACCGGGTGGAGCCGCTCAGCATATTGCCCCAGCTCGGGGTGGGGGGCTGAACGCCCAGGCCCAGATAGCTAATGGTTGACTCCACCAGGATGATGCCGCCGATGTCGATCCCGGCGTAGGTTATCACCAGGGGCACCACGTTGGGCAGGATGTGGAAGAAGATTATCCGGCCGTCCCCGGCCCCAATGGTCCGGGCGGCCACCACGAACTCCCGCTCTTTAATGCTCAAGACCTGGCCCCGGACCAGCCGGGCGATTCCGGGCCAGGATAAAAGGCCGAGGATGACGATGAGCACCTCAACGCTGGGCCTAAAGAGGGCCCCCACCATGATGAGCAGAAAGAGGCCCGGAATCGACCGGACGGTGTTGATAAACCAGGTGATGAAGTCGTCCACCGTCCGGCCGTAGTAGGCGGCCACCGCCCCGATGGTCACCCCGATGGTCATATTTATCAACGCGGCCGCAAACCCGATGGAAAGGGATACCCGGGCCCCGTAAAGAAGGCGGGCCAGCTGGTCCCGGCCGTTCTCGTCGGTCCCCAGCAGGTTCTGGGCGTTGGGGGGCGAGAAGGTTTTGAGCAGGTCGACCCGCTCGGGGCTCTGACGGATGACGTGCTCGGCGATTACGGGCGCCAATAGGGCCAGCAGGCCCAGGGCGGCCAGAATGGCCATCGCCAGCAGGGTGAGCCGGTCCTGCCGCAGCCGCCGGAGGGCGAGCTGCGTAAGGCTTAGGCCGGCCGACGGCCGCAGGGGCCGGATTTCCACCCCGGCCTGGGGCATCGGTTCCGCCGCCATTTTTAAAAACCCCTTACGAGTACCGGATTCGCGGGTCGACGATGCCGTAAAGGATATCCGACAAAAGCTGGCCCACCACCACCAGGACGGACGCGATGATGGAGATGCCCAGAACCATCGGGTAATCCCGGGAGTAGGCGGCGTCGACGAAGAGGCGCCCCATTCCCGGCCAGGAGAAGACGCTTTCGGTGACCACCGCGCCCCCGAAAAGGAAAGGCAGGGTGCCCCCCAGCACCGTCACGATGGGGAGGACCGCGTTGCGCAGGGCGTGGCCGTAAAGGACAACCCGCTCGGAAAGCCCCTTGGCGCGGGCCGTCCGGATGTAGTCCTGGGAGAGCACCTCCAGCATCTCCGTCCGCATCAGCCGGGAGTAAAGGGCGATGGGGCCGGCGGCCAGGACGAGGGCCGGAAGGGCCAGGTGCCAGAGCCGGTCAAGCAAAGGCGGCATGAACGCCCCCCGCAGGGTGTACATGCCCCCGGACGGGAAGAGGCGGAGCTGAACGGCCAAAATCAAGATGAGCATAAGGCCGAGCCAGAAGTTGGGCACCGCATCCACCACCACCGCCATCACCCGCACCAGCTGGTCGATGGGACCGCCCCGGTGGGTGGCCGCCAGAATCCCCAGGGTCGGCCCCACCAATAGCGAAATGGCCACCGCCACCAGGCTCAGCTGGATGGTGTTGGGCAGCCGCTCGGCGATGCGCCTGAGCACCGGCTCATGGGTCACAAAGGAGCGGCCGAAGTCCCCCCGAAGGAGGCCGGCCACCCAGTCCGCATACTGAACGTAAAGGGGCCGGTCCAGGCCGAGCTGGCGGCGCATCCGCTCCAGGTCTTCGCCCTTTACGGTCGGGTCAAAGAACAGGTTGACCGGGTCGCCCGGGGCCAGCCGGATGACCACAAAGATGACGATGCTGATGCCGAAGAGGGTGGGGACCGCCTGGAGGAGCCGGCGGAGGACAAACTTCATCATCGGACAACGTACCAGTCGTGGATGTTGTGAAAGATCCCCCCGAAGGTGGTGGGGTTGGGGCCGACGATGGATTTCTTGATGGCCACCAGGGCCTTCAGGCTGAACAGGAAATTAAAGGGCTGGTCCTCGGCCAAAAGCTCCTGGAACCGCCAGTAGAGCCGCTTGCGCTGCTCCAAGTCGCAACCGGGGACCTTCACCGCCTCCTCGATAACCCGGTCCACTTCCGGATTGCGATAGCGGACCCGGTTAAAGCCCCGGGGGGCGAGCTCGGCCGAATGCCAGAAGGCCCGGGGGTTCGGGTCCACCCCCAGGGAGTAGCCCGAAATCACCAGGTCGAAATCCCCCTGCCGGAGCCGCTCCAAAAAGGCGTTCCACTCCTGGAACTGGATGTCCACGTCGACCCCGACCTGCTTCCACTGGTCCTTGGCGATGATGGCCACCTGCTCCCGGATCTTCTGCCCGGCCGGAACCCAGAGGGTGAAGCGGAGGGGCCTTCCCCCCCGCTGCATGATGCCGTCGGGGCCGGGCTTAAAGCCCGCCTGCTCCAAAAGCTGGCGGGCCTTCTGGGGGCTATACTCGGGCGGCTTGATGTTCGGGTTGTAGGCCCAGGAGGCCGGGGG
>DAOUCL010000057.1:0-14540 GCA_034432015.1 Dehalococcoidia bacterium
TCTTCCATGCTGGTCCTGAGCTCCCGGCTGCTCCGGGCCACCCCCTCGGCCAGGCCCACGATCTTCCCCGAAAGCTGCTCCACTTCCTCGGCGGCCCTGACGATCTCGTTGAAGACGGACCGCATCTCTCCGGCGCCCTCGGCCGTGGCCACCACGTCCCGGGCCACATCGCCCATAGTGGCCACGGCCTCGTGGGCCGCCGCCTGGACCCCCTGGACCAGGGCCACGATCTCCTGGGTGGAGGCGGCCGCCCGCTCGGCCAGCTTGCGGACCTCCTCGGCCACGACCGCAAAGCCCTTACCGGCCTCGCCCGCCCGGGCCGCTTCGATGGCGGCGTTGAGGGCCAGCAGGTTCGTCTGCTCGGTGATATCCTCGATCACCTTAACGATGGCCCCGATCCGCTCCGAGCGCTCGCCCATATCGTTCACCTTTTGCTGGGCAACGGCCACCCGCTCCTTGACGGCCTCCAGGGCCTGAATGGCCGACCGCACCCGCTCCGCCCCGGCCCGGGCCCGCTCGGCGCTGGCCTGGCTCGATTTCAGGCCGGCCGAGGCCGCCTGGGCCATCTGGGTGTTCTGCTCGGCGATGGTCTGGGTCAGGTCGGCCGCCCGCTGAACGGCCCGGGCCTGCTCCTGGGCCCCCCGGGCCACGGCCTGAATGGTTTGGGTGAGCTGCTCGAAGCCGTTGCTGGCCGCGGCCACCTGCTCCGCCTGGCGGGCCGAGCCCTGGGCCACGCTCTGAACGGTACCGGCTACCTCCTGGGCGGCGGCCGACATCTGGTCGGTGAGCTGGTGGTTCTGGGCGGCCGCCCCGCTTACCTCGTCGGCGGCCCGGCGCACCTCCCCGACCAGCTGAGAAAGGCCGGCCACGGTGCCGTTGAAGTCTTCGCCCATCTGCCGGAAGCTGTCCACCATCGCGTTAAAGGCGGCCGAAAGCCTCCCCACCTCGTCGGCGCCGCCGGCCGGCAGGGCCCGGACCGCGGTTTCCGTCCGCGCCCCCAGGTCCCCATTCCGAAGCCGGCTGAGGGCGTCCCGGAAGGCGGCAATATCTTCGGCCACCAGCCGGTCGATGCTGGCCACCACCCGGCCCAGCGACCGGGAAAGGGCCGAGCTGGTGACGAAGCCGAGCCCGAGGCCGCCCACGACGGTGGCGAGGGTGCCCCACAGCAGCAAGGTCTGGCTGGAGGAGGCTGCTGGCCTGACGGCTCTGGCCCAGCCGCTTGTCCAGCAGGTCCCGTTCGGCTTGGACGGCTTCGGCAAAGACGGCCCGCATCCCGTCGAAGTGCTTCTTGCCCTGGCCGCTGCTTTCGAACCGGGCCACCTCTTCGGCCGGAACCTTTCCGGCGTTTACGTCCCGCCGAAGCTGAATTCCCGGCTCGGTAACCTCCCGCTGCCACGCGGCCGCCCGCTGTTCGATCTCCCGCCAGCGCTGAACCTGGACCGGGTTATCGGCCGGCTCCGCCTGGAGCCGGCGCAGGGCCTCGGCGTAGGCCCGCTGGCCCTCCTGGTAGGGCTGTAAAAACTCGTCCCGGCCGGTGACCAGAAAGCCCCGATACCCGGTCTCCATGTTCACCAGGCCGAGGAGGGCGTCGTCGGCCAGGCCGATGACCTTGTAAGTGTGGACCACCCACTCGGTGGTCTCGTCCGCCTGCCTGACTGTAAGGTAGGTGAAAAAGTTGAGGCCGGCCATAATCAGCAGGACCGCCCCCACCACCCCAAGCACCTTCCATTTGAGGGAGAGGTCGCGCCACACCTTCACAGGTCGCCTCCTTCTCTAATCTAGCTTATTTACCCGGCAACCGGCGCCAGCGGCCGGTTTGGACGAGCCACGCGGTCTTCCCCCGGCCGGTGCCGTCCGTCGCCCGCCAGATGGCCTGCACCGCCAGGCCCTCGGGCATCACCAGCAGCCAGGGGGTCTGGCGCTCGTAGTCGGCCGGGCCGGCCTTGGGCGAAGCCGGCCGCTCCTGGTAGCCGAAGAGCCCCTGCACGGCCACGAAGCCGTCGGCCTGGAGGCCTTCGGGGAGGCCGCCCCCGTCGGCCCCCACCACCTCCTCCAGGAGGACGAAAAGGCTTTCGGCCAGCTGTTCTTCCCACGACCGGGCCAGGACGCCGCAAGCCACCACGTTGCAGATTTCGGCGTAGGCCATCAGGTCCTGCCGGTTGGTCTCGGTCAGGTCAAGCCGGCCGGTCCGGTCGAAGCGGGGCGGCTCCCTTCCCGCCGGGGGTCGCGGCAGGCCGATGGCCCCCCATTCCAGGGCCACCTCCAACGGCTGGATGAGAAAGGCCAAAAGCTTCGCCTTATCCAGGTTGACGGTCAGCCGGGCCACCGCCCAACCCCCGGCGGCCAGGGCCGCCGCCGTCCAGGGGGCGGCCACCACCGAACCGGGGATAAACCCCACCGGGATGCCCAGGAGCAGGCCCACGGCCTCGGCGACCGAGGGAAACAGGTGCCGCTCCAGGACCACGGGCCGGTAGAGCCCGGGCACCCCCGGCCGGGGGACGCGGGGGGCGTTTGGGGGAAACTCGCGGGTTGCGGGCCTCATTCTTAACCCCCTACCGGCGGTTTGAGGAGCATCTCCAGGCTTACGGCCAGGGCCTCAGGGGTAACCGGCTTTACCAGCAGGGTATCCACCCCGGCCTCCCGGGCCCGGGCCACCTGCTCCTGGGTTCCCTGGCTGGTAACCATCAGAATGGGGACCCGGGGAAGGTTCTTTTCCCGCTGGCGGGTCCGTACCGCCCGGACAAATTCCAGGCCGTCCATTCCCGGCATGTTCCAGTCGCAGATGATGAGGTCGACGGGCCCGGCCGAAGCGAGGACCTGCAGGCCCTCGGCCCCATCCCCTGCCTCCAGCACCTCCGCCTGGTATCCGGCCTGGCGGAGGGACCGGGCATGCATCATGCGCATCATCTTCGAATCGTCAACCACAAGGACTTTCACGGGCTACCTCCCGACAAAGGTCTGGCCGCCGCCCAGGCGGCAACCGCCCGGGCGATCTCGGCGGTCTTAAGCACCTGTTTCGGGGCCCCCCGGGCCAGGCCGGCGTTAACCATGGCCGGAATGAGGGCTTCGGCCGGGTCCTGCACGGCCGTCTCCGCCCCGGCCTCGGCCAGGGCCTTAAGTCCCGCGGCCCCGTCGCTTCCCATCCCGGTAAGCAACAGCGCAAAGGTCTTCCGGGCCAGCGGACCGGCCGCGACCGAAAGAAAGGTGCGGTCGATGTTGGGCACGTAAAGGTCAGCCGGGTCCGGTCGCAGGACCCTTAAGGTTCCGGCCCGACCGACGACCAGGTTCCGCTGGCCCGGGGCCACAAAGGCCGCGTCGGCCGCCAGCTCGGCGCCGTCCGTCGCCTCCTGAATCCGGTAGGCGGAGGCGCGGTTGAGCCGCTCGGCGAAGGACCGGGTGAAGCCGGCCGGCATGTGCTGAACCACGATTACCCCCAGGCCGAGGCCGGCCGGAAGCTCGGCCATGAGCTGGGCCACCACGGGCGGCCCCCCGGTGGAGCAGCCGATCAGGAGCAGCCGCTCGGCCCGACGGGGCACCTCCGCCGGCCCGGTCGGCGACCGGGCGCCGGCAAGCAGGCCCTCGAGCCAGCTACGGAGGTCGGTGGGGTTGGCCGACCCGAGGCCCACCACCTCCGCCCCGCCGGGGTGCCTGGGCACGGCTGCCCCCTCCCGGACGAGGAGGATCCGTCGGCACCGGTCGGGGAGGCTTTGTAAGAGGGCGGCGACAGCCCCTTCTTCCCCAGCCGATGCGTCGACTACTACCAGCCCGGGCTCGTGCTCGGCCGCGGCCCGCCGGAGGCTACGCCAGTCGGCCAGGACAACGGCATCCGCCGGGCCGGCGGACCGGGCCGCCTGCCGCCAGAGGACCCGGACCAAGGGTGAGGGGCTCACCAGTAGCAATCGGCCGGCCCGGACGGGGGCGGCCTCGGCCTTCTGGTAAAAAAAGGCCCCGTGGGCCCGGACGCGCTTCAAGTCGGGCGGCCCCCATTCCAGGGATTCGGCCGAGCCCACGAAAAATACGCCGCCCGTTGCCAGCTGCTGGGTCAGACGGCCAACCACCGCCCGGCGGTTTTCGGGGGTCAGGTACATAAGGATGTTGCGGCAAAAGACCACCTGGAAGGGGCCTTCCGGGACCGCCTCCACCAGGTTGAACCGTTCGAACCTGACCAGGTTGCGCAGTTCCGGAACCACCCGCCAGCGGTCGCCCTCGGCCCGGAGAAATTGGGCGGCGCGGGAAAAGGCATCCTCCCGAAAGGACCAGGGGCCGTAAAGGCCTTCCCGGGCCCGGGCCAGGGCGGCCTCGTCAACGTCGACCCCGACCACCTCGAAGGCACCCGGCCGGCCGCCCAGAACCCGCCAGGCCGTCATCGCCAGGGAGTAGGCTTCCTCCCCGGTGGCGCACCCGGCCGAAAGGAGCCGAACCCGTTTGCTTCGGGCGGCCAGCTCCGGGAGCAGCCTTTCGAGGGCGGCGAAGTGGGCCGGCTCCCGGAAGAAGTAGGTCTCGTTGATGGTGAGGGCCTGAACGAGCCTGGTGAGCTCGGCCCGCCCCGACGTTTGCAGGTAAGCCAGGTAGGCGTCCAGGTCGGGGACCCCGGCCGCCTTCATCCGCTGGCGCACTACCCGGCCGAGCCGCTGGCGTAGCAGGTCGGTGGGGGCAAACCCGAGTTCTTTAAAGACCCGGTCGGCCAGTTCTTCGAGGAGGTTTTCGGTTGTCATTATCAGCCCCGTTGCCTGCAAGGTTGACCCCTCCGGTTTAACCTGCCGACTCCTCCCGCACCCGTTATTAGCTATCGGCAGGCCGGGGCTTCCCGGAAAGGCCTTAGCAGGCCTTTTAGCCGGAGGGCGCGGCCGTGGCGGACTACCCGCGGGGTAATTTAGGGGGTGAATTTGACGGGGCGGGGCTAGGCGGGCGGGATGACCAGGATGCGGCCGCAGGTGCCGCACCGGACAAGGCCCTGCCCGCTTTTAACTTTCTGAAAGTCGGTCACCGGCAGCACCACCCGGCAGCCGCTGCAGGCCCCCCGCTCTACCACCGCCACCGCCCGGCCGCCCCGGGTCTGCCGAAGCTGCTCATAGACGGCCAGGTCCAGCCGGTCCACCCGGGCCGCAATCTGGGCCCGTTCCCGGCTCAACTCGTCGATGCGGGCCCGCAGGCTTTCCCGCTCCTGCTCAAGCCGGTCCTGCTCCTCCCGCCACTGGCCCTCGACTTCGGCCAGGCGCCGGCGGGCTTCGGCCAGCTCGGCGGCGGCCGCCTCGAGGGCCAGCATCACCTCGAGCATCTGGTCTTCCAACTGCCGCTGCCGGGCTTTGAGCTGGAGTTGCTCCTGGTAGTAGCCGTCCAGCTCCTTCGGGTTCGTTACCTTCCCCGAATAGAGCTTGTCGTCGAGCTCCTTGATTTTGGCCGCGAGGTCCTCAATGCTGTCTTCCAGGTCCCGCTGACGCCGCTGGAGCTCCCGCAGCCGCTGCTCGCGGGCGGCCACGTCCGCCCGGGCCTGGCGCAGGGCCGGACTCTCGGTGAGGCGGGCCTCGACCTCGGCCAGCCGAGCCTTAAGCTCGTCCAGCTGGCTGTCCACCTGTTGAAGCTGGTAGAGGGTGAGCGCCCGGCTCATCTTCACCTCGGCTCCAGGGTTAGCTGAAAGGCGGCCGGCTGGGCCGCGTCCGGGCTCAGGCCGGCGACGACCACGACTGCCCGGTCAAAGTCCCGGCCCAGCCCCTCAATAAGATATTCGCCCTGGTTGGCGGCGTCCAGGGGGACCGATTCGACGGCCACCTCCCGGCCGAACTTCACCAACCGGACCCCAAAACGCTGGGGCAGGCGGTTATCGGTCCGGACAAAGCCCCGGGCCTCCCAGCCCTGGTCGGTTTCCGCGTCGTCAAAAAAGCCGACCTCGGGGATGCTGATGTCGTCAAGGGCGAAGCCGTCCAGGTTTACGGCGTCGTCATTTACCTGCTCGAACCGGATGAGCACCTTCCGGCCGGCAAAGGGCGTCAGGTCGACCGCCTCTTCGACCCACTCCGGGGCCGGACCCCCACCGCTTCGGCCGGTGTAGCCCGGGCCGAAGCGGTGGCCGAAGGGGTCGTCGGCCCGGGAAAACCGGCCCGATAGGACCTGCCAGCTCCGGCCGCCGTCGGCGGAAGCCTCTACGTAGGCGTAATCCCAGCCGGACTCAAGGGCCCACCAGGCCCGGAACCGGAGGGTCGCCCGATCCACCCCCGAAAGGTCGAATTCCCGGGTCAGGGTCGAGTCGGTGTTGTCCCCCCGGTTGGCCCACCAGAAGTGGGACCCGCTGGGGGCCCGGGTTGGGATTATGGGCGTCTCCAAAGCTCCGCTGAAAACGAGGCGGTAGTTGCCGGGTGACGAAATCTCGAAGTACCTGGCCCCCAGCTGGTTCACCCGCCCGCGGTAAGTGTCACCCGGATTTAAAAGGGTTACGGCCCGGACGCCGGCCCCGTAGTCCGGGTAGCCGTAACGGTCACCGCGGCGCCCGAGAAGGTTGGCCACCGTCCAGTCAAGAAAGACCCTGTCAAAATCCGTCCCAAAAGGCTGCAGGTAAGCGTTGATTCCGCCTATACCCCGTCCACCCTGCCGCATGTAGTCGACGATTCGTTCGAAGCCGCCGTAATGGCTGAAAAGGTAACGAAAGAAGAGATAGGCGGCCCCGTAGTTGCGGCCGGCAGCCGAAGGCTGCTCCGGCCAACGGTTGAGCTGAACATCGGGGTCGGTCAGAAAGGCCTCGGCCGACCGCGGCGGGAACCCGGCCAGGAAGGAGCCCAGCTCGGCCAGCCCCTCCTGAATCCAACCCTCTTCGGCTCGGTGCTCGTTGAACTGAACGGCGTGGGTGAACTCATGGGCTAGCACGCTTAAATAGGCCTGCGTCCCCGGCCGGAGGGCCTCAAAATTGACGTAAAACATTGTCCGCTCGTTGCTGTAGCGGTTGATGAATCTGGGGTAGCCGTCGGCGGCGCTGAAATAGCCGGCCACCCCGGGAATCCGGGCGTGGAGGATGGTGAGTCTGGGGTCGCCGTCGAGGCCGGGGGAGGGCTCGCTGCCGAAGTGGCGGCGAATCACCGGGTAGACCCGCGTTTCGAACTCCCGGGCCGCCTGTTCGATAACGGCCTGGTCGACGGGGCTGGCTTCGTCGAAGTAAAAGAGGGTGTGGGGGCCGGCGTAGCGGAGGACGGCGGTTACTGTGAAGGGGGTGTAGGTATCCAGGTTCATGGCCCAGAAAACTTCCCGGTCCCCGACTTGCCGGGTGGGCGGGGTGGGGCTGCCGCCCCCAACCGGGGGCAGGCCGTCGGAGCGGAGCCGGCGGGTCAGGTCGTAGAGGTCCCGGTTGGGCGGGGTGGGGAGGGGCCGGTAGGCGGGTGGGGCCGGGCCCGGCGGGGCGGTGGCCGTCCGGCCGGCGGGCCGGGGGGCCAGCATGGCCAGAAAGAGGACGATTAAGACCAGGCCGGCTCCGCCGAGGACCGCCGCCAGCAGCGGGAGCCGGCGACCTTGGCCGTTCATCGGAGCAGGTCGACCACCCGGCGCACCAGCGCCTTAAGGCGGGGAAGGACGGCGGCGCCGGCCAGCAGCACCTCGGCGTGGGTGGGACCGGCATCGGGGTCATCCCAGACGTTGGTAATGCAGGAGATGCCCAAAACCTCCAGCCCCATCTGGCGGGCGGCAACCACTTCCAGGGCGGTGCTCATCCCCACCGCATCCCCGCCCAGGGCCCGGAGCAGGCGCACCTCGGCCGGGGTTTCGTAAGAGGGCCCGCCAACCATCACGTAAACGCCTTCCCGGAGGGTAATGCCGGCCTCGGCGGCCGCCCGCCGGGCCAAAGCCCGGAGCCGGGGCGAGTAGGCCCCCACCATTCCCGGGAACCGGGGACCCCAGGCCGGTTGGTTGGGGCCCCGCAGGGGGTTAAAGCCGGCCAGACCGGGCAGGTTGATGTGGTCGGCGATGACCATCAGGTCCCCAACCCGGAACTGGGGGTTTAAGCCCCCGGCGGCGTTGGTGAGGATGATTACCCGAACCCCCAGCAGGCCGTAAACCCGGATGTTAAAGGCTACCTGGGCCGGGGAATACCCTTCGTAGAGGTGGACCCGGCCCGTCTGGACGGCCACCACCTGACCCCCCAACCGACCGACCCAGAGCTCCCGGCCGTGCCCTTCCACGGTGGGGACCGGCCAGCCGGGGATCTCACTTACGTCGACCCGGACCGGCGTCTCGACCTCGATGGCCAGGTCGGCCAGGCCGCTGCCGGCCACGACCGCTACCTGCGGCAGGTGGGGCATCCGGCGGCGGATGAACTCGACGGCTTCCCCGACTTCCTCAGGCCTGATTTCCCGCTCCATCATTGCCCGGGGTTTGGAGCTGGCGCAAACGTTCGTAAACCTGGGTTGTGGCGATGGAGACGTGGCCCAGCATCTTCTGGACCGACTCAATGTCGGCGCCGCTTAGCAAAGTGTGGGCGGCGAAGGTATGCCGGAAGGTGTGGGGGGTGATGGGGCGGGTGATGCCGGCCGCCCGGGCGTAGGCCTTGACGATGAGCCAGAACCCCTGACGGGTAAGCCGCTCCCCCCGGCGGTTGACGAAGAGGGCCTTTTCGGCCAGGTCCCGAATCAGCAGCGGCCGGGCCGTCTGAACGTAATCTTCCAGGGCCTCGAAGGCCCGCTTGGGCAGCGGAAAGACCCGCTCCCGCCGGTTCCGGCCGACGCAACGGACCGACTCGTCCATCAGGTTCACGTCGTCGATATTTAGGCCGATGAGCTCGCTCACCCGCATGCCGGTGGCGTAAAGAAGCTCCAGCATGGCCCGGTCCCGCTTGGCCTCGGGGGTGCGGCGGCGGGCAGGGGCGGAAAGCAGGGCCTCCACCTCGGCCGATGTTAAGGTTTGGGGCAGGTTGCGGGCCACCTTAAGGCCGTCGACTTCTTCGGTGGGGTCGGCGGCCACGATGCCCCGCCGACGCAGGTACTTGAAGAAGGACCGGACGGCCGCCACCTTGCGGGCGAGGGTGGCCGGGGCATAGTTGTGCTCTTTAAGGTGAAGGATGAACCCGAGGACGGCGGACTTGGTTACGACCGGCCAGACCTCCCCCGGCTCCACCTCCTGGGGGAAGCGGGTCTTTAGATAGTCGGCCAGTTGAAGGAGGTCATTGCGGTAGGCGGCGATGGTGTTGGGGGCGTAGCCTTTTTCATCGCCTAAATATTGCAGAAATTCTTCAATGCGGGTATCCACGGCTGCCTCCGTGCTGACGGATTAGGCGTCACGGTTGCGCCTTGAATTCTAACATATGTCGAGTAACTCCAACAGCCACGTTGGGGGAAAGGGGCTTTTCGGGTGGTGGACCCGACCCGCGGCCGAAGGCCGGACACCCTGGACAATCGCTGAAAATATTCTTACTTGAGGAAATTGATGGCCGGATCTTTTGCTAAGTGGGCCGTTCCGGTGGATGGCAGGCCGTGATTTATCTCCAGCCGAACAAAGACAGCCGCTTAACAGAATCCAGTTCGGCGGTTATACTCGGCCAGAGCCGCAAACACGAAAGGAGGAGGTCAGAGATGGGCCTGGAACGGGCTGCAGCCCCGAAAGTCGTTCAGATTGGTGTTAGCCGCCCGCCCCTGGAGGTCGACGACCTGCCGACCCCAGAAGAGGTGTTTCACGTTCCCAAGATCGGGTTTAAAGAGGCCGTTACCCGGGTCATCGGACCCAGCCTCATCGCCCTGGGCATATCCATCGGCAGCGGCGAGTGGCTGCTCGGACCCCTCAACGTCGGCACCTACGGCTTCGTCGGGATCGGCTTTATTATTTTGCAGACCTTCTATAACATCGAGATTGGCCGGTATATTATGGCCACCGGGGAAGTTCCTATTCTCGGGTTCGGGCGGACCCCACCCGGCTGGAAGCTCTGGATCCCCCTCTCGCTCTTTATTATTTACTTCGCCTTTATCTGGGGCGGGTGGGCGGCCTCGGCCGGGCAGAGCCTGTTCGTTCTCCTAACCGGCCGCATTCCGCAGCCGGCAGACCTACCCACCGTTCGGCTGCTGGCCGTCGCCCTCATGGGCACGGTGTTCGTCATCACTTTATTTGGCAAAAAGATCAGCCGCACCCTGGAGCTGGTCAACTGGGTGATGGTGGGCTTTATCCTGAGCACCCTTATCATTGTCGACCTTTTCTTTGTGCCTTTAAGCAAATGGACCGAGGGTATCGTCGGGTTGCTCACCCCGGCCCTTCCGCCCCGGGGTACCGATGCCACCCTTATCGGCGGCCTGGCCGGCTTTGCGGCCATGGCGTCGGGTCTCAACTGGTACGCCCTGAATTACTACCGGGACAAGGGCTACGGTATGGCCACAAGGTCGGCTTCATCGCCTCCTTGGTCGGCGGCCAGCAGGAAAAAATGCTTCCTTCGGGTAAAACCTTTCCCGAAGACGAAAAGAACGCCCGCCTCTGGCGGCGCTGGTTCCGGATTTTGGTTCTGGATATCTGGGTGGTCTTCTTCCCCGGGGCGGTTCTTGGCATGTTTTTGCCCACCATTTTGGTCTCCCATCTGGCTTCGCTGCCTGGGGTGGAAAAGCCCACGGCCGCAACTATCCCGACTTATGCGGCGGACATCCTCGGCCGCTTCTACAACCCGATCCTTTCCATCTGGGCCCTAGTAGTCGGCTTCTTCGTCCTGTACAGCACCCAGCTGGGAATTTTCGAATCCCTGGTCCGGAACATGGTAGACGCCCTTTACGGGGTAAGTCCCGGCTTTCGCCGACTTATTAACGAAGACCCGCGGCGTTTTTACTACCCGTACATGCTGGTCCTGACTATCGTCATCGCCATTGCCTTGCACGCCGCGGTGCCCGCCGGTCTTATCCTGATCTCGGCCAACATGTCCAACCTGGGGGCTCTGATTTACCCCTTTATTCTCATGTACCTTAACAGCCAGCTACCCCGACCGGCCCGGATCTCCTGGTGGTCCTACGTGGTATTAGTTTTAAACTTCCTGTTTTTCGGGTCCTTCTTTATCAACTTCGCCGTGCAGCAACTTACCGGCGGCCCGCTGGTCCGATTTTAACCTGCGAGGCCGTCAAGGTTCTGGGGCCGGGAGGTATCCCGGCCCCAGGCTTTTCAGGGCAGGTAGAGCCTCGGAACCTCGGCCGGTTCGGCCATATCCGCGGTCATAAACACGTAGGTCATATTCGGCCGGTTGCTTGCCCCGATGTAGTTGCCGTGGCGGTCCACGGCGATGAGGGCGAAGGGTCCGGCGTAGGGGTCGGGGAGGGCGGCCACTTCAGCCATAACCTCCCGGACCGCGGCCTCGAGACTCAGGCCCATCTTTAGATAAAGCACCACTGCCCGGGCCACCCCCAGCCGGATGGCGGTCTCGCCCCGGCCGGTGCAGGCGCATGCGCCGTAGCGGTTATCGGCGTAGTTGCCCGCACCGATGATGGGGGAATCCCCCAGCCGGCCGGGATACTTGAGGGCCCAGCCGCTGGTGGAAACCCCGGAGGCGATGTTTCCATGCCGGTCAATGGCGATGAAGTTGACGGTTTCGTTCGGCTCCTCCGGGTTCACCGCCCGGGGCACCAGCTCCCGCATCCGCTCCAGAAAGCGGCGGATGCCCGGGTCCTCGGGGACCCCAATGCCCCGGAGGCGGTCTTCCCAGAGCCGCCGGGCCTCCGGGGTAAGCAGCTCCCGGCGGGCAAAGCCCATCTCCGCGGCGAACCGCTCCGCCCCGGCCCCGACGAGCAGGACGTGGGGCAGGGTCTCCATCACCTTGCGGGCGATAGATATCGGGTTTGGAAAGCCCTTTACCGCCCCCACCGCCCCGGCGGCCAAGGTCCGGCCGTCCATGATGCTGGCATCCAGCTCCACTTCCCCCAGGAGGTTGGGCAAGCCGCCGGTCCCCACGGTGTGGTCTTCGGGGTTATCCTCCACCAGCCGGCACCCCACCTCCACCGCGTCCAGGGCCGAGCCTCCGGCCCGGAGCACCTCCATGGCCGCCCTGATGCCCACTCGGCCGTTGGCGCTGGCCACCACCAGCATCCGGTCGGGCCCCTCAGACATCCAGCGTAAGGCCCCGTTCGGCCACGATGACCTTTATCCCAAGTCGGGCCTCCACTTCGGCCAGCTCGGCCCGGATGGCGGCCTCCTGGGCCGGGTCGAAGTGAACGGCCAGCACCGGCGGAATCCGGCCCTGGGCTTCCCGCAGGCTCAGCAGCTCGGCCTCCAGAAGTTCGGGGGTGAGGTGTTTTGCCCGTTCGGCCGCCTCCCGCTGGGCGTTGGCGAAGCTCACCTCCAGGATGAGCAGGTCGGCCCGGACCGTCCGCCAGGCCTCGGTCAGGCCCCCGGGCCCGCAGTCGGCCCCGTAGAAGAAGCTGCGGCCGTCCCGGCGGACGTAAAAACCCACCGTCGGGGGCCCGTGAACCACCGGCACGGGGGTGACCAGGTAGTCCCCGACGGCAAAGGGCCGGTGGGGCTCGATAATTTCGAAGCGAAGGCTCGGCTGCTCCGGGGGCCACTCGGTGAGAGCCAGCCACAGCTCGGGGTTAAAAAGGTGGGCCAGAAGGGCGTCCCGGACCGAGGGGGTGGTGTAGACCGGGGTGGTGCCCCGGAAGGCCGTATTCAACCCGAAGAGGGGCAGGTCCTTGACGTGGTCAAAGTGGCGGTGGCTGATTAAAATCGCCTCGATGGCGGCCTGCTCGTCGAGGGAAAGGGGGCCCGTCAGACTGCCGGCGTCAATGGCGAGCCGCCCGTCCACCAGGATGGAGACGGCCCCGCCCCCCTTAAAGTCAGTCTTGTGGGCGCCCAGGACGGTGAGCCTCACCAGATTCCCTCCGGTGGGACGCCGGTCAGGCCCCAGAGCCCCGGCCCCACCCCCCGGCCCAGGCCGAGCACCTTGAAGCTACCCAGGCCCCCGGGCTTTATCAGGCTCCGGATGAGGGTCAGGTTTCGCTGGTATGATTCCGGGTCGTCAAAAACGGCCCGGTCCAGGGCGCGAATATAATCGTCGATGCCCAGGTTTCGCAGAAAACGGGCCTGGGTGGTGAGGCCCAGCGCCCTAAGCCCCGCCTCCTGACCGGCCAGGGCCAGGGCGGTAAAGTCCACGTGGGCCGTTATATCCTGCTCCCCCGGAAAACGGTAAGGGTCGTCCTGGTAGGTCCCCCGGCAGTAGCACATCAGGGTCCCCCGGGGGAATCTGGCCGAATAGAGCTCGGCGGCCGGGTAGCCGTAGTCGATGACCAGAAAGAGGCCGGCCCGGAGGCACCGGCCCACCCGCCGGACCCACTCCGGACCTTCCAAGCAGACCTCGGCCCGGGCCCCTTCCGGGGGCCAGACGCCGACCCGGTCGAAATATTCCGAAAGGCGGGGGTCGGAAAGCTCTCCCTCCACCTCCACCGGCCCGTCCGCCCAGCCCACGTAAACTTCCCGCAGTCGGCCGCCCCGGTTCACCACAATGTGGAAGGGCAGGGCGTCGAAGAACTCGTTCGCAATCACCAGCCCGGCGAACGATTCGGCCGGCAGGTCGGTGACAAACTCCACCCGGGCCACCAGGTCGCCGGGCTCGGCGGTCAGCCGCCGGTGGGCCGCCCGCAGGTTCGGCTCGAAGTCTACCAGAAAATAGCGGGTCCGCCCAAAGAGTTGCGGCCAGTCGCGGCTGAGGCCCCCCAGCAGGCTGATGGCCAGGTGGCCCTGGCCCCCGCCCAGGTCGACGACGGCGAAATCGTCCGGCCGGCCCAGCCGGACCCAGACGTCGGCGGCCTGCCGGGCCAGCAGGTGGCCGAAGACGGGGTGGACGGCCGGCGAGGTGTAGTAATCCCCCCGGTCCCCAACCCGGAGCCGACCGGTGGTGTAGTAGCCGTGGTCCGGGTGGTAAAGGACGAAGGCCATATATTTGGCAAAGGTAATCGGCCCCCGGCTCCGGATAAGCTCGGCCAGGGCCTGGCGGATGGCCACGGTTTGGGGGGCGGTCATGGCCGGCAGCACAGGAGTCGGAGCCGCTGCCGGTCCACCCGGTGGCCCTCCAGTTCCAGAAGTTCGGCCTTAAGGTCGAGGCCGCCGCCGTACCCCACCAGTCGGCCATCGGCCCCCACCACCCGGTGGCAGGGCACGAGGATGGCCCAGGGGTTGCGCCCCACCGCCCGGCCAACCGCCCGGACGGCCTCCAGCCGGCCGAGGGCCGCGGCCAGCTCCCGGTAGCTCACCACCTTTCCCCAGGGGATCAGCCGTAGCCGGGCCCAGACCTGCCCCTCGAATTCAGTCCCGACCTCGGGGTCCAGGTATCCGTCCACGTCAAAATTCACCGGTTCCCCGGCGGCATAGCGGCCGAGGAGCCCTTCCCATTCCCGGAAGCGGTCGGTGATGGTTAGGGGACCGCCCTCCTCGGCTTCGGCCTCGGCCAGGCAGGCTTCGGGGGAGGGGCGGAGGTGGGTGACCGCCCGCAGGCCCCCCGGCCCGCCCACCAGCCCGATGTAGCCCTTTGGGGTCCGGATGATGGTCGCCTCCACGGTTAAAACCTCCCTTCAGGATTTTAAGACCAGGCCCCGGGTCCCATCGACCAGGACCCG
>DAOUCL010000058.1:0-3632 GCA_034432015.1 Dehalococcoidia bacterium
GTCCTTAACGCCCACGGCCCCGTAAAAGCCGGGATTGCCCGAGCCGTCAATGATGAGTCCGCCCCTGATCAGCAGGTCAAGCATCGGTTCACCCCCAAAACAGGTGATCGCCAGCGTTCACGGCTTAAGAATCACCTTACCGAAGTTTTCCCGACCAGTTAGCAGCCGGTGCACAGCCTGCGCCTCCTCCAAGGGATAAATTCCGTGGATTACGGGAGCAAGCACACCGCGGCCCACCAGGTCGAGCACCAATTCCACCTCCCGCCGCGTGGCCGAGAATGACCCGATTATCCTTACCTGACGCCGGAAGAGGGAGACCAGGTCCAGCGGCACCACCTCGCCGGCGTGGCCGCCG
Source organism: Dehalococcoidia bacterium (assembly GCA_034432015.1). GTDB lineage: Bacteria > Chloroflexota > Dehalococcoidia > JAUQQI01 > JAUQQI01 > JAUQQI01. The sequence continues at coordinate 356 of DAOUCL010000058.1, forward strand.
CAGACGCACAGCCGGCCGTCGGTTGCGAGCAGTCCGAAGCTTTCGGCAAAAATCGGCCCGCCCACGTGCTCAAAAACCAGGTCCGGTCCCCGGCCTTCCGTGAGCTCCAGGACCCGCCGGCCCCAACCCGGAAGGTTATAGTTAACCGTCTCGTCGGCCCCCAGCCGCCGGGCCCGCGCCAGCTTCTCTTCGGAGCCGGCCGTCGCGATCACCCGCGCCCCCGCGGCCTTGGCAAGCTGAACCGCCGCCACCCCAATGGTGCTACCGGCCGCGTTGACCAGGACCGTCTCGCCAACCCGCAGACCACCCTGGGTGATGAGCATGTGATAGGCCGTCCCGAAGGCGATGGGGACGGCCGCGGCCTGCTCGAATGTAAGCCCATCCGGAATCGGGATCAAATCCACCGCCGGGGCCGCAATCAGCTGGGCGTAGCCGCCGGGCCGGTTGATCCCGGGCCGGCGGGCCCCCGGGCAGAGGTTATCCCGACCCGTCCGGCAAAGGGAGCACCGGCCGCATGCCCCGATGATCGAAACCAGCACCCGGTCACCTATCCCGAAACCTGGTACCCCCGGCCCCAGGGCAATGACGTCCCCGGCCGCCTCCCGACCCAGGATATGGGGCAGACTTACCGGCAGGCGGGAAGTTCCGGCCCGGATATCCAGGTCAAGCCGATTCACCCCGCAGGCCCGGACCCGGACCAGTACCTCGCCCGGGCCCGGCTCCGGGTCGGAAACGTCCTCACAGTGGAGCACTTCCGGGCCGCCAAACCGGTGAAACCTTACCGCCTTCACGGTCGGTGGGTGCCCGAATCCGGCGCCAGACCCACCGGTGCTTCCAGCTCGGCCAGAACTTCGTCGGTCCTGGCCACCCGGCCGAAGAGCCGCTGAAAGTTGAGCAGGGCAAACCGGTGGTACTCCTCTTTGGCCGCGGCACAGGCATCCTCCACCAGAAGGCAGCGGTAGCCCCGGTCGGCGGCGTCCCGCGCCGTGGTGTCGACGCACATGTTGGTGGAGATCCCCACGAAGACCAGGTCGGTGACGCCGAGGGCCCGCAGGGCGGTATCAAGGCCGGTTGATGTGAAGGCCGAGATGGTCGTTTTCCGGAAAACGAGGTCGCCCGGGGCGGGCTTGACCTCATCCAGGATTTCGTGTTCCCGCGTTCCCACCCGGTTATTGGTTGAACGGGCCAGTGCCCGCATGTGGGCCGGCATGTCGGAGAAATCTTCCCGTTCCGCGCCGATTACGAGGTAGACGACCGGCAGACCCTTCCCCCGGAAGAAGGCCAGGAGCCTGCGGATGTTGGGGACCACGATATTCTCGATCCGGTCAAACCGCCACCGGGCCTCCTCAAACCTGCCGGTTTCCATCAGCCGGCGACCCAGGCCGTGGTGACGGCTGCCGGTGGCATACTGCATGTCCACGACGACCAGGGCCGTTCGGGCAGGGTCCAGCCTGAAACCCGTCGTAAAATCGGTGATGTAGTCCCCACGCGGGCGCTGGAAAGCCTCCGGCGACATAGGTCACCTCCGTTCCCAGGCTTCGGCAATCCCCTGATTGAGGAGGTCCGTAACCAGGCCGATATCGGCAAGTTCCTCCGCCCTCAAAATCATCCCCATAACCCTCCGGGCGACGGCCGGCCCGGCGACGGGTTCGACGAGTCCCAGAAACTTGGCCTCGACCTCGGCCCGGTCCACCGCCGCACCCGCCGCCCGGTCGCCGCGCGGGTTTTCCGCAAACCCGGTCAGGACCCGTCCGTCCCGGAGGCGCACCGTTACCCGGGCCGGACGCCTCGCCGGGACCATCTCCGAAAGCTCCGGGTCGGCCCGCACCTTCACCCTCCGGGCGAGGGCGATAACCTGCGGGTCCCTTATCCGCTCGGGGGCGAAGGCTTCCGGGCCGGTCGAACCGTTGACGATAAGGGTGGCGCAGGCAAACGGGATGGAGAACTTCGCCCCAAGGTAAGTTTCAGGTTCAGGATTCGCCAGCAGGGCCGCCTGCTCCCAGGTGTCGACTTCGACGGCCTCGACCTCTTCAGGGCCGAACCTGTGGGCCGCCCGCAGGGCCCCCAGCGCATCCAGGGCCGGGTGGTTGTAGGCGCAGCAGGCGTGGAACTTAAAGTAATTGCGGGTGATTTGCCAGTCGGACCCGAGCCCTTCGGTTACCTTTTCCGGCCGGAAGGCTTCGCCGGTGGCCTGACGGAAGGTGAGCCCGGGTCCGTCGCCCGGGCCGGTGAAACCGGCGGCGACCAGCTCCACCGCCAGCAGGCCGGTGAGGTTGGCCAGCCCGGCATAGGCGTTCCTCACCGTGGCCCCTTCCAGGGCCGTGCCCCAGGAGGTGGCCAGCGTGAGGCTGCCGGCCACGGAAAGGGCCTCGGCCGTCGACTCCACCGGAAACCCCAGCAGGCGGGCGGCTGCCGCCGCGGCCCCCAGGACTCCCCACGTCCCGTGGGGGTGAACCATCGGCCGGAGGCGGGCGGCCATCCCCACCTTGGCCGCCACCTCGTATCCGACCACGAAGGCGACAAGAACTTCCCGACCCGGAAGCCGGCGGGCTTCCGCCAGCGCCAGGGCCGCCGGCAGGACATGGACGGCCGGGTGGCCGCCGGCAAACCGGTACCCCTCGTCCAGCTCCAGGGTGACCCCGGCGCACCCGTTGACAAAGGCGGCCTCCTTTACCGGCGCCTTAAGCCCGCGACCGAGGATGGTTGCCGTCGCGGGCCCCTGGTGGCCGGTCCAGGCCCGGGCCAGGGCGGCCACCTCCGGCAGGCCGCTTCCGCCTACCGTGACCCCGACCGTATCCAGCAAGACCAGCTTGGCCTGGCAGGTTACATCGGTTGGCAAATCTTCCGCCCGCGTCTCCACGACCAGGCGTGCCAGCTCGGTAATGTAATCGGCCTTCGGCGCCATGCCCGATACCTCCCCGACTAAAGGCCCAGGTAGGCCCGTCTAACGTGGTCATTGGCCAGTAGCTCGGTCCCCGACCCCTCCAGAACCACCCGGCCGTTTTCCAGAACGTAGCCCCGGTCGGCAACCCGCAGGGCTCGCCGAACGTTCTGCTCCACCAGCAACACCGTGGTGCCGGACTCCCGGATCTGCGAGACCTTCCGGAAGATCTCGGTGACCACATTGGGGGCAAGGCCCAAAGACGGCTCGTCCAGCATCAGGAGCCTCGGCCGGGCCATGAGGGCCCGGCCGATGGCCAGCATCTGCTGTTGGCCACCCGAGAGGGTTCCGGCGGGCTGCCGGGACCGCTCGGCCAGAACCGGAAAGAGCTGGAAC
>DAOUCL010000059.1:0-5406 GCA_034432015.1 Dehalococcoidia bacterium
CGTTAAAGAGGTGCCTTAAGTACGCCCGGCTGAACCGGCGGCAGGTGTAGCAGTCGCAGTCGGCCTCGATGGGGCCTGGGTCCTCCCGAAAGCGGGCAGCCCGCAGGTTCAGCCGGCCCCGCCGGGTATAGGCGGCCCCGTGCCGGCCCAGGCGGGTCGGGGCCACGCAATCGAAGAGGTCAACCCCCCGGGCGATTCCCCCCAGCAGGTCTTCGGGCTCCCCAATTCCCAGGAGGTGGCGGGGCTTGCCTTCGGGCAGGAGGGGGACCACCCATTCGACCACCTGCCACATCTCTTCTTTTGAGCGGCCCAGGGAGCCGCCGATGCCGTAGCCGTCGAAGGGGAGGCTGGCGATAAACCGGGCGCTGGCTTCCCGAAGGTCCCGGTAGGCGCCGCCCTGGACGATGCCGAAGAGGGCCTGGTCGGACCGGCTTTTGGCCGCCAGGCAGCGCAGGGCCCAGCGGTGGGTTCGCTCCAGGGCCTGGCGGGTGTATTCGTAGTCGTGCAGGGGCGAAGTGCACTCATCGAAGGCGAAGATGATGTCAGCCCCAAGTTTCTCCTGGGTTTCGATGGACTTTTCCGGGGTGAAGCGGTGGCGGGAGCCGTCCAGGTGGGATGTAAAAGTAACCCCCTCGTCGTCGATGGCGACGAGGCGGGGCTTCACCCCCCGGGCGGGGGTTTCCACGTCCATGCCCGGAAAAATCTTGGCGATTTTCCCCACCCCGTGTTCGAGGGCAAAGCCGAGACTAAAAACCTGAAAGCCGCCGCTGTCGGTCATGAGGGGCCCCGACCAGCCCATGAACCGGTGGAGTCCCCCCAATCGGCCGACCAGGTCCGCCCCCGGCCGCAGGTAAAGGTGATAGGTGTTGGCCAGGACGATTTCCGTGCCAGTGGCCTGAACCTCCTCGGGGCTCAAGCCCTTGACGGTGGCCTGGGTGGCGACGATGACGAGGGCCGGGGTCTCGGCCTGACCGTGGGGGGTAAAGAGGCGGCCGACCCGGGCGAATCCCGGGCCGGCGGCGACGATTTCAAAGCGCACCGTCATCCTACCTCGATTTTAACCGGGGTCAGGGTGCCCGACGCAGGAGGGCCTCCAGCAGGGGCCCGACCCGGCCGGGCAAGTTTAGCAGAAAAGTAAACTGACCTAACCAGAGGCCCTCCGGGGAAACCGGTCCGGCGCGAGGGATGTCCCCAAGGCCGTAGCGAGCCAGAAGGATAAAGTTAAAGGCGGCAAATGCCAGACTGAGGCCGGCTGGGGCGACCGCCCGGCGGCGGGCCCAGCCGTCGTAGAGGGCGGCAAGCCCGAGGCCCAAGCCCGGCAGGAGGCCTACCAACAGGCGGGGCCCGAAGGCCGCCCCGCCCGACCAGCTGCTCCACGAGCCTACAAGGTAGACCTGGGCCAGGAACTGGGCCCCGGTCAGTCGGGCCAGAGCCGGGCGCCGGCGAAGGAGCGGCCCGAAAAGACCCAGCACCCCGAAAACCGAAAGGGGCATCCAGGGGAAGAGGCCCCGGTCGGCCGAAAACAGAACGTCGAGAAAATGGGGCGACCGGAGGTCAAAGCCGCCGGCCCCGGTTAGGCCGTAGGGATTAAGCACCACCCACTCCCCGAAGACTACCCGCCAGACGATAAGCTGGGGTGAAAAACCCACCAGCGCCCCAAGCCCCAGGGCCCCCAACCGGGCCAGCCCATCCCAGAGGCCCCGCCGGACCCGGACCAGGTCTTCTAGGGCCGGCCAGAGCAGAAGGGTCATATTCTGGTAGCGGACGGAGGCTGCCAGGCCGCCCACCAGCCCGAGGCCGATCCGGGACGGCCAGGGGCCGTCCCGGCGGACCCATAACCACAAAAATAGGGCGTTAATGAAAAAATCCGGGGCGTGGGCCATAAAGGGGTGGGCCGACATGTAAAAGACCAGGGGCGAGGCCAGCCAGATGCCGAGCACGGCCCAGAAGGCGGCCCCCGGGCCGGCCAAGTCGAGCATCAACCGCCTCACCAAAAGCAGGCCCGCCAGCCCATAAAGGCTCGAGCCCAGGGCGGTGAAAACCAAATACGGGGCGCTGAAGCCGTCGGCCGGGGCCCGGGTTGCCAGGGCGGCGAGGTGTCCGGCCAGAAAGAAGGGCAGCCAGAGCAGGGCCGGGCCCACCGGCCATTCGTTCAGCCGGTAGCCGGTCGGGGAGAGTCCCCGCTCACCCAGGTAGCCGTAGCGGGCAAAAGTCTCGCTGACATCTAAGGTGCCCCGAATCAGCGGGGACCGCAGCCAGGAGTAATACGCCACGGTGTCGAAGCCGTGTAGCTCCGGGCGGAAAAGGACCAGCATCATCCCCACCCAGAGGACGAAGAGGGCATAATCCGGCCTCAGCTTCACGGCTTTCGCCCAGTTTCCAAGACCATGAGGGCCCAGACGCCCACCAGGCCGAAGGTGGCCAGGTCCAGGAGGGGGGTAAGGCCGAGGAGGGCGTGCCAGGCGATGCCCCAGACCTGGACCAGGCCATAACTCAAAGTCAGGGCCGCCCACCACCAACCCGGGCGGCCCTCCGCCCGGCCGAGAAGCACGGCCAGGGGTATGCCCAACATAGTGGCGTGGTGATACCAGGTCCCGGGATTGGCCAGCAGTACGGCCGCACAAACGAGCCCCGCCCTCACCCCAAAAGAAGGACCGCTCCGTCCCGGCGGCCAACAGGCCGCGGCGGTTACGGCGAGGACCAGGCCCGAGAGACCCAGGCCGGCCCACCGGGCGGCCGCCGGGTGGTCGGCTAAGGAGAAACCGTAAGGGTGGACGGTGAGCCAGCGGGCGGCGAGCCCCGGTAGACTCTGGGCCGCGGGATACGGCGTGGGGGCCGGCGAAAGGTTTGAGCCCACGAAATTGAGGGCAACAGACCCGAAGGCGGCGGCCGAGAGGCCCAGAAGAACGACGGCCATAACCAGCGCCCAGAAGAGCGCCCCCCACCACCGCTCCCAGAGGAGCAGGGCAGCTAAACCCAGCCCCACGGGCTTGAAGGTAAGGCTCAGCCCCAAGAATCCCCCACCCGCGGCCCGGCCCCCCGCCAGCCGGACGACGGCAGCGGCCGCCGTCACAGTGGCCAGGGGATTCACCTGCCCGGCGTAGAGGCTCACAAAGAAGGGCACCAGCAGGCCCACCCCCAGCCAGATAAGCCTTCGGCGGGCCCCGGCCGGGGCCAGGCGGCCCAGAATCCACGGGGTCAAAAGCCAGGCACCCCCCTGAAGGGCCGACCAGACCCAGAGGCCGGCCGCCGGCAGGCCGACGAAGGGAACGGCCAGCAAGGCGGTTAATGGCGGGTAGCGGTAGGGGGGCGCATACCGGGTAAAGCCGAGGTCGGCGGCGGCCCGGCGGTAGTCCCCTTCCCCCCAGGCGTAGACGTTCTCGCCCCGGAGAAACCCGTAGGCGGCCATCACGTAAACCGGGTAGTCGACGGCCGTTTGCCCCCGGCCCACGAACACCACGGCCGCCAGGCAGGTCCCGAGGAGGAGGCCCCAGACGGCCAGGTCGGCCCCCTTCAACGGGGCCGGCAGAAAGCTGTTCCGGTGGTTCACCGCTGGCAAGGTCCTCCCGTCCAGCGCTTTTTAGTATAACCGGGCACAAGTCGGCGACCCAGATTTTGTGCAAGGTGAACGTAGACCTTACGGCGGCCTCGGCTTACGCTTTGTGTGGAAACCTAAATAACAGGAGGTACCGGATGACCTTAACGCTTGAGTCCGATGGGGTGAGGGCCGACCTCCTCGGTCGGGGGGTGGCCTACCTGCTGGCAGGGGAAGCCGCCCGGGCGGAAAGGCTACTGCGTCAGGCCGTGCGCCTGATGCCAGGCTGGGCCGTAGCCCACGCCTACCTGGGAGCTGCCCTGCTGGCCCGGGGCAAAAAGCGGGCGGCCCGGCGGGCCCTGGAACAGGCGGTCAGGCTTGACCCCGCCGATTTTGTGGTCCGCACCCAGCGGGCAAAATATTTCCTGAAGGAGGGAGCCTACCGGGAGGCGTTCATCGAGCTGGCCGTGGCCCTCTGGAAGGCCCCAGACCTGGGGGCCCGGGCCCAGGTTTACGGCTTGCTCAGGCAGATCCTGAGGGTCCAGGCCGACCTCTGGGCCGAAGAGGGGGCGCAGGGCCTTTATGCTGACGCTGGCGCTCATTGCCCACGACGGTAAGAAGGCCGACCTGGTGGCCTGGGCCACCTTCAACCGGCAGGTTCTGGCCCGTTGCCGGCTGGTGGCCACCGCCGGCACGGCCCGCCTGCTCCGGGAGAAGGTGGGACTGGAGGTGGAGGCCCTGCGGGCCGGGCCTGAGGGTGGGGACATCCAGATCGGGGCCCGGGTCGTGGAGGGGCAGGTGAACGCCGTCGTATTTCTGGTCGACCCGATGGACAAGCATCCCCACGAGCCGGACATCGAGGCCCTCCTGCGGCTGTGCAACGTCCACGACGTTCCCCTGGCCACCAACGTGGCCACGGCCGACGCCATCATGGTCTGGCTGGCCCGTCGGGACAGTCCCCCGGCCCTACCGGGCGGTGGGCCGGCCTGAGCGGACGGGGGCTTTGGGTATTTTGAACAAACAACCAGCCCCCGATTTGTGCATTTTTGATTAGATTTTATGCACAAAAGCCCCGGGGAAATTTGGTGACGACATCTATATCTGCCCGGGCGTCATGAACCCAAAATCTATGTAGAAAGCTTCGGGCGCCGGCGCAAGGAAGCTTTGTAAATACAGTGGGAGGTGTTAGCCAATGCCTGAGATTAACACCGGAGACACCGCCTGGGTTCTCGCCTCGGCGGCCCTGGTGATGGTCATGACCCCGGGCCTGGCCCTCTTTTACGGCGGTCTTGTTCGGGGCCACAATGTGGTCTCCACCGTCATGCACAGCTTTTTTATCCTGGCCTTGGTGAGCGTGCAGTGGGTGGTGATCGGCTACAGTCTGGCCTTCGGTCCGGACCACTTCGGCATCATCGGGGGCCTAGACTGGGTGGGCCTGCACCGGGTTGGGGCCGAGCCGAACCCCGACTACGCCCCGACCATTCCCCACCTGGCCTTCATGGCCTTCCAGATGATGTTCGCCATCATCACCCCGGCCCTCATAACCGGGGCGTTTGCCGAGCGGAAGCGGTTTAAGGCCTTCGTTCTCTTTAGCATCCTCTGGGCCACCCTGGTCTACGACCCCATCGCCCACTGGGTTTGGGGGGTCGGGGGCTGGCTGCGCACCCTGGGGGCCCTGGACTTTGCCGGGGGAACCGTGGTCCATATCTCTTCGGGCGTCTCGGGCCTGGTCGCCGCCCTGGTGTTGGGGCCCCGGCTCGGGTTCGGGGAGAAGCCCCTGGAAGGCCACAATCTGACCCTGACGGCCCTGGGAGCGGCCCTCCTTTGGTTCGGCTGGTTCGGCTTTAACGCCGGCAGCGCCCTGGGGGCGG
>DAOUCL010000060.1:0-13078 GCA_034432015.1 Dehalococcoidia bacterium
ATTATTGCGGGTGTGCTCATTATCATCGGCCGTTGAGGCCCCAAAACCCTGGTATAATGATTTAGAAAATATGGGCGAACGTGTCCTTTCACCCCAGCTTCAGCCCGCCGACGCCGACCTGGAGCTGAGCCTGCGGCCCAGGCGGCTCGACGAGTTCATCGGTCAGGACCGGCTTAAAGAAAACCTGCGGGTCTACATTCAGGCGGCCCGGACCCGCAAAGAGCCCCTGGAACATCTTATTCTTTACGGCCCGCCGGGCCTGGGTAAAACCACTCTGGCCGGCATCATCGCCAACGAGCTCGGGGTTAACTTCCGGATAACATCGGGGCCGGCCATCGAACGGGCCGGGGACCTGGCGGCCATCCTTACTAGCCTTCAGCCCGGGGATGTTCTCTTTATCGACGAGATCCATCGGCTTAACCGGGCGGTCGAAGAGGTGCTTTACCCGGCGATGGAGGACTTCGCCATCGACATTGTCCTGGGCAAGGGTCCCGGCGCCCGCTCCCTGCGGCTTAAGTTAAATAAATTCACCCTCATCGGGGCCACAACCCGCTACGCCCTCCTCTCCGCCCCCCTGCGGGACCGGTTTGGGGTCGTCTGTCGGCTGGACTTTTACGACCTGCCGGCGATGGTAGAGGTCGTCAAACGGTCGGCCAGGATCTTGGGGGTGGAAGTCGACGAGGCCGGGGCCGAGGAGATCGCCCGCCGGTCCCGGGGGACGCCCCGGGTGGCCAACCGGCTCCTTAAGCGGGTTCGGGATTTTGCCCAGGTGATGGGCGACGGCCGCATCACCCGGGAGACGGCCCGATTCGCCCTGGAGCGGCTGGAAGTGGACGAAGTCGGCCTGGACGAGGTGGACCGGCGGGTGCTCCGGACGGTTATCGAGAAATTTGGGGGCGGACCCGTGGGCCTTGAAACGATCGCTGCCGCCATCGGCGAAGACCCCGATACCATCGCCGACGTCTACGAGCCGTACCTGCTTCAGCTCGGCTTCCTGGATCGGACCCGGGTCGGCCGGGTGGCAACGCCCCGGGCCTACGCCCACTTGGGCATCCCCTACCCCACCCAGCGGCCGGTCCAGCCCCAGCTTTGGGAGGCCCCGGCCGAGTCGCCGGACTGAGGGACCCGGCTTCGGCCCGGAACTGGCAAAATATCTATGGCCTTTGGGCACCCTTTTCCAGATAACACCTTAGAGGAGGTAGTCTGTGGCAACCCATGCCAAGCCCGAGTTCAGGCCTAAGGTGCAGCCCCACCGCATCGACGAGGTGGTGCTGGGCGTAAGCGACCTGGAAAAATCCCTCAGCTTTTACCAGGATTCCTTGGGATTTGAGGTCGAAGTCGTTGAAACCGACCGGGTCGTATTTAACGTAGGCAACGCCCGGCTGGTTCTTGAGAGTCTGCCCGACGGGCAGGTTCCTGAGCCCCGGGGGCAGGGGGTTCGGCTCTACTTTGCCGTCCACGACGTGCACGGCCATTTCCATCAGGCCCGGGAGATGGGGGTGACGCCCCTCGACCCGAACGAGACGGGCTTCGTCCTGGTGGAGGAGCCGGTGACCCAACCGTGGGGCTACCGGGAGTACCGGGTCGAGGACCCCGACGGCTACCAGCTATTCTTCCGGCAGAAGATCGAGGTTATGGAATAACCGGCCGGATCCGCCGGGCGGACGATAATTCGGCCGCCGTTTACTTGTCCGCCGGGGAAGTCCGGTGTTAACATTGCTACGGATGGGGCCGTAGCTCAGCTGGGAGAGCACCCGGTTTGCACCCGGGAGGTCGGGGGTTCGAGTCCCCTCGGCTCCACCGCCCGCCTCACCGGAGGGGGCGTGTTTTTAATTATCCCGACCCAGGAGGCTGCACGATGGCACTGCCCCTCGACGGGGTCCGCGTGGTCGACCTTACCAGGGTGCTTGCCGGGCCCTACTGCACCATGATGCTGGGGGACATGGGGGCCGACGTCATCAAGGTGGAGATGCCAGGCCGGGGGGACGACTCCAGAGCCTGGGGCCCCCCGTGGGCGGGCACTGAGAGCGCCTACTTCCTTTCGGCCAACCGCAACAAGCGCAGCGTTACTTTAAACTTCCGCACCGAAGGCGGCCGGCGGGTGCTTCTCGAGCTGGTTAGACGGGGGGACGTTCTGGTGGAAAATTTTATCCCCGGCACCCTGGACCGCCTGGGCCTGGGCTACGAGCATCTTAAAGAGATTAACCCTGGCCTTATTTATTGTTCGGTAAGCGGCTACGGCTACGACGGCCCCTACGCCACCCGGCCCGGCTACGACTTCATCGCCCAGGCTGAGGGGGGAATTATGAGCGTCACCGGCGAGCCCGACGGCCCGCCGATGAAGGTGGGGGTGGCCATCGCCGACATCACCACCGGCATGTTTGCGGCCGCGGCCATCTTGGCCGCCCTGCGCCACCGGGACCGCACCGGCCATGGGCAGCGGGTGGAGGTTTCCCTCCTGGAGTCGGTGGTGGGGTGGCTGGCTAACGTGGCCAGCAACTACCTGGTCTCTGGGGAGGTGCCCCGCCGCTACGGCAACGCCCACCCCAACGTGGTCCCTTACCAGGCCTTCGCCACCGCCGACGGGTGGGTAGCCGTTGGGGTCGGCAACGACGCCCAGTTCCGTCGCTTCTGCGACGTTATCGGCCGGCCGGATCTGGCCGACGACCCCCGCTTTAAAACCAACAGCGACCGGGTGGTAAACCGGGATGCCCTCATCCCCATTCTGGGGGAAATTTTTAAAACTCGGACTACCGCCGAATGGATCGAAGCCCTGGTGGCCGCCGACCTGCCCTGCGGACCCATCAATACCATCGACAAGGTTTTCGAGCATCCCCAGGTGCTCCACCGGCAGATGCTTGCGGAAGTAAACCACCCGACGGCCGGCCGGATAAAGCTGGTGGGGATTCCCTATAAGTTCACGGGGACGCCCCTATCCATCCGGCGCCACCCGCCGACGCTGGGAGAGCACACCGAAGAGGTGTTGCGGGAGCTGGGCTATACTGAGGCCGATATTGCCGCCCTCCGGGCCGAGGGGGCCATCTGAGCGGCCTTTGCTACCAGACAACGAACATGGGCATGATGAGATGAATAAAGCTGTCCTGGTCCACCGGCCGGACCACCCCGGGGGCCGAGGGGGAGGTCATCTCCAGGGCGACCTGGGGCGTCTCCACCACCTCAAGTACCTGCTTTAAGTACCTGACGTTAAAGGCGATCTTAGCCTCTTCCCCATCGACGACGGCGTCTATCTCCCCCACATTCTCCCCGGTGTCCTCGGCCCGGGCGCTGACCCGCAGCCGGCCGGGGGTAAGCTCCTCCCCGGGGAAGATGTTGAGTCGGACGATGTCGTTATTGTGCCGGGCAAAGATCTCCGCAACCCGGGTCGCTTTAAGAAATTCCTGGGTGTTCACCACAACCCGGCAGGTATAGGTTTTCGGGATAAGCTGCTGGAAATTCGGGAAATTACCCTGAATCAGCTGTGAGACCAGCTCAATGGTACCCACCCCCGGCGAGTCCGACTCAATCCTAAAGAGGAGCTGGGCCCGGTTGGGCTGAATGGCAATCTGGACGGGCTGGTCGCCGTCGGGAATGATTCGCTCCAGCTCCAGGAGGGCCCGGGCCGGCACGATTACTTCTACTTCTTGGCCCTCGGCCACCGGCGAAAGAAGGGGCGCCTGGCGGACGGAGAGCCTGAAGCCGTCGGCGGCCGCAAAGAGGCCCTGCTCCCCGGCGAGGCGGGTGTAAACCCCGGTGAGGACCGGCCGGGTGTCGTCGGTGGCGGCGGCAAAGGCGACCTGCTCGATAACGCCCCGCAGGATTTCGGGGTCCATCGCCGTGGTGGGCGTCTCGGCCACGGTGGGAATGGGCGGGAAATCTTCGGGGTCGAGGCCGTTTATCCGGGCCTCGAACCGGGCACATTTTACCTGCAGAACCCGGCCCGAAACGGAAAGGTCGATCCGGTCGGGGGGCAGGGAGTTGACGAACTGGGTGAGGACCTGGGCCGGGACGGCTACGGCCCCCTCGGCGTCCACCTTGGCCCCGACCCAGACGGTGATGGCGATTTCCAGGTTGGTGGCCGCCAGCCGAAGCCGGCCGCCGTCGGTGGCTACCAGGACGTGGCTGGTTACCGGCAGGGTGCTGCGGGTGGCCACGGCCCGGCCGACGATCCCCAGGCCCCGGCTCAGGTTCTCTTGCAGACAGGACGCCTTCACGGATTCCTCCTCTATGCCGCCGTTTTATCCGCTAAAGTATAGCTGTGGGGGTTCGGTAGGCGCAATATATTGGTTTCAACAAAATTTTCAACACAATATCTGGTGGCCCTGGAGGGCCGCCTACTTGACCGACCGGCGCAGCCGGATGGCGAAGCGTCCCCCCAGGGGGTCTTTAGGGGGAACGTTAATGACGGTTACCGACCGTCAACCCTCACGGCGCCGGGGACGGTGCATTGTAACCCGCCGGCGGAGGGGAATGCCCGGCCTTATGGGTCCCGATGGGCCGCCCGGCTTGCCAGCTCCTCCCACAGCCGGTCGACCTGCCTTTCGACGTCGGCCAGGGAGCCGGAGGTATCCACCACCCGGTGGGCCCGGCGGACTTTTTCCCTCGCATCAAGTTGGGCGGCCATCCGCCGCCGAACCTCTTCTTCGGGCAGGCCCGTTCGGGCCGCGTAGCGGGCGACGGCCACTTCGGGGGGCGCGTCGGTGACCCAGACCTCGTCCACCAGGTCGTCCCAGCCGGCCTCGAAAAGGAGGGCCGCCTCAATGACCGCAACCCGCACCCCTTCCCGACGGAACTTCTCGAGCTGTTCGGTGATGAGCCGCCGGATGACCGGGTGGATGATGGCATTAAGTTGTCGGAGCTTTTCGGGGTCGGAAAAGGCCAGCGTCCCCAGGTGCCGCCGGTCGATGGTCCCGTCGGGGGCGACGATTTCGGGGCCGAAGGCCCTCACCAGGGCCTGCCAGCCTTCGGTTCCGGGGGCGTAGGCCTGGTGGCCGAGGCGGTCGGCCTCGATCACTGCCGCCCCCCGCCGGGCTAGCATCGCGGCGACGGTGCTTTTGCCGGTCCCGGGGCCTCCCGTAAGGCCGATGACGACCACGTTATTCCTTACCCAGGGCCTTTTTGACCTCTCGGATCAGGGCGGGCAGGATCTGCTTGGCGTCCCCGACAACCCCGAACCGGGCGTATTTAAAGATGGTTGCGTCCGGGTCTTTGTTGATGGCCACGATGGTTTTGGCCGAGGAGACGCCGGCCATGTGCTGGACGGCCCCCGAGATGCCCACGGCGATGTAAAGGTCGGGGCTTATGGTTTTGCCGGTGAGGCCGACCTGCAGGCTGGTGGGGACCCAGCCGGCGTCGGTCACGGCCCGGGAGGCGCCGACGGCCGCCCCCAGCGCCTTGGCCAGCTCCTCGATAAGGTACCAGTTTTCGGGTCCGCCCAGGCCCCGACCCCCGGCCACCACAATGCGGGCATCCTCCAGCCGAACACCCTCCGTGGGGGCCTCCTGGACCCGCCGCCGGACCTCCTGCCGGATGCGGGCGGGGTCCAGCTCAGGCGTAAACTCCTCTTCGGTGCCGGTCCGGCCCGCTTCGGGCTCGGCCGGCGAAAATGCCTTCGGCCGCAGGGTGACCACTTGGGGCCGGGTCTCGATAACGATTTCGGCCCGGAAATTACCCCCCAGGATCGACCGCGTCAAAACCACCGACCGGTCTTGGTGGGCATCAGTTCGGAGGTCCACGCAGTCGGTGGCGACCCCAGTCTGCAGCCGGAAGGCCAGGGCAGGTCCGAGGGCCCGACCCTGGAACGTGTGGGCCATCAGGACCACGTTGGGATTTTCCCGCCGGAGGAGGGCCTCAAGGGCGTTTACGGCCGCATCCAGGTTAAAAAGCTCGAGGAGGGGGTGAACTACCCTTATGACTTTATCAGCCCCGAGCTCCCAGAGGGGGCCCGTCCCCACCTGGGGCCCGCCCAGCACCACCGCGGTCACCGGCTCCGAAAAGTCATTGCCGAGCCGGCGGGCCACCCCCAGCACCTCGGCGGTCAGGGTTGGGCCGGCCGCCGGCTCCAGAATTGCGATTATACCGCGGGCTTCGGTTGCCATAGTCGGGTCCTCCTGGGCTTTTTAAAGCAGTTTTTCTTCCCGGAGCCGCTGGACGAGCTTAGCGGCGATCTCCTCGGGGGTATCTCCCTCGATGAACTCGCACTTGGTCTCGACCTGCGGGGTGTAGAGCCGGAGCACCCGGGTCCGGCGGCCGGCCCGACCCACCTGGGACGGGTCGACCCCCAGGTCGGCGGCGGTCCAGACGGGAATCTGGGCCCGGCTGGCGGCCATAATTCCCCGCAGGGTCGGGTAGCGGGGTTCGGCAATTTCGTTACTGCAGGCGACGACGCAGGGGGGCTTTATGGCGACCTCTTCGTAACCTTCTTCGTAAATCCGGTGGACGATAAACTCCGAACCGGTCCACTCGATGTATTTGGCCGGGATAACGGCTGGCAGGCCCAGCAGTTCGGCGATGCCGGCGTGGACCTGCCCCTGGTCCCAGTCGGCTGCCTGACGGCCGGTCAGGATCAGGTCGAATTCGCCGAGCTTGCGGATGGCCGCGGCCAGGGCGACGGCCGTGCCGGCGGCGTCGCTGTCTTCGAAGGCCGGGTCTTCCAGCAGGATGGCCTGGTCGCAGCCCATGGCCAGGGCGTGTTTTAGGCCGTCCCGGGCCGTCGACGGGCCGAGGCTGATGGCCGTCACCCGGCCGCCGTGCTTTTCTTTGAGGCGCAGGGCGGCTTCGATGGCCTCATCGTCGGTGTCGCTTATCCGGTAGCCGATTCCCGGCGCCGGCACGAGCCGGGTGTCCTCGATTCTGAACTGGGAGGCCGGGGCTTCCCAGTCAGGGACGTACTTGATGCAGACGACGATGTTCATGGCACTCCTCCCCCGACGGCTGGTTTTTATTTAAGGTCCAAACCTGCGCTTTCGGCGACCAGCTCGGCCAGGTCCCAAGCCTGAAGCCGGTCGATGAGGTTCCGGGTTTTAAGGCCGTCCTCAAACATAATCATGCAGAAGGGACAGGCGGTGGCGATAAGCTCCGGTTTGACGGCCAGGACATGGTCCAACCGCTCGTGGTTTACCCGCTTGTGGCCCCGGGTCTCAGTCATAAAGACCCGGGCCCCCCCGCCCCCGCAACAGAAGGCCCGGTGCCGGTGAAGGCCCATTTCGGCCAACTGAGTTCCGGGCAGGCGGCTGAGGGCCGCCCGGGGCGGGTCGTAAACCCCATTATGCCGGCCCAGGTAGCAGGGGTCGTGGTAGGTGAGGCGGCGGCCGACCGGCCGCCCCAAGCGAATTCGGCCGGATTCGACCAGCCGGACGATGAGCTGGCTATGGTGGACCACGTCGTAGAAGCCCCCAAAGTGCCGGTATTCATTCTTTAAGGTGTTGAAGCAGTGGGGGCAGGCGGTGAGGATTTTCCGGACGCCGTAACGGTTCAGGGTCTCGACGTTTTGTTGGGCCAGGATCTGGTAAAGATACTCGTGGCCGGCCCGGCGGGCCGGGTCGCCGTTGCAGGTTTCTTCCGGGCCCAGGATGGCGAACCGTACCCCGGCCGCCTGGAGCACCCGGGCTAGGGCCCGGCTCACCCGGATGTTCCGTTCGTCGTAGGAGCCGGCGCAGCCGACCCACCAGAGGTATTCGGCCCCGGGGTCTTCGGCGACGGTTTTAATCCCCAGGTCGCTGGCCCAGTCGGCCCGGGTGGTGGGCGGGTAGCCCCAGGGGTTGCCCGAACGCTCTAGGTTATTAAAAAGGGTCACCACGTCCCGGGGGACCCGGCCCTCGTTCAGGACCAAGTAACGGCGCTCATCGACGATAGTGGGCACGTGCTCGATCTCCATCGGGCACGCTTCCATGCAGGCGCCGCAAGTAAGGCAGTCCCAGAGCTCGTCGTCGGTGGTGATATCCCCCACCAGCGACGGACCGTCCGGGCGCCGGCCCTGAAGGTAAAGGGGCCCAGTCCGGTCCATTTCGGCCCTAAGGTCCAGGATAATTTTCTTGGGCGAGAGGGGCTTGCCGGTGAGGTTGGCCGGGCAGTTGGCGGTACACCGACCGCACTTGATGCAGGCGTCGGCGTCGAGCAGTTGTTTCCAGGTAAAGTCCGGCACCCGGTTGGCCCCGTAAGTCTCGGCCGTCTCGATATCCGGGATGGGCTTGAGGGTACCCCTAGGCTCCAGGGACCGGAAAAAGATATTTAGGGGCCCGAAAAGAATATGCTCAAGCTTTGAGTAAGCGATAAAGGCAATGGTGAACTGGGAGGCCAAGACGTGCACCCACCACGAGGCCCAGTGCAGGGGTCGGAGGGCCGATTCGGGCAGGCCGGAAAGGAGGAGGGCGAGGGGGTAGCTCCCGTAAGCCCAGTAGGCCCATTCCGGGTGGGACCGCAGGTCGGTGAGGGCGAGGCGCACCGCCTGCAGTTCAAACCCGTTGACCACGTTAAAAAGAAGCAAGCCTAAAATTACCCAGTCCTCGGTCTGGTAGCGCAGGCGGTTGGGCCTGACGACCAGCCGCCAATAGAAGGCGGCCAGTAGGCCGATGAGGGCGAGGGTTCCGCCGAGGTTGCCGATTAGGGCCTTGTAAAGCAGGTAGGTGGGGCCGACCAGGACTTCGTAGCCGGTGAAAAACTTAAGCCAGTACGTAGTGCCATCCAGGACGGTGGCCACGAAGAGGAGCAGGTAGCCCCAGAAGATGCCGTAGTGGACGACGGCGGCCCAGGGGTCCCGGGGCATCTTGAGCTGGGCCAGGGCGTACCGAAGGAGCAAGCCAACCCGTTGGGGGAGATGGTCAAAGCGGGCCTCGGCCTTGCCGAGGCGCCAGATGCAGTAACGGCGGTAGACGTGGTAGGCGACGAAAGCCAGGGCAATGAGGGCGAAGAGGTAATTAAGATACCGCTCGGGGCCGATGTTAAAGAACGACTCCTTGTGCGGCAAGTCCATCTCCGGTCTCTCCTGGCGGTGTCGGCCCTAGGCCGGCGCTGGTGATAAAAATCACCTACGTCAGTATACTGGAGCCCCCCACCCGGGTCAAACTGAGGCGGGGCGCGCCGTGGCCTTCCGGTTTCCAGCGCTGAACCCGGGGTGCAGGGCCCTGCGCCCCCACAGGACTGGCCGTTGCCCGAGAGCAGAAATAACTGGAAAGCCCTGGGTACGTAAGGCTATACTTAGGTTTGGTAGCCGCAAATTTTAAGGGCTGCCCGCCGCCGGGGTAGCTCAGGTGGTAGAGCAGCGGACTGAAAATCCGCGTGTCGGCGGTTCGAGTCCGCCCCCCGGCACAATATATTGGGGTTTAAACCCCAATTGACCACAATATATAGTAGCCGGACAGGCCGACTTGGCCTGTCCGGCCCATTTTTGATAGCCATTTGATAGCCATTCTCAGGAGTCTCCGAGAAGGGCCCGGCCGACCCGCTCCGCCGCCTCCCGCTGCAGGTCGGGCAGCACGTGGGAATACGTTCCCAGCGTGAGGCTTACCTGGGAATGGCCCAGCCGCTCCTGCACCACCCGGGGATTCACCCCTTCGGCCAGCAGCAGGGTGGCGTGGGTGTGCCTTAAGTCATGGAACCTTATGTCGGGCAGCCCCGCCGCCTTAAGGACGGCCTTGAGGGCCCGCTGCACGTTCCGGGGATGATGGGGCCGGCCCGTGGGCGTGGGAAAGACCAGCTCCCCGAATTCGGCGGACCATTCCGGCCCGGCCTTAAGCTTTAGCTCGACCACCTTCTTCCGGTGCTCTTTCAGGGCGGCCGCAACCCCGGCCGGGATGGGGACCTGCCGTCTTCCGGCCGCCGACTTGGGCTCCCCCTCCACCCAGCGGCCTTTTACCCGGTAAAGGACCCTTCTTACCCGGACCGCCCCGGCCTCCAGGTCCACATCCTCCCACTTTAGGCCCAGAAGCTCCCCCATTCGCATCCCGGTAGTCAAGGCCAGGACGAAGAGCGGGTAATAATCCCACTCCCGGGCCGACTCTAAAAACCGGCGGGCCTCCTTCGGGGTTAAGACCTTGAACTCCTTCCGGGCCGGCCTGGGGGCCTTTACCCGGTCGGCCGGGTTGAAGGCGATGAGGCCCCAGGCCACCGCCTGGGAAAGGGCCCGGTGCAGGACGGCGTGGATGAGCTGGACGGTGCGGCGGGAGAGGCCCGCCCCGAGCCTGCGGGCATAGAGGGCCTGGATGTCGGCCGGCTTTAAGGCCTGAAGCTTGACGTTACCCAGGACGGGAATGAGGTGGTTGCGCACATACTGCTCGTACTGGCGGAAGGTCGGGGGCCTCACCGAGGGTTTGGCGCCGTTTTCCAGCCAGAAGGCCAGATATTCGCCGACGGTCACCCGGCTGGGCTCGGGCAGAAGCCCCCGGTCGGCCTTAAGCCGGACCTCGGCCAGCCAGGCCAGGGCTTCCCGCTTGGTGTCGAAGTCCCGGGTGAGGCGCCGGTATTCCAGCCTGATGGCGGCCCGCCAGCGGCCCCGGTACCGGAAGACCGAGCCCTCGCCCCGGCCCCGTCGGCTGCCCATCCCGGCAAGGATTTTACCACGGCGTCGAGGCGGCCGCCGGAGAGTCCGGCCGGCGGCCGGTGTGGTCAACGGGGTCATCCCCGTGGTTTTTCCACATCTTTTGAACAAAAATTAGGGGATTGTGGCCACAAAATGGGGAGAAACGGCGGCCGCGGAAAATGCGGACGGGTTAGCATATATGCAGACCATATGGTCTGCGGGTCCCGCGCCCCGGGTCGGGGCGGACGGGGCCTTGCCTGACCGGCCGTAAGGCCTGGTTCTTCGGGCCGCAAAGGCCCGGGCTTCTTCGTGCGAGGAGAGGCGGAATTGACGGTAAAAAAGTTGCTCAAGGTTGCCGAGGCCGCCGCCCAGCTCGGCATCTCCAGGTCGCTGGCCTACGAGCTGGCCGCCAGGGGGGAGCTGCCGGCGGTCCGGATCTCCCGGAAGGCCATCCGCATTCCCGCCGACGCCCTCGAGGCCTGGGTTGAGGCCAGACGCCTCGACCGGGGTCGGTTCCCCTTTGGGGGCGGCCAACCCGATAGGTCTTAAGGCCGTTTATTTCGGGTTGGGCCGCCCCCTCGCCCCTCCCCGCCTGCCGCCCGCCTTCCCGGGCCTGCGGGCCGTCCTCTGCCCGGCCGGAGCCCCGGCCCCGCGGGCGGGGAGCAACGCCCGGATCCTGCGGGCCCTGGAGCAGCGCGGGCTTTTGCGCCGGGTGGGCGGCGGGGGTGCGGGCCACCCGCTGGAGGTGGCCGTGGCCGCCGAGGGGATGGAGAACGGGTAAAAACCGAGGCCGGTCGGAAAAAAGGGGCCGGCCGGATGCGACCACATCCGGCCGGCCAAACCGCCGCCTTCCCGGCTAGAAGATAGCAGAAAGCGCCTCAGTCTGTCAAGCCCCCCTTTTCCGCCCCGGCCTCCTTAGAAAGGAGGCAATGCCGTGGCTAAAAGCTGGTCGTTTGTGGCCCAGCACGGGGAGGCGCTGGGGCGGGAGCGGTGGGAACCGTTCCCGACGCCGGGCTCCGGGCCGACCTTACGGCCGAGGAGCGGCGGGGCGCCCCGGTGGGAGCTGGCCCGCCGGCCGGGCCTGAGCCTCAGGGGCATACCCGACATCCTCCGAGGGCCTCCTCCGGGTGGTCCCCCACGGGGAGGGGGGCTTCGACCTTTCGCGCCTGCGGGAGGCGGTCGTCGCCGCCGGGCAGGAGCAGTCCTCCGACGGGCTGGCCGAAGCCCCCGCCGACGGGGCGGCCGAGGCGGCCCGGGCCTGGGCGGCGATGCGGGCCGACCTTAAGGGGGGGCTCAAGGCCGGGGGCCCGGCCGAGCAGCCCCTGGGCATACGGGACGGCATCCTCATCCTGGGGGCGCCCAATCCCTACGCGGCGGACCGGGTGAACGCCCTCCGGGCGGCGGCCGAAGCGGCCGGCCTTAAGGGGCCCCGGGCCGTGGCGGCCCCCGGCCGCCGGCCCGACCCCGACCTGCCCGAAACCCCGCCGGACCCCGCCGGCTTAAGGCCCGCCACCCCCGACCGCTGGGAAGCCGCTTCACCCCGCGGCGGGACCCGATGTGAAGCCGCTTCACCCCTATAGAGAAGATCTAAGACGTCTGATGTGTAATTAGATGAGCAGATCGGCCAGTCGACGCATCGGGCGGCTGAGGCAAAAAAGGTTGATATAAAGCCCGATGGTGTAAGCCACGATCCTGGCAGCAATCCGGGCAAGTAACCCGCTTAAGGTGCGGGCCCGGTGGCGTTCAAGACTGAACAGGTCCTTAAGATGACTGACCGTCTGCTCGACTACCTGCCGCTTCCCGGCTGACCACCGGCAGGTCCCCTCATCCCAGGCACGCTTTTCATTACGTCTGGGTGTAGCGATGACCAGGGCGCCGGCTGTTCCCATGCAACTGCTGAATGTCCAGGTCGCATGGTCTTTAACCGTGGCAAGCAAAGCATCTGCAATCGGTCTGTCATCGGCCCTGGCCTCAGCTAACCCAAATCTGGTGATGATGCCATCCTGGCTTACGATAAGTCCAAGCTTGAAGCCGTAAACCCACACCGGCCAAAAGTTGCCTGACCGGCAAATAGCCCGTGACGGCAGGCCCTTACCCGATTGATGGCAGGGATCAGGGTAGTGTCCAGCACGTAGTAAATGGCGCTGGTTAACGGTTTTAACACCTGGGCCAGGGCTTCGTTTAGGGCCCGCAATTCAGGCTCCAAAGCCCTTACCCTTCGGTTGAACTGACCCTGGCTTAAGAGTCTCAAAACTTGACATAAGCACTGCTTATGTCAAGTTTGCGAACCTCACAAAGTCCCGCTCGCACCGCCACCTGGGCCACTGGGCCAGGATAGCCAGGGTGAGTACCTCCGACGGGCTCAGCTCAAAGGGTCTGCCCCGCCTGGGCCGGGATCGATGGGTCGCCTGCCACCAGTCATCGACGGCTGTTGACATAAGGCGCAAGACGCCTTATGTCAACAGCGTGACCAGGAAGGAGTCGAGGTCCATCCGGCACCTCGTGCCATTATAGACCTTGGCTCCTTCCCTTGCTGTTTGCCCCAGAATTACACATCAAACGTCT
>DAOUCL010000061.1:0-3127 GCA_034432015.1 Dehalococcoidia bacterium
GGGGTGGCCCTGTTTGGGCGGGGCCTTGTCCAGCTCGCCGAAGCGCGTCTGGGCAAGCTTGAGCGCAAGCTCGAAAACCTGCTTGGGCCGCTGAATGTCTAACCGCTTCATCTCGCCATAACCTTAAATCTTCACTCCTTTATAGGACAAGCCCCGGGGCGGCCGAAGTGAGCAAGGCTTTCTCGTTTTCGGGGCTGACGTGCCACAGAGGGCATTGGGGCCTGTCCGCCCGCTACGGAGCCCCCACTGCCGGCCGGCAGGTTGGGGTCGCCCCTGGTAGTTTATACTTAATCAACATCCCTGCAAGGAGGACCCGGTGACGCAGGAATATCGCCCGGATTACATCTGGTGGGACGGCCGCCTCGTCCCCTGGGACCAGGCGACCATCCACATCACCCAGGCCCACTGGTCGGCCATTGGGGCCGTTTTTGAGGGCATCAAGGCCTATAAAAATCCCCAGACGGGCGAACTTTACGTTTTTCGTCTGAAGGAGCACCTGCGCCGGCTGGGCCAGTCGATGAAGATGGCCGGCCTTAAGCCCCGCTGGTCGGAGGCGGAGCTGGGACAGGCCGTCCTCGACCTGCTCCGGGCCAACAACCGCCAAGACGACACTTATATCCAGCCGGTCGCCTTCCCGGCCGGCTCGGGCCGGGCTTTCAGCCGGGCCGATGAGATGCGGACCAGCCTTTACATCACCCTTCGGCCCTTCGAGTCCCACCTGCTTACCGATTACCGCATAAATGTCTGCGTAAGCTCCTGGGTCCGCATCGGGGACAACGTAATGCCCCCACGGATTAAGGCCCTCCCCAATTACTGGAACAGCCGGCTGGCCACCCGGGAGGCCCAGGCTGACGGCTACGACGGGGCCGTTATCCTTAATGCCTTTGGCAAGGTAGCCGAAGGCCCCGGGGCCTGCCTGTTTATAATCCGCGATGGGGTGGCCTTTACCCCGCCGGTCACCGCCTCCATCCTAGAGAGCATAACCCGGGCAACCCTGATTGTCCTTTTAAGGGAGGTGCTCGGGGTACCGGTGGTGGAGCGGGAGGTGGACCGGACGGAGCTTTATATCTGCGACGAGGCCTTTTTCTGCGGAACGGCGGCCGAGATTACGCCCATTGCCTCGGTGGACCGCCTCCCCGTAGGCGACGGGCAGGTCGGACCGGTCAGCCGCCGGCTCCAACAGCTTTACCACGACGTCGTCCGGGGCATCGACGGCCGCTTCCCGGAGTGGCGGACGCCCGTGGGCGTGGCCCGCACCGCCGTTGCCGGTGACTGAAGGGGCTTGATGGCCGTGGGCTTTAAGCAGGTCGGGTTTATCGGCCTGGGCCGGATGGGGCAGCCCATGGCCCGCAACCTTCTGAGGGGCCGGCTCGTCGTCTACGACCGATTGCCCGAGGCGATGGCCCCGCTGGTGGAGGCCGGGGCCGAGCAGGCCACCCTGACCATCATGGTCGGGGCGATGGGGCGGTCTTCGGGCGGGTCCGGCCCGTCTTTGAGGTTCTGGGTCGGCAAATCTTCCACATTGCGGCGGCCTCGGGCTACGGGCCGAAGGATTTTTCGGCCGTCAGGGGAGCTGTTCCGGGCCTGGGCCGGCCTTTAGAGGCCGAGGTAGGCGGAGCGGATGAGCTCACTTTGCAGAAGCTTGGGGCCCGGGCCTTCCAGGACCACCCGGCCGGTCTGCAGCACATAGCCGTAATCGGCAAGCTCTAAAGTCTCGGCCAGGTTCTGCTCCACCAAAAGCACCGTCGTCCCCTGGCTTTTGATTTCGGCTACGGCATCAAAGATCCGGTCCACCAGCTTGGGCGAAAGCCCCAAAGAAGGCTCGTCCAGCATCAAAAGTTTTGGGCTAAGCATCAACCCCCGGCCGATGGCCAGCATCTGCTGCTCGCCCCCGCTTAAGGTCCCCGCCGGCTGGTTTTTACGCTCATAAAGGACGGGAAAGAGCCCAAAGACCCGCTCCAAGTTCCGCCGGCGCTCGGCCGGGTCCCGGCGGACGTAGGCGCCCAGCTGGAGGTTGTCCAGAACCGAGAGCCGGCCGAAGACCCGCCGGCCTTCCGGCACGTGGGCAATGCCCAGGGTAGTGATCTGGTGGGGTTTGAGGCCGTCGATCCGCCGGCCCTCAAAGACCACCTGCCCGGATTCGGGCCGGACCAGCCCCGAGATGGCCCGCAGGGTTGTGGTTTTGCCGGCCCCGTTAGCCCCGACCAGGGCCACGACCTGTCCGGCCCGGACCTCTAGGCTTATACCGAAGAGGGCCAGGCTCCCCTCATACCCCGCCCAGACGTCCGAAACGCGCAGCGTAACGTTCTCCAAGGTAGGCCTTTATCACCTCAGGGTTGTTTATGACTTCCTGGGGCCGACCTTCGGCGATCTTGACCCCGAAATCCAGGACGATAACCCGGTCCGAGAGGGGCATCACCACCTCCATCACGTGCTCCACCATGAGGACCGTGACCCCGAGCTCGCTCCGAACCCGCCGGACCAGCTCCACCGCCGCCTGCCGCTCCCTGGGATTGAGGCCGGCCATCACCTCGTCCAGGAGGAGAAGCTTCGGGCCGGTGGCCAGCGACCGGGCCATTTCAACCCGCTTTTTGAGGGCGATGGGCAGTCCGTCGACCAGCTCATCCGCGTGGGCCGAGAGGCCGGTAAGGTCCAGAATCTTCCGGGCCACTTCGGCTGCCCGGCCGGGGTTGGGGTGGCGCAGAAGGGCACCGACCATGACGTTCTCGAAGGCCGTAAGCCCCCGGAAAACCCGCACCACCTGGAAGGTGCGGGCGACCCCGGCCCGGCAGATCTTATCCGGCGGCCAGCCGGTGATGTCGACCCCCTCGAACCGGACGCGGCCGCCGTCGGGCCGGTAGAACCCGGTTATGCAGTTAAAGAGGGTGGTTTTGCCGGCGCCGTTCGGGCCGATCAGGCCGACGACCTCGCCGGGGTAAATGGCAAACGTTACGTCCTGGTTGGCCAGCAGGCCCCCGAACCGCTTGGAGAGGCCTTCGACTTCAAGCAGCGGGTCCGGCAACTTTAACCTCCCTGGGTTTCCTCGGCCGGCGCAGGCTCCTGACCCAGGCAACGATTCCGTAGGGCTGAAGGACCGAGATGGCCATCACCAGCAGGCCGTAGATGG
>DAOUCL010000062.1:0-21399 GCA_034432015.1 Dehalococcoidia bacterium
CCCGCCCCCCCAACCCCGCCGGCTTTAACCTGCTCAGCTGCCTCGGACCCCTCCTCCTCGGGACCGGCCTGGCCCTGGGGTTCTTTGCCCTGGCCCTGGGCTGGGTCTACTGGTACCGCCGGCGGCGGGAGGAGCTGAACGGCGGCTACTACGAGGAGGAGGGCTAGCCTACCTCCACCCCGCCCCCTCTGGCCGGGCGGCCACCACCACGCAGTCCCGGCCCTCGGCCTTGGCCTGGTAAAGGGCCAGGTCGGCCGCCGAAATAAGGGCCTCGACGGTCTCCCCGTGGTCGGGGCCGGCCGCAACCCCGGCCGACACCGTAACCGGGGCCAGCACCTGCCCATGGTACTCCAGGGTCAGCTCCCGAACCCGCAGCCGGACCTGCTCCGCCCGCCGGTAAGTGTCCTCCAGACTGGCGTCGGGAAGGACCAGCACGAACTCCTCGCCCCCGTACCGGCAGGCGATGTCCTCGGCCCGGATACTGCTTTGAAGCAGCCGGCCCAGCGCCTGCAAAAGGTTGTCCCCGGCGGTGTGGCCGTAGGTGTCGTTAAACTGCTTAAAGTGGTCGATATCCAGCATGATGACCCCGACGGAGCTCCGGTGGCGGATGGCCCGGCGGATCTCCCGCTCCAGGGACTCCTCCATATAGCGGCGGTTAAAAAGGCCGGTTAAGGGGTCCCGGATCGCCTGGTTGCGAAGCACCTCCTGCATCTTGAGGCCGGAGATGCCCAGGGCGGCGTGTTGGGCCAGCTCGAAGGCCAGCCGGCGCCGGTCCTCGTCCACTATCGGGTCGTCCAGGCGGATGTGGAGGATACCCAGCGGCTCGCTCTGGCCCACCAGGGGCACGC
The DNA here is from genome assembly GCA_034432015.1 of Dehalococcoidia bacterium. Lineage (GTDB taxonomy): Bacteria > Chloroflexota > Dehalococcoidia > JAUQQI01 > JAUQQI01 > JAUQQI01. Next base: position 849 of record DAOUCL010000062.1, read on the forward strand.
AGACATACGCCCCGGCCGCCCCCGACCCCACATGCTGGCAGCCGACCGAGACCGTCGCCTGGTCCACCACGTGCATTCGCCCCCGACGCAGGGCCCAGCACTCCTCGGGCCCAAAGACCAGGGAATCTTGCCCCCACTGGTCGGGGCCCCAGCCGGCCACGGCCTCAACCAGATTTCGGGAAGGGTTCACCGTGTAAAGGAGGCCCCTTCCGGACGGGAAGAGCCAGCGGCCGAAGTTGGCCACGACTTTGTAAGCCTCCTCCAGGGTCTGGCAGGACCGGAGCAGTTCGCCCATCTCGGCGAAGGAGCGGTTCTCTTCATTCCGCCGCTCCAAGAGTCGGATGGTTGCCTGCAACTGGGCATTGGCCTGCCGGAGCTGTTCCTCCATGGCCACCCGTTCGGTAACGTCCCGGCCGTTGAGGACCACCCCGTTTACGACCGGGTCGTCCAGCAGGTTCGTCACCAGCCACTCGATAACCCGGACCTGCCCCGCCTTGTCGAGGACCCGGAGCTGGATGTTACGGCTTACGGCGGCCCTTTCGCCGGCCGAGGCCCGAAAGAATTCCACGGCCCTGGCCCGGTCGTCCGGGTGGATGAACTTTACCCCAGGCCGGCCCACAAGCTCGGCGGGCTCGTAGCCCAGGACCCGGCTGACCGACGGGCCAACGTAGGTGACCACGCCCCGGCCGTCGGTGACGATGACCAGGTCCGAGGCCCGCTCGATGAGGGACTGGAACCTGAGGCCGCTCCGGCGCAGGTTCTCCTGGGCCCGGTGCAGCTCGGTGATATCCCGGTAGAACCAGACCCGGGCGTAGTAATTGCCCGCCTGGTCCCGGACCGGGGCGGTGTAAAACTGCAGGACCCGGCCGTCCTTTAAGAACATGTTGCCCCGGTGGGCTTCCGAGGGCTCGTCGTAAATCCAGTCCAGCAGCGCCCTGATTTCGGCTTCGTTTTCCAGCTGGCCCAGGATGACGGGCAGGCCTTGCTCCCGGGAGCGGCTGCGGACGACCTCTTCGGGCAGGCCCCAGAGCTCGGCAAAGCGGCGATTAAATAGCAGCCACTTCCGGTCGGGGGATACCACCACAATCCCGTCCTCGGAGGCCTCCATCTGGGCCTCCAGGAGGGTCTGGTGGAAGCGCAGCTCGGCTTCGGCCCGGCGCCGGGCCGTAATATCCCGGTAAAACCAGACCCGGCCCAGGTAGGTCCCGTCCTCGGCCCGAACGCCTACCCCGTATTTTTCAAAGACCCGGCCGTCCTTAAGCAGGAGCTCCTGGCGGACCTCCGCATCGGGATGGGCGTAGGCGTAGTCAAGGGTGGACAGAAAGCCGACCGGGTCCACCAGCCGGTCGGTGATTATGGGCAGGGCGTCATCCCGGGAGCGGCTGGCAACCACGTCGGGGGGCAGGCCCCAGAGGGTCGCGTACCGCCGGTTAAGAAAGACCCACTCCCGCTGGGGCGAGACCACCACGATGCCGTAATCGACGGCCTCCATCAGCGCATTGAGCAGGGCGACCCGAAACCGGAGGTCGGCCGCCAGCCGCTCCCGCTCTTCGGCGTCGGCCTTGAGGCGGGCGAGAGCCTGGGTAAGGCTGGCCGTCCGCTCCTGGACCCGGCTTGCCAGCTCCTCGTGGCTTACGCGCAGCCTCGCCTCGGCCGCCTCCCGGCGGAAGGCCAGGTAGCTTACCAGGCCGATGCCGACGACGACCAGCCCGACCCGGGCCAGGGTGAAGGGCGGGGCCTCGGGGCCGAAGGGCCCGGCAAGCCAGCCGACGGCCAGGGCGCTTAAAAGACCCCCAACCACGGCCGCCACCCAGCCCCCCAGGTAGGCGGCCACCACGGCGACACAGATAACGAACAGCCAGCCGAACGCCGGAAAATGGTCGGGGAAGAGGAGGATTAGGACGGCCGTAAGCGGCAGGCAGGCCGCGCCCACCGCCAGCCCGGCCAGGTGCGACCGAAGGCTATTTCTCATGATGACAACATCATGCTGTCATACCCGGCAGATTATACCACTTTAAAAAACCAACCTGCCAGTTAGTTGGCCGTCCGACGGCCCTGTGCGGTTGAGATCGCCCAGCCGCTAGGGTATACTGCCTTAGCAGCACCCCAAATACGGACGGGTAATTTATGGCCAAGGACACCATCCGGATCGGCCTGCTGGGCCTCGGCACGGTGGGCAGCGGGGTTGCCCGGATCCTGCCCCAGAAGGCCGACAGCCTGGCCGCCACCATCGGGGCCCGGCTCAAAATCGGGCGCATCCTCGTCCGGGACCCCCGCAAGCCCCGGCCCATCGAGGTACCCTCCGAACTTTTAACCACCGACCCGGCCGCCGTCTTGGACGACCCGGATATCGACATCGTCGTCGAGGTGGTCGGGGGCGAGCAACCGGCCCTGGATTTTTTGCGGCGGGCCATCGAGAACGGCAAGCACGTCGTAACTGCCAACAAGGTGGTTATGGCCCGCCACGGGGCCGAGCTTATGGCCCTGGCCCGGCAGAAGGGGGTCGATGTGCTCTACGAGGCGAGCGTGGGCGGGGGGCTACCCATCGTCGCCGTCCTTAAGCATGACCTGGCGGCCAACGAGATCCACTGGGTCAAGGCGATTATAAACGGCACCACCAATTATATCCTCACCCGAATGGACCGGGACGGGGTTGAATATGCCCAGGCCTTGGCCGAGGCCCAGCAGCTCGGCTACGCCGAACCGGACCCCACCGACGACGTGGAGGGCCGGGATGCGGCCTTTAAGCTGGCCATTCTGGCCAGCCTCGCCTTCCGCAGCCGCATTCCCCCCGAGGCCGTTTACCACGAGGGGATAACCCGCCTCACCGTCCGGGACTTCCGCTACGCCCGGGAGCTCGGCTACGCCATAAAGCTGCTGGCCATCGCCAAATGCGCCAACGGCATCGCCGAGGTCCGGGTTCACCCCTGCCTGGTCCCCCTCCACCGGATGCTGGCCCAGGTCCACGGGGTCTTCAACGCCGTCGAGGTCGAGGGCGACCTGGTCGGCCGGGTCCTCTTCTACGGCCAGGGGGCCGGGACCTTGCCCACCAGCTCGGCCATCGTCGCCGATGTGCTGGAGCTGGCCCGGGATATCGCCCGGGGCATCCCCCGGGAGTGTCCCGAGCTTGGCCTCAACCACCTGGAGGTCCGGCCCATCCACGAAATCCAGAGCCGCTACTACATCCGGATGGAGGTAGCCGACCGGCCCGGGGTTCTGGCCCAGATCGCCGGGGTCTTCGGCCAGCACTATATCAGCATCGCCTCCGTCATCCAGAAAGAGGCCCACGAAGAGGCCCTCACCGCCGAGCTGGTCATCATGACCCACCGGGCCAACGAGGCCGCCATCAGGGCGGCCCTTCGGGAGATCGGCCGCCTGCCGGTTGTTCGGGAAGTGGGCAACTGCATCCGGGTCGACGACTAGCCATGGCCAGCGAGCCCACCCAGCCCCCGGCCCAGGTCGACCGGCTGCTCCTGGACCAGCAGGAGCTCCGGGCCCAGGTCGGGGTCTTCCGTCGGCAAGTGGAACAGCTTATAAACCTGACCCAAACCCACCAGCAACAGCTCGCCGACCTGGCCGTCGGCCTCGCCGCCGTCCGCCAGCAGGTGGGACAGGCCGCCCAGTTGGAGGCCGCCGTCCGGCTGGTGCGGGAGGCGGCCGAACAGCTCCGGACGGCTCAGGCGGACCTGGCCGGCCGTCTGGAGCGGCTGGAGCGGCTCCAGGGGGCCGAAACCGACCAGCTCCGGCAGGCGGTATCCGGCCTCCAGCGCCGCCTGGACGAGGTGGGCTCCGCCGCCGACCTAGCCCGCACCCGCCTGGACGCCCTGGCCGAGGCCCACCGCAAACAGCAGGACGCCGTTGCCGCCCTGACCAAGGAGGTGGAAAACTGGGCCGCGGAGGTGGGCCGGGTCCAGGGCCAGCTTCGGGCCCTGCCAGGCCTCATCCAGAAGGTGGAGCGGGACCTGACCGGCCTCCGGCCCGAGGTAGCCGAGGTCGCGGCCGAACAGGCTGCCGCCACCAACCGGCTGAAGGCCCTGGCCGAGGACCTGGGCCGGCTCAACGAGGCGGTGGACGGCCTGCGCAAGGAGTGGGCCCTCCTCGACGAGGCCCGCCAGGGCCTTCGGGACCTCCGGGGCGGCTTCGAAGTGCTGGAGCGCCGGCTGGAAACCCAGGAGGAGGCCCTGCGGGGGCTCAACGAGCGGGTCGACCGGGTGGAGGCGGGTCAGCGGGACCTGGCCCACCACCTGCGAAACCTGGAGGCCGAACTGGGCCGCACCCGAACCCAGCTGGAGCAGGCCCTGGAGCTAAACGGCCGCCTGATCCTGTCGGTGCTGGGCCTCTTGGAAAACCTGGTTAACTTCCGCCTCCAGAACCTCCAGGGCGAACTCCGTCAAATCCGGGAGTTCACCATCCGGGCCAAAGAGGCCCGGCCGACCGATGAGCCGCCCTAGTCTCCTCCGCCATTACCGGGAGTTTCTGCCCGTGGGGCCCGGAACCCCGGAGCTGAGCCTGGGGGAAGGTTTTACGCCCCTGGTCCGCTCCCGGCACCTGGGCCGCCGGCTCGGCCTCGAAAACCTTTATTTTAAGTTTGAGGGCGCCAACCCCACCGGTTCCTTCAAGGACCGGGGGATGGTCGTGGCCGTGGCCAAGGCCCTGGAGGAAGGGGCCCGGGGGGTGGTGTGCGCGTCCACGGGCAACACCAGCGCCTCGGCCGCGGCCTACGCCGCCTACGCCGGCCTGCCGGCGGTGGTTCTGGTCCCGGCGGGGGGCGTGGCGGCGGGGAAGCTTCTGCAGGCGGTGGCCTACGGGGCCTGGGTCTTCGAGTTTCGGGGGACCTTTGACCGGGCCCTGGAAGCGGCCGTCAGGCTGGCCGACGACGCCGGCCTCCGGCTGGTAAACTCCCTGAATCCCCACCGGCTGGCCGGCCAGAAGACGGCCGCGTTCGAAATCGTCGACGAGCTGGGCGACGCCCCCGACTATCTTTTTCTGCCCGTGGGCAACGCCGGCAACATCAGCGCCTACTGGGTCGGCTTTAAAGAATACCGGGCCGCCGGGCGGAGCAGGAAGCTTCCCCGGCTGGCCGGCTTCCAGGCGGCCGGGGCCGCCCCCATCGTCCGGGGTCACCCGGTGCCCAACCCGGAGACGGTGGCCACTGCCATCAGGATCGGCCACCCGGCCAACTGGGCCTCGGCCCTCCAGGCCCGGGACGAGTCGGGGGGCCTCATCGAGGCGGTAACCGACGAGGAGATCCTGGCCGCCCGCCGCCTGCTGGCCGAGCTGGAGGGCCTCTTTGTGGAGCCGGCCTCGGCCGCCGGCGTCGCCGGCCTGGTCAGGTTCCGCCGGATAATAGCCGACCCGGCCGCCGTGGTGGTCTGCGTCCTGACGGGCAGCGGCCTTAAGGACCCGACCCCCGGCTTTAACGTCGAGAGCCGGGTCCGGCGGGTGGACGACCCGGCCGAGGTCTTTAAAACCCTGGGGCTGGAGGCATCACCACGGAGTTCCGGCTGACCGTTCCGGCTACCTCGGCCAACCTGGGGTCCGGCTTCGACTGCCTGGCCCTCGCCCTGGATATTCCCCTGGAGGTCCGGGCCAGGCCGGCCCCAAAGCTTAAGCTTTCCCTTCAAGGGGAGGGGGCCGCCGAACTTCCCACCGATGAGGAGAACCTCCTCGTCCGGGCCTACCGCCAGGCCCTCGGGCGGCTCAAGGCCGACTGGGTCCCCCTTGAGCTTCGGGTTAAAAACAGCATCCCCTTAAAGCGGGGGCTGGGCAGCAGCGCGGCCGCCGCCGTGGCCGGGGTCGCCCTGGCCTACGCCGTCGCCGGCCGCCCCCTCCAGCCCCTGGAGCTTCTCCGGCTGGCAGCCGAAATCGAAGGCCACCCCGATAACGCCGCGGCCGCCGTCCTGGGGGGCATCGTCCTGGCCTTCGAGGCCGAGGGCCGCCCCCAGGCCGTCGGCCTCCAGGTTCCCCGGAACCTGGGGGTGGTCGTCTACGTCCCCGGCCGGGGGGTTCCCACCGAGGCCGCCCGGCGGGTTCTGCCCGAGGCGGTGCCCCTGGCCGACGCCGTTTTTAACCTGAGCCGCGCCGCCCTCTGGGTGGCGGCCGTGCTGGGCAACCGCCTGGAGCTCATCCGGCCCGCCACCGAGGACCGCCTCCACCAGCCCGCCCGCCGAAGCCTCATCCCGGAGATGGAGCCCCTTATCCGGGCCGCCCTGGGGGCCGGGGCGCTGGGAGCCTGCCTTTCGGGGGCCGGGCCCAGCGTCATCGCCTTCGTCGACACCCGCACCGACGCCGCCGACCGGGTGGGCCGGGCCTGGGCGGAAGCCGCCAGCCGGTTTGAATTCGCCGGCCGGGTCCTCCGGCCGGCCATCCGCCGGGAGGGGATTAACCTCGAGGTGACGACCGGGCGGGCCCGATGAACTCCCGGCCGGCAAAACGGGCCCCCTTGCCCAGCTCCGCCTCGATGGCCAGCAGCCGGTTGTACTTGGCCACCCGCTCCGAGCGGGCCGGGGCCCCGGCCTTGATCTGCCCGGCATTGACGGCCACGGCCAGGTCGGCGATGAAGGTGTCCTCGGTCTCCCCCGACCGGTGGGAGATGATGGGCCGCCAGCCGGCCCGCACCGTAAGGTCGACGGCGGTAAGGGTCTCGCTGACGGTGCCCACCTGATTGGGCTTGATGAGGACGGCGTTGGCCGCCCGCCGGCCGATGCCCTCCCGGATCCGGTCGGGGTTGGTCACGAAGAGGTCGTCCCCCACCAGCTGAATCCGGTCCTTCAGGGCGGCCGTCAGCTCCTGCCAGCCCGCCCAGTCGTCCTCGGCCAGGCCGTCTTCGATGGAGACGATCGGGTAGGCCTCGACCCACCGCCGGTAGAGGCCGATAAGTTCTTCGGCCGAGAAGGTCTTATTCTCCTTGGGCAGATGGTAGCGGCCGTCCTCGAACCATTCGCTGGCGGCCGCATCCAGGGCCAGCCAGACCTGCTCCCCGGGCCGGTAGCCGGCGGCCGTTATGGCCCCCATAAGCAGGTCGAGGGCCTCGGCGTTGGACCGGAGGTCGGGCACAAAGCCCCCCTCATCCCCCAGCCCCACCGAGCCGCCCCGGTCCTTAATGAGCCTGCGCAGGGCGTGGTAAATCTCCGCCCCCCAGCGCAGGGCCTCGGCAAAGCTCGGGGCCCCGGCCGGGACTACCATGAACTCCTGAATGTCCGTCGACTGCCAGTCGGCGTGGCGGCCGCCGTTTAAGATGTTCATCAGGGGCACCGGCAGAACGGCGGCCCCAACCCCCCCGAGGTAACGATACAGGGGCATGCCCAGGGAGGCGGCGGCCGCCCGGGCCACGGCCATGGAGGCCCCGAGGATGGCGTTGGCCCCCAGGAGGCTCTTGTTGGGGGTACCGTCCAGGGCGATAAGCTCGGCGTCGATTTCCGCCTGGCCGAAGGGGGGGCGGCCGACCAGCACCCGGGCCACCACCTTGTTGACGTTCTCCACCGCCCGGAGGACCCCCAGCCCCCGGTAGCGGTTTTTGTCCCCGTCCCGGAGCTCCAGGGCCTCGTGGCGGCCGGTGGACGCCCCCGAGGGCACGGCGGCGGTGCCGACGGCCCCGTCTTCCAGCCTGACCGTAACCTCCAGGGTGGGGTTTCCCCGGGAATCGAGGATCTCCCGGGCCACAACTTCGGCGATGGTGGGATACCCGTTCACGGCCCTTAACCTCCTTACTGTCCCTTGATATTAAACTAGCAGAATTCCCGAAAGGAGGCCCGCCGATGCTGATTGCCGTAATCGGCGAGGGCGATTGCCCGCCGGAACTGTTCGCCCTGGCCGAGCGGGTCGGGGCCGAGCTGGCCCGCCGGGGGGCCACCGTCGTCTGCGGGGGCCTTGGGGGCGTAATGCTGGCCGCCTGCAAGGGGGCCAAGGCCGCCGGCGGGACGACCATCGGCATCCTGCCCGGAAGCGACCCGAAGGAGGCCAACCCCTACGTGGACATCCCCATCCCCACCGGCCTGGGGGAAGCCCGCAACGTCATCGTCGTCCGCTCGGCCCGGGCGGTGGTCGCGGTGGGGGGCGCCTATGGGACCCTCTCGGAGATCGCCTTTGCCCTCAAGTTCGGCAAGCCGGTCGTCGGCCTCCACACCTGGGAACTGTTCCGGCGGGGGGAACCCGACACCGGCATCATCCGGGTGGAGGACCCGGAGACGGCGGCGGAGCTGGCGTGTACCCTGGCCGGGGCCGAATAGGCCCGGCCGCCCCGTTGAGGTGGCGCCACTCGGCCGGAAGGTAGACCGGCCCGAAGGCCTCCCGGCCCGGCCGGGGCCGGACCTCGAACCGGTAAAGGCGGTCGTGGTAGTCGTAAAGGTGGGTCAGGCTGTGGTCGCTTACGGCGACCGAAACCAGGTAGACCCCCCGGGTCAGGTTTAGCTCCCGAACCCGGTACTCCACCGCCCCCTCGCCCTCGACGAAGTCGATCTCGAGGCCGGCGAACTTGGTGTTGGGGCCGGTGATGTGGACCGACTCCCCCTGGTGGAGGCCCACCCCGAAGACCGGCCGCTCGATGCGCCGGTGGGCCCGGTAATGGATGCGGATGGTGAGGGGGTCGCCGGTGGCGAAAAACCAGGTCGGGTTGCCGGCCCCGTCCAGAAGCTCCACCCGGGTGACCTCCACCTCAAAGCTTCCCCACCGCCGGTTCCGGCCCGCCCCGGGGCTGTCGGCCCGCAAGAAGGCCTTCTCGTTGGCCCGGTCCAGGTAGGCCCGGGTCACCGCGACCGGGTCCCCCAGCGCCCGAATCCGACCCCGGTCCAGCCAGAGGGCCCGGTCGCACAGCTGCCGGACCAGGTTTAAATCGTGGCTTACCAGGATGACGGTCCCGCCGGCCCGGGCAAACTCGTAGATTTTTTCAAGGCACTTGCGCTGAAAGGGCTCGTCCCCCACGGCCAGCACCTCGTCGGTGATCAGGATATCCGGGCTCAGATGCACCGCCACCGCAAACCCGAGGCGGACCAGCATCCCCGACGAGTAGTGTTTGACGGGGGTATCGACGAAGTCGGCCAGCTCGGCGAAGCCGACGATGCTTTCGAGGTGGCGGTTTATCTCCCGACGGCCCAAGCCGAGGATGGAGCCGTAAAGATAAATGTTCTCCCGGCCGGTAAGCTCGGGGTGGAAGCCGGCCCCCAGCTCCAGCAAGGCGGCTACCCGCCCCTTAACCCGGACGTTGCCCGAGGTCGGCTTAAGAATCCGGGCGATTATTCTGAGTAGGGTGCTTTTTCCCGAGCCGTTCTCCCCCACGATGCCGAAGGTGGTCCCGGCCGGTACGGCGAAGGAGACGTCCCGGAGGGCCCAGAATTCCAGGCGGCGGGCCGGCGCCGACCGGCGGGGGCGAAGGAGGCCGATGAGGAGCTCCTGGAAGGAGCGGGGCCGGTCGGGCCTTAAGATAAACCGCTTGGAAACCCCCTCGCAGACGACGGCGTTCACTATTACACCTCTTCCGGTAGCCGGTCCCGGAGCAGGCTGAAGACCAGGTAGCCGGCGCAAAGGACGACCAGGGCCTGGGTGAGGGTCCGGAGCATAAAGAGGGGGTCCGGCCAGCTGTTGTAATAAAGCAAAACCCGGTAATTGGCGATGATGGAAGCCAGCGGGTTAACGATGTACATCAGGCGGGACCAGTCCCCGGCCAAGTCCTCCACCCGGTAAAAGACCGGCGTAAGAAAGAACCAGCCCAGCATCAGCACATCCAGCACGGCGGCAGTGTCCCGGAAGGGGACGTTTAGGGCCGAAAGGGCCAGGGCCAGACCCAGCAGGAAGATGAGCTGGGTAAGGACGGCCAGGGGCAGAAGGACCAGCTGGGGCCCGGGAACAATTCCGGACAAAAGCATCAACCCGAAGAGGGGAATAAGGGCCAGGAGGAAGTTGACCAGGTTCGAGAGGACCGTCGAGATGGGGAGGACTTCGACGGGGAAATAGACCTTTTTAATCAGGTGGCCGTGGGCGACGATGCTCTGGGCGCCCCCGACCACCGCCCCCACCGTCCAGTTCCAGGCGAGCAGACCGCTCAGGACGAAGAGGGCATAATGGGGTAAGCCGCTGGGCATCAGGACGGTAAACACAAAGGTGAAGATGGCCGACATCCCCAGGGGGTTAAGCAGGGACCAGAAGACCCCGACGACGGAGTTTTTATACCGCACTTTCAGGTCCCGGGCGACCAGGTTATAAATAAGCTCCCGGTGGCGGTAAAGCTCGGCCAGCCGGCCGGGGCCAGGGATCGCGGACAGCATCGCTTTGAAATATACGTTCCCGGCCCGCCGCCCCGCAAGGCCGTGGTAGTATTATCCGGGGGAATTTTATGGGCCACCATCACCACGGACACGGGCAGGCCCCCGCCCACCCCCGGGACCGGCACGCCGGCCACACCCCGGCGATGTTCCGGAACCGGTTTATTATTTCGACCCTGCTTACCCTGCCCATCCTTTACCTGGCCGAACCCGTCCAACAACTTCTCGGCTACCGGCCCCCGCCCATCCCCGGCCTCGACTGGCTTAGCCCCCTCCTGGCAACGGCCGTTTACCTTTACGGGGGCCTCGTCTTCGTCCGGGGCGGCCTGGCGGAGCTGGCCGGCCGCCGGCCGGGGATGATGACCCTGGTCGGCCTAGCCACCTCGGCGGCCTTTGCCTACAGCCTGGCGGTGGCCTTCGGCCTGCCCGGAATGCCCTTCTACTGGGAGCTGGCCACCCTCATTGACGTGATGCTTCTGGGCCACTGGCTGGAGCTGGCGGCCGTCCAGGGGGCGAGCCGGGCCCTCGAAGAGCTGGCGTCGATGGTGCCCCAGACCGCCCACCTGGTGGCCGACGGCGAAATCGTCGACGTGCCGGCCGCCGAACTAAGGCCGGGGGCCGTCGTGCTCGTCCGGCCCGGGGAGCAGATTCCGGCCGACGGGGTCGTCGTCGAGGGGTCTTCCAGCGTAAACGAAGCCTTTCTTACAGGGGAATCGAGGCCGGTGCCCAAGCAGGTGGGGGATGAGGTGGCCGCCGGGGCCATCAACGGCGAAGGGGCCTTAAAGGTCCGGGTTACCCGCGCCGGCGAGGATACCGCCCTCAGCCAGATTATGCGGCTGGTTCGGGAGGCCCAGGCCGCCCGCAGCCGGTTTCAAACCGCCGCCGACCGGGTGGCCGCCTGGCTCACCTTCGTCGCCGTCGGGGCCGGGGCGGCGGCCTTCGGCCTCTGGCTGGGCCTTGGGGCCGGCCTCGCCTTTGCCTTAGAGCGGGGGGTGACCGTCCTGGTCATCGCCTGCCCCCACGCCCTGGGGCTGGCCGTTCCCCTGGTGGTGGTCAACGCCACTGCCCTGGCCGCTAGAAACGGCATCATCATCCGAAACCGGGAGGCCTTCGAGCGGGCCCGGGAGATAAATGTGGTCGCCTTCGACAAGACGGGCACCCTCACCGGGGGCCGCTTCGGGGTGGAGGGTGTGGTCACCGCCGACGGAATCGACCCCCTCCGGGCCCTGGGCCTGGCCGCGGCCGTGGAAATCTTCTCCGAGCACGCCCTGGCCCAGGCCATCGTGGCCGAGGCCCGGGCCCGGGGCGTGCCCATCCCACCGGCGGGCGGGGTGCGGGCCGTTCCGGGCCAGGGGGTTGAAGGGGAGATAGACGGCCGGGTTTACCGGGTAGGCCGGCCGGAGTGGCTTTTGGGCCTGGGCGTAGAACTGCCCGAAAGGCTAAACCAGGCCCTGGCCGAAGCCGAGGCCCGGGGCCTAAGCCCGGTGGTCCTGGCCGAGGATAGGCGGGCCGTGGCGGTGCTGGGCCTCGCCGACCGGATAAGACCGGGCGCCCGGGAGGCGGTCCGGCGCCTTAAGGAGGCAGGCATTGAAGCAATTATGGTTACGGGCGACGCCGAGGCGGTGGCCAAAAGGGTGGCCGAAGCCCTGGGGATCGACCGCTACTACGCCCGGGTCCTGCCGGCCGATAAGGCCCGCATCGTGGAATCCCTTCGGGCCGCGGGCAAACGGGTGGCCTTCGTCGGCGACGGCATAAACGATGCCCCGGCCCTCCTGGCCGCCGACCTGGGGGTGGCCATCGGGGCGGGCACCAACGTGGCCATCGAGTCGGCCGACGTGGTGCTGGTCAAAAACGACCCCCTAGACGCGGTCCGCATCCTGGAGCTTTCCCGAACCGCCTACGCCAAGATGGTCCAGAACCTGCTGTGGGCCACCGGCTACAACGCGGTGGCGATTCCCCTGGCCGCCGGGGCCGGCTACCCGGTCGGCCTCCTCCTTTCGCCGGCGGCCGGGGCCCTCTTAATGAGCCTCTCCACCATCATCGTCGCCCTCAACGCCATGCTGATGCGCCGCCGACGCCTTTAAGCTTATATAATTTACTAGAACATTTGGTCGGGACATAAAGGATGATAACGGGGGTCCTCTGGTACGACCCGGACCGCCGCCGGCCCCTCGCCGAGAAGGTGGCCGCGGCCGCCCGCCGCTACCGGGAGAAGTTCGGCCGCGACCCCGACCTGGTGGTGGTCAACCCCCTCGAGGCCGAGGGCGGCCTGCCCCTTCGGGTGCTGGCCCGGCCCTTCGTTCGGCCCGGCCACTTTATTATTGGGAGCCTCGGCGGCGAGGCTAAGTCAGCAGGGGCAGAACCTCCGTCGCGTAACGGACAGCCTGGGGAAGAAGTTCCTCCGGGGGGGCCACGGGCGAAAGGACGAAGTACTCGACGCCGGCGGCCTGAAACTGCCTAATCCTTTCGGCGCAGGCTTCGGGCGGGCCGTAGGCGCAGTAGCGGTCCACCAGGCCGTCGAAGGGCCGGGCATACATCCGGCTCAGCCGCTCGACGGCAATTCGGCGGGCCTCGGCCGGGTCGTCGTCGCACCGGATGAAGAGGAGCAGGGCCCAGGTAAAAGGCCCGTCCCGGCCGGCCTCGGCCCGGTAGGCCTCGACCTCCTCTCGGCCCGCCCGGTACTGCTCCGGGTCGACCAGGTAGGGAAACCAGCCGTCCCCCAGGCGGGCGGCCCGGCGGCGGGCGGCCCGGGAGCGGCCCCCAACCCAGATGGGGGGGCCGCCGGGCTGGGCCGGGGGCGGGTCGAGTCGGACCCCCGGCAGCCGGTAGAAGCGGCCCTCGAAGCTGACCGGGCCGCCGGCCCAGAGGAGCTTTAAAACGGCCAGGGCCTCGTCGGCCCGGACCCCCCGCTCGGCTAGGGGGATGCCCAGGGCCTCAAACTCTTGCGGGTATTCGCCCCCAACCCCGACCCCGAGGATGAGCCGGCCCCCGCTCAGGAGGTCGAGGGTGGCCGCCGCCTTGGCCACCAGGGCCGGCGGCCGCAGGGGCAAAAGGAGGACCGATGAGCCGACCTTCAGCCGTTCGGTCCGGGCGGCGTAGGCCGCCAGGACGACCAGGGCGTCCAGGGTCGGGCCGTGGTAAAGAATGTGCTCCCCCGACCAGACCGAATCGTAACCGAGCTGTTCGAGGGCCTCGACTTCGGCTGGGTCCCCGCCGGGGAAGACGATGCCGACTTTTTCTAAGGCCACCCTGATATATACTACACCGGGGAGTAGCTGACCAATGTCGAAGCCTGAGCGGCTCGTAATCTTAGACGGCAACGCCATCCTTTACCGGGCCTTCTTTGCCCTGCCGCCCCTCACCACCCGGCGGACGGGGGAGAGCACCCAGGCTGTCTACGGCTTTGCCAACATGCTTTTTAAGGCCATCAAGGAGCTTAAACCCGATTACGTGGCCGTGGCCTTCGATGCCGGCGTCCCCACCTTCAGGCACACCCAGTTCGAAGCCTATAAAGCCCAGCGGCCCCAGACCCCCGAAGACCTCGCCCGGCAGATGGCCCGGGTCAGACAGCTGGTCGAGGCTTTCGGCATTCCCATTTACGAGGTGCCCGGCTACGAGGCCGACGACCTGATCGGGGCCCTCTGCCGCCAGGCGGTGGAGCGGGGGGTCGAGTGCGTTATCGTTACGGCCGACCTGGATGCCCTTCAGCTGGTGGGCCCCGGGGTTAAAGTTTTGGCCCCCCGCAGAGGCCTGACGGATACGGCGCTTTACGACGAGGAGGCCGTCCGCCGGCGGTTCGGCCTTGAGCCCTGGCAGCTGGTGGACTTTAAGGCGTTGCGGGGCGACCCTTCGGATAACATTCCCAACGTGCCCGGGGTCGGCGAAAAGACGGCGATGGACCTGATTAAAAAATTCGGGTCCATTGACGAACTTTACGCCCGGCTCGATGAAGTCAGGCCCCCGGAGCTGGCCGCCCGGTTAAAGCAGGCCGAGGAGCTGGTCCGCCGCAACCGGGAGCTGGTTAAAATCAAAACCGACGCCCCGGTAACCCTCAACCTGGAAAGGTGTCGGGTCGGCCGGGCCGACCGGTCTCGGGTGTTGGCCCTCCTCCGGGAGCTGGAGTTTCACAGCCTGGTGGAGCGCCTGGATGAGATTTTGCCCCCGGAGGCCCCGGCGCCGGCCGCCGCGGCGGCCGGGCCCGAAGGGGCCGAGGTCGGGCTGGGGCGCTTTTTGGAGCTGGCCCGGCCGGCACCGGCCTTTGGGGCCCTGGCCGTGGGCACCAGTCCCCGACCGATGTGGTCGGAACTGCACTCCCTCACCCTCGCCGTGGACGGGGCGTACTGTTTCATCCCGGTACACCCGCAGCCGGAGTTCTTCGGCCACGCCCACCCCAACGCCCCCGAAAGGCTTCAGCCCCTGGCACCCCTTTTCGCCGACCCCGAAAAGCAGGTCATCGGCCACGACCTAAAACAGCTCATCCTCCTGCTCCGGCAGGAGAAAATCGAGGTCAAAAACCGCCTTTACGATACGATGATTGCGGCCTACCTGCTGGGGGAGAAGGCGATTGAACTTAATGAGCTGGTTTTCTCTTACCTGGGGGAGGAGGTCCCTTACCCGGGCAAGAAATCGGCCCACCTGGGGAGCCTGCCCCTGGATGTGGTGAAAAACTACCAGGTCCGGCTGGCCCGCCGGCTCCGGGAGCTGGTCGCCCAGCTGGATACCCGCCTGGTCGAACAGAATCAGACCAAGCTTTTCCACGAGGTCGAAATGCCCCTGGTCCCGGTGCTGGCGGATATGGAGTGGGTTGGGGTGGCCATAGACGTGGAGCGGCTGGGGGCCCTGGGGCGGGAGCTTAACCGGCAGCTCCGGGAGCTGGAGCTTAAGATCTACAACCTGGTGGGCCACCAGTTTAATCTAAATTCCCCCCGACAGCTGGGGGTCGTCCTCTTTGAGGAGCTCGGCCTGCCCCGGGGCCGAAAGACCAAGACGGGCTACTCCACCGCCGCCCAGGTCCTGGAGGAGCTGCGGGGCACACATCCCGTTATCGACCTGCTCTTGGAGTACCGGCAGCTTTCTAAGCTAAAGTCCACCTATGTAGATGCCCTGCCGGCGATGATCAACCCCCGGACCGGCCGGGTCCACACCAGCTTCAACCAGGCGGTGGTGGCCACCGGTCGGATTTCGTCGTCGGACCCGAACCTGCAGAACATCCCGGCCCGGAGCGAGGTGGGCCGGCAGATCAGGCGGGCCTTCATCGCCGCCCCCCTGCCCGACGGCACCCCCACCCGGCTCATAAGCGCCGATTACTCCCAGATCGAGCTCCGGATCCTGGCCCACATCACCGAGGACCCGAATCTAATCGAGGCGTTCCGGGCCGGCCAGGACATTCACACCGCCACCGCGGCCAAGGTTTTCGGCGTCCGGCCCGAGGAGGTGACCCCCGTCCAGCGGCGGGTGGCCAAGATGATGAATTTCGCCGTCGTCTATGGGGTCACCGAATACGGCCTTGCCATCCGGACGGAGCTTTCCCGGGAAGAAGCGGCCGAATTTATCCGCAATTACTTCGCCATCTACCCGAAGGTTAAAGAATACACCCAGGAAATCGTCAGGCTGGCCCGCCGCCAGGGCTACGTGGAGACCTTGCTGGGTCGGCGCCGGTATCTGCCGGAAATAAACTCGGCCAACGCCACCGTCCGGATGGCGGCCGAACGGATGGCCATAAACATGCCTATTCAGGGCACCGCCGCTGATATCATGAAGATCGCCATGGTCAAGCTGCACCGCCGGCTGAAGGAAGGCGGCTACCGGGCAAATATGATCCTGCAGGTCCACGACGAGCTGGTGCTTGAGGCCGCCGTGGACCAACTGCTGGAGGTGGGCCGGCTGGTGCGGGAAGTGATGACCACCGCTTTCCCCCTTAAGGTGCCCCTCGAGGTGGAGGTTAACCAGGGCCCCAACTGGGATGAGCTTGAGCCCCTCGAACCCACCGTCCCGAAGGTTCCGAGGCCGACCGAGGATATTGAGTTTGAAAAGTTCGCCGTCGAATGAGGGCCTTCAGCTGGCCTTCTGGCCGGCCCGGAACCCTGCCGCCTGGGAAGACCTTCCGGCCGCCCGCTTTGAGATTCCGGGGGCCGAGCTGAGCCTGGAGGCCTCCCTAAACTGCGGCCAGGCCTTCCGCTGGGTGCCGTCGGCCGGGGGTGCCTGGACCGGGGTGGTCTGGGACCGGGCCGTCTGGGTGCGCCGTTCGGGGGATTTCGTCGAGCTGCGGGCCTACCCACCCCTGCCCGACCCGGAGGGGTGGTTTTCGGCCTATTTTCGGCTGGACGTCGATTTAAAGGCCCTTTACGGCCATTTTAGAGCGGCCCACCCTTACCTGGCCGAGGCCATCGGCCTCTTTCCGGGCCTGCGGGTGCTGGGCCAGCACCCGACCGAGGTTCTCCTTTCGTACGCCCTTTCGGTGAGCAATTCGGTGCCCCGAATCTCCCGGGCCATCGAAGTTTTAAGCCGCCGGTTCGGCCGTCCCATCGTCACCCTGGACGGCGTAAGCTACTACGCCTTTCCCCGGCCGGAAGTTCTGGCCGGCCTCCCCCTGCCCGACCCCGAACTGGCGGCCGAAACCGGGGCCGGCTGGCGGCTGGAAAACCTAAAGCGGGTGGCCGCGGCCCTATCGGCTCGGGGCGAGGGCTGGCTTACTGGCCTGGCAGAAACACCTTACGAAGAGGCCTGGGCCGAACTGACGACCCTGCCCGGGGTCGGCCCAAAAATCGCCGACTGCGTCTGCCTTTTCGGCCTCTGGTTTGACGAGGCCGTCCCGGTGGACACCCACATCTGGGCCCTGGCCCGGGACCTCTTTGGGCCGGCCATTCCGGCCCGAACTTTAACCCCGGCGACCTACCGGCTGGTTTCCCGGCTTTACCGGGAGAAGTTCGGCCCCTTCGCCGGCTGGGCCCAGGAGTATCTTTACCACTGGCGGCGGGTAAAACTCGGCCGGGCCGGTTGAACGATGCCCGAGCTTCCCGAGGTCGAACTCCTCTGCCGCCAGCTCGAAAGGATCCTTCCCGGCCGGGTTATTGTTGACTTCGAGTGCCACAAGCCGAAGCTTTGCCGCCTGCGGGGGATTGAGGCGGCCGGGCCGAATGACCCCGTCGGTCGGATGCGGGAGATTTTAGTGGGTCGCCGGATTGAGGCCGTGGACCGGCGGGGCAAGCTTCTCCTCTGGGCCCTTTCGGGCAGGCTGGTGCTGGCCACCCACCTTAAGCTGGCCGGCCAGGTCGTGGTGGTCGGCCCGGACGGGCGGGAGCTGGCCCGGGGCGGCCACTGGGCGCCCCGGCCCGGCGTACCCCTCCCCCACCGGGCCACCCACGTCGTCTTTCGCCTCGACGACGGCAGCGTCGTTTATCTGACCGATATAAGGCAGTTCGCCCGCCTCACCTTGATGCCCGCCGGAGAAGTTGAAGGGTTTCTGCGGGAGTTCGGCCTCGGCCCCGACGGCCTGCGGGAGCCCCTGGACGTGGACCGCCTGGAGCAGATTTTCCGCCGCCGGCCCAAAGCCCCCATTAAGGCCGTCCTGCTCGACCAGGGGGTCATCGCCGGTTTGGGAAATATCTACGCCGACGAGGTCCTTTTCGCGGCCGGAATCCATCCGTTAAGGCCGGCGGCCACCTTAAGCCGGGCCGAAATCGGGGCGCTGGCGGCGGCCGTGCCCCAAGTCTTAAGCCGGGCGGTGGCCGAGGGGGCGGCCCCGGTTATCGGCGACCGGGCGGCCCGTAGCGAGGGCCTGCCCATGGTTCACGGCCGGGAGGACCAGCCCTGCCGCCGGTGCGGCACCCCTATCCGGCGGATTCGGGTTGGGGGTCGGAGCACCTATTTTTGCCCGACCTGCCAGCCTATCAATTCTTAAACCTTAACTCAATGCCGAATTCGTCGGCGAGGCGGCGCAGGGATTCGGCCACGGGCGGGTCGAGGGGGATGCCCTCCCGCCGGCGGGCCTCTTCGGTTTCGAACTCCGGTTCCCCCGGGATGTAAATCCGGTCGTGGCCGGGGGCCTTGGGCAGGGCCCGGATAGCCCGAATCTCCTCGTCGAGCATCTCCCGGAACTCTTCCAGGGGCCGGAGCAGGTCGATGCGGATGGCCCCGAAAAAGTGGCTGGGGCCCCTTCCCCCCGGGCCCACCTGCAGGCAGTAGCCGCCCCCGGAGAGGACCCCGCACAGAATATCCACCATAAAAGCGAGGCCGTAGCCCTTGTGGCTACTCAGCTCCGGGGTGCTGCCCAGGGGAAGGAGGGCCCGAACCGCCATCGCCTCCACCGGGTCGTCGGTGGGTTTCCCATCCCGACCCAGGGCCCAGCCCAAGGGGATCTTCCGGCCCCGCCGGGCGGCCACCTCCAGCTTGCCGTGGGCCACGACGCTGGTGGCCATATCCAGGACGAAAGGCCGCTCCCGGCCGGTCGGGGCGGCCAGGCTGATGGGATTGGTGCCCACCGCCCCTTTCCGGCCGAAGGTGGGGACGACGATGGGGGTGGCGTTGGTCATGGCCAGCCCAACCATCCCCTCCCGGAGGGCCATCATCGAGTAGTAGGCCGCCATCCCGAAATGGTTGCTGTTGCGGACGGCGACCACTGCCGCCCCGGCGGTCCGGGCCTTCTCAATGCAATACGCCATGGCCCGGTAAGCCACCACCATCCCCAGCCCCCGCCCCCCGTCGAGGAGGGCGGCGGCCGGGGCCTCGCTGATGACCCGGATTTTCGCCTTCGGGTCGATGACCCCCTCCTGGATCCGGCGGACGTACCAGCGCTCCAGGTGGGCGACCCCGTGGGAATCCACCCCCCGCAGGTCGGCCGCCACCAGGACGTCGGCGGCGATTTCGGCATCTTCGGCCTCCAGGCCGACCCGGCGGAAGACCTCGGCGGTGAAGCGGCGAAGTTCTCCGGCATCAATGCGGGCCTCATTCACGGCGACGACTCCGGTTTAAAAAGGTTTTAGTCCGCCAGCCCCCCGCCACCGCCGCCACGAACCGGACCTCGGCGTCGGGGGGCACCTGGGCGTCTAAATCGGCCGGCTCCCGGTTGACGAAGACCAAAATATACGGCCTTAAGCTCCGGCCTTCGGTGAGCCGGTCCTTTATGCCCGGGTAAAGCCGGTCCAGTTCGGCGATAATGTCCCGGACCCGGGCCCCATTCACCTCCAGGGGTGGCTGAAGCTGATAAAGGCGGGCGAGCTGGGCCGGCAGGTAAACCCGGGCGGCCATTAGAGGACCACAGCTTCGACCGAATTTATGGGCGGCAGAAAGGAGACGATGAGCTGCCAGGTATCCCCTTCGTCGGCGCTGGCGAAGATGTGGCCGGTGGAGGTGCCGGCGTAGACCCCGGCCGGCTCCAGGGTGTCGGTGGCCAGGCCGTCCCGGAGGACCGTCAGGTAGGCGTGGCGCTGGGGCAGGCCGTCAGTCAGCTTCTGCCAGGTGGCCCCGGCATCCCGGGTCCGCCAGACGGCCATGGCGGCCTCGGGCACGTAGCGGCGGTCGTCGCTGATGTGGGGCACAAAGTAGGCCGTATCCGGGTCCCGGGGGTGGACGGCGACGGCAAAGCCGAAGCTGGACGGCAGGCCGTTGGCCCCGATATCTACCCAGGTCTCCCCGTAGTCGTCCGACCGGTACATGCCCACGTGGTTCTGGTGGTAAAGCCGACCGGGTTTCGGGGCGAGCCGGAGCTTGTGGACGCACTGGCCCGCCTCGGGCATCGGGTTCGGCTTCCAGGGGGCGGGGATGCCGCGGTTAAGGACCTTCCAGGTCTGGCCGCCGTCGTCCGACCGGTATACGCCCCCGGCCCCGACCCCCACCCAGATCCGGTCAGGGTCATCGGGGTCGATGAGGACATTGGCCAGGATGAGCCCCCCGCCCGACGGCTCCCATTCCGAGACGGTCGGGTGGCGGCGCAGGCTTTCAACGTGCACCCAGGTCTGGCCGTAGTTGCGGCTTCGGAAAAGGCCGGCGTCCTCCACCCCGGCCCAAAGCTCTCCCGGGCGGGAAGGGGGGCCGGGACAGATTTGCCAGACCTGCTTGACCCGGGCCCGGGAACCCTCCCCGTAGGTGAGGCCCGTGCTGGAGTGGGTCCAGGTCCGGCCCAGGTCGGTGCTCCGGGCCACCATCGGCCCGTAGATGTGGGAATTTACGGCGGCGTAAAGGGACCCATCCCGACGGTCGAAGGTGACGTGCTGAATCGACCAGCTTTCGAAGAAGTGGTCGGTGATTTCCCAGGACTTGCGGTCGGGACTGCGGATGATAAAGCCGCCGTTGCGGGT
>DAOUCL010000063.1:0-7522 GCA_034432015.1 Dehalococcoidia bacterium
ACCCGGGCGATATAGGGGTCCTCGGTGGCGGTGTGCAGGACCTGCCCAAAGACCACGTGCCCCACCTGGTCCGGCGCAACCTGGGCCCGCCGGACCGCCTCCTTAACCACCGTCGCCCCCAGCTCCGAGGCCGGAACGTCCTTTAAGGAACCCCCGAAAGTGCCGATGGCCGTCCGGACACCGCTCACGATAACCACGTCGGCTTGAGACATCTGCCTTCCTCCCATCCGATGGTCTTGGCTAAACCCATTGTAACACCGGCCTCGGCCCGTCTAACGGCTCCCGATTTTGCCGGCAAAGGCCTGCCGAAGCTCTTTTTTAAGCACCTTGCCCATGGGGTTGCGGGGCAGGCTTTCGACGAAGAAGATGAGCTCGGGCTTTTTGAAACTTGCCAGCCGCTGCCGGCAGTACTCGATGAGCTCCTCAGCCGTGGCCTGCATCCCCGGCTTTAAGACCACCGCCGCCGCAACCCTTTCGCCCCACTCCTCATCCGGAATGCCGAAAACGGCGGCCTCATCCACCGCCGGATGGGTGTGGAGCACCGCCTCCACCTCCTCAGGGGCGATATTCTCCCCGCCCCGGATGATCAGGTCGCTTTTGCGGCCCGCCAGGTAGACATAGCCGTCCTCGTCCACCCAACCCATATCCCGGGTCCGAACCCAGCCCCCAGTCAGGGTCTGGGCGGTCTCGGCCTCCCGCTTCCAGTAGCCCTTCATCACCCGGGGCGACCGAATGGCGATCTCCCCCACCTGGCCGGGGGGAAGCTCGTTGCCCGCCTCGTCGACGATTTTAAGCTCCACGTCAGGCAGGGGCCGGCCGATGGAGGAAAGCCGCTTGAGCTTTTTTTCAACTTCTTCCGGGGGGCCCTCAAGGCGGTGGTCTTCGGGCCCGAGCATCGTCACGGTGGAGGTGGTCTCCGTCTGGCCGAAGGCGTTGATAAAGCCCACCGTCTTCGGGAACCTCTCGATGGCCCGCCGGATTACCGGCAGGGGCATGGGGGCGGCCCCGTACGAAAGAATCTGCAGACTCGAAAGGTCGGTGCGGTCAAAGTCCGGGTGCTCCAGGATCCGCTTAAGCATCGTCGGCACCACGAAGGCGTGGGTTATTCGCTCCCGCTCTACGGTCTTAAGCCACAGCCCGGGGTCGAACTGGGCCAGCATCACCAGCCGCCGGCCGGCGTAGATGTTGGTCATTATCGACGTAAGGCCGGCGATGTGGTAAAGGGGCACCGCCAGCAAAAAGGCCCCCCGGTCCGTCCCGTCGGCCGGCTCAACGGCGTTCAGCACGTACTCGCTGAAGTCCCCGTAGGTGAGCATAACCCCCTTGGGCAGGGCGGTCGTGCCGCTGGTGTACATGATGACGTTCAGGTCGTCGTCGCTTACGTCGGCCTCTTCCTCGACCGGCTCGGCGGCCTCAAGAAGCTCCCCATACCGGACCGCCCCCGGCCAGGAGCTTTCAACGCTTATGTAAACTTTCACCCCGGCCAGTTCGGGCTTAAGCTGGTTTATAAGCTCGACGTAGCGGTCCCCCACCATCACCGCCGTGGCTTCGGCGTCTTTAAGCATATAGCGCAGTTCGTCCAGTTTGGCCCGGTAGTTGAGGGGGATGAAAACGATCCCCAGCTTGGAGGCGGCATAGTAAGCCTCCACGTACTCATTGCAGTTAGTCTGAAGCACCGCCAGCCGGTCCTCCCGGCCCAGGCCCAGGGCTTTAAGGCCACCGGCCAGCCGGTTCACCCGGTCCTGAAGGGTCTGGTAGTCAAAGCGTCGGTCCTCGAAGACGAGGATCTCCTGTTCGGGGAACATGGAAGCCGGGATAGAGAGAAACATTGCCGTGTTCATGGCCCATCACCTCAAAGCGGAATTAATCCCGCCAGACCTCAACCCAGGTGACCACCGTCACCCGGCGCACCCGGCGGACGGGCCGGTCCGGCCGCCCCAAAATCCGGCGCAAAACCCAAAGGGCCGTCCAGGCCAGACCGCCCAGGGCCGCCGCCCGCACCGCCCTGACCGGGAGGGCCGGCAGGGGTCGGGACCCCGGAGCCGGGAGCGGCCGTTCGGTGCCCTTAAAGACAGGCAGCGGCGGGGTTTCCATCTCCTGCCCGCTGAATTATAACTAAATTAGGCGTGATAACGCGGCTGGGAAGGTTTGCCGAGGGCTTTATCGAGGCCGGCTGGCTGGCGGCCGCCATCCTCGTGCCCCTATTTTTTAACGTCTACTCGGCCCGCATTTTCGAGCCCGATAAGCTTACCGTTTTGCGGACCGTCGTCCTCCTGGCGGCCCTGGCCCTGGCGGTCCGCCTGGCCGAAGCCGGCTTCGCCTTTAACCCCTCCTTTTCCTGGCTTCGCGACCGGCCCCTCTTACCGGCGGCCGGCCTTCTCGGCCTGGTTTATCTTTTAACAACTGTTACTTCCCTGAACCCGGAGGTCAGCTTCTGGGGCTCGTATCAGCGGCTCCAGGGGACGTTTGTTAACCTGTGCTACCTGAGCCTCTTTTTCCTGACGGCCGCCTTTATTCGACGTCAGGAGCAGGTGGACCGGCTGGTCACGGTTATGGTTCTGACCAGCCTGCCCATCGGCCTTTACGGCCTGCTCCAGTATGTCGGGGGCCTGCCGGGCTCCCCCATCCGGGACCCCCTCCCCTGGGGGAGCGACGTTACCCAGCGGGTCACCTCCACCATGGGGAACCCCATCTTCCTGGGGGCCTGGCTCATCATGGTGGTGCCCCTCACCCTGGCCCGGCTCATTCCAGCCCTGGCCGAATTCCTGCGGCAGGCGAACGCCCCCGGTCCCTTCCCGTGGCGCACATGGGTTCGGGTCGCCGGCTACGGCCTGACCTTAACCGTCCAGCTGCTGGTTATCCTCTTCACCCAGAGCCGCGGCCCGTGGCTGGGCCTTTTGGCCGGCCTCTTCATGTTCGGGATCCTCGTCCCCCTTCGCCTCGGCCGCCGGCGGCTGGCCCTTCTGGCCGCCGCCCTCGGCCTGGGGGCGGTGGCCTTTATAATCCTGCTGAACGTTCCGGGCTCGCCCCTGCAACCCCTCAAGGCGGCCAACCGCTACCTGGAGCGGCTGGGAAGCATCGCCGAGGCTGATTCGGGAACCGTCCGGGTCCGGCTTCTTATCTGGTTTGGGGACGGGGTGGGCCGGGGGGCGCTGGGTCTTATCGCCGAAAACCCCTGGCGCCTCCTGGTGGGCCACGGCCCGGAAACCATGTACTTCGGCTACGGCCCGTACTATCCCCCGGACCTGGCCCACTACGAGGCCCGGAATGCCAGCCCCGACCGGGCCCATAACGACCTGCTGGACTACCTGGTGACTACGGGCTTCCTGGGCCTGGGGGCCTATCTGCTGGCGGTGGGGGCCTTCTACTGGCAGGCCGCCCGGGTGCTTTTCAAGGCCAAAGAACTTTCGGCCCAGCTTACGGTTATCGGCCTCATGGCCGGGGTTACGGCCCACCTGGTGGAAACCCTGACGGGGATCGCCATCGCCGCGACCCGAACTTATTTCTGGCTCTTTCTCGGCCTGGTGGCGTCCCTGGCCGCCCCCAGAACCGGGCCGGACCCGGCCCCCGCCCGGTCCGAAACGGTTTCGGACCGCCGTCTGGCCGCCCGCGCCCGCCGGCCCGCCCCAACCCCGGCGGGCCGGTCGGCCCGTTGGGGGTATGTTCTGGGCCTCTACCTGGCGACAACCGCCGTGCTGGGCCTCCAGGTCGTCCTGGCCAGCATCGCCCCCGAAAGCTTTATCCGTCAGCTCGACCCGGTTACCTTAACCCTCCTCGGCCTGGGCTGGCTCGTCCTCGGACTGGTCCTGGCTGCCTTCGCCCTGGCCGACCGGTCAAATTTCGGGCGGCTGCCCCCCTGGCGGGGAGCCCTCTTGCCCCTCTATGGCCTGCTCGCCGGGGGCGTTCTGGTTCTTCTGGTCGGGTCCGTGTTGAGCGTCGTCATCGCCGACATGTACTTTAAGCAGGGGCAGGTTCTCGACGAGCGCCAGCGTTACGACCAGAGCATTCCCGCGTACCTGCAAGCCCTCCGCTGGCAGCCCCGCCAGGACTTTTATTACATCTTTCTGGCCCGGGCCTACATGGAGCTGGGCCGGCGGGCCCCGGAGACGCCCCCCAACGGGAACGCCCCCGAGCCCCGCCGGCTGGAGGAGTTGCCGGCCTCCGCCGCCGGCCTGGGTCGGGAGGGGCTTTTCAGGGCCGCCCGCTTCGCCCTTGAGGAAGCTTACCGAATAAACCCCCTTAACACCGATAACTCCGCCAACCTCGGCCGGTTTTACCGGGTATGGGGGGAGCTGACCTCCGACCCGGCCCTTAAGGCGGCCCGCCTTACCCAGTCCGAAAACTACTACCGACAGGCCACCACGTTAAGTCCCAACACCGCCCACCTTTACACCGAGTGGGCCGTCGTCCGCCAGCTCCAGGGGAATCTGGACGGGGCCGAGGAGCTCCTCCGAAAGGCCCTCAGCCTGGACCCCCAGTATGCCCCGACCTACGCCCTCCTCGGGGACATCGGCCTGGCCCGCTCCGACCTGGACCGGGCCGCCGAAATGTACCTCCGGGCCGTGGAGCTGGATGGAGGCCTCGTTGGGGCCTATAACTCCTTAGGCTACGTCTACTCCCGACAGGGCAAGCGGGAAGCCGCCCTGGCCGCCTTTAAGCGGGCGGCCGAGCTTGCCCCCCGGGACCCGACTATCCGGCGCAACCTGGCCCTGGCCTACCGGGACGCCGGCCTGAACCAGGAAGCGGTCCGGGAGTTGCAGGTGGCCATCAACCTGACCCCCGCCGACCAGCAGGCACCCCTGCGCCAGCTCCTCCAGGAGTGGCTGAGGTCTTAGGCCGGTGGCCGCCTATTTTTTAATCTTCCTGGTAGCCCTGCTCATCGCCTTAGCCGTTACCCCCGCGGCCGGCCGCCTTGCCCTGCGTACGGGGATGGTTGACCGGCCGGCGGCCCGGAAGCTCCACCAGCATCCCATTCCCCTTCTCGGGGGCGTGGCCATTTACCTGGCCCTGGTCGGGGCGGTGGTGATTTTCAGCGACCGCACCTACCTGGCCCAGCTGGCCGGCATCCTCATCGGGGCCACCTTAGTAAGCTTCTTCGGCCTGTGGGATGACCGGAGCGGCCTCTCCCCCCTGGTCAAGCTGGGCGGACAGCTGGCGGCGGCCGGCATCCTGTTGCTTTTCGGGGTCCAGGTTCAGCTTTTCGAGTGGGCTTTCTTAAACTACGCCCTTACCCTCTTCTGGGTGGTGGGCATAACCAACGCCCTGAACCTGCTGGATAACATGGACGGCCTTTCGGCCGGGGTCGCCACGGTGGCCTCGGCGTTCTTCCTGGTTCTGGCGGCGATGAGCGGCCAGTACCTGGTGGGCGCCCTGGCGGCCGCCCTCACCGGGGCCTGTCTTGGCTTTCTGGTTTATAACTTTAACCCGGCCCGGATTTTCATGGGGGACAGCGGCAGCCTCTTCCTTGGCTTTTTGCTGGCAACGGTGGGCCTTAAGCTCCGGTTCGAGAACGTAACGACGGTGACGTGGATGATCCCGGTAGTCGTCCTGGGGATACCCATTTTCGACACGACCCTCGTCACCCTTTCCCGCCTGCGGCGGGGCCTGAACCCCTTTACCAACCCCGGCAAGGACCACCTTTCCCACCGGCTGGTCAGGCTGGGCCTGACCCACCGGGAAGCGGTTCTTACCATCTACGTGGCCGGCGTCGGCCTCGGGGTGGTCGCCACCCTGCTAACCCGGGCAAGTCCGGCCGAAGCCTACGGGGTATTCGGGGCCCTGCTGGCCGCCGGCCTTCTTGCCCTTATAAAGCTTGAGGCGGCCTACGGGGATTCAGCGCCTACCCCGCCCGATTAGGCCATCGGCGGGTCAGCACCCACTTTCCCGGGAGGCCGACCGTTCCCGGAGAATTATGCCCTGCCAGAGGCGGGTTCCCCCGTGGGCCCGCCGGGGTGAGAAGCCCCGGCGGCGCAGTTGAAGGCCGAAGAGATTCTGGGGCAGGGGGACGTTGCCGGTTCGGGCGCACCAGGCCCGGTAAGCCTGATAAAGGAGTCCGGCGGGGATGCGGCCGAGGGGGTCCCGAAGGCAGCAGTCCTCCAGGAAGGCCGTAAGTACATCCATCCGGCTGTGGTAGGCGGCGGTGGCTTCGTCGACCCGGCGGGCGGTGCCGAGGCCGTGACGGAGCCAGAGGCCGGCCCCAGTCAGGGCCCAGTTGAGGATGCCCGAAAGCTCGAAGGCCAGCTTTTCGGGCAGGTGGGGGTCCTGCTCTTCCGGCCGCAATGGCCGGCCGAAGGGTATGATTCGGGCGGCCTGCCATAGCTCGGGGTCGGCCGCCCCCAGGGCCGGGGGCCGCTCGGCAGCCACTACCAGCTTAGGGGCCATTCCGCCCCGCCGGCCGGCCAGGTGGCGGATGACCCGCTCGGCCAGACGGACGTCGGCGGCGGGCTGGTCGACGGCCACCAGCCGGACTCCGGCCAGAACCCCGGGCCGATTCAGCCCCCGGAGGAGGGCCCCGGGGTCCGCCGGCCAGGCGTAGTCGCCCAGGAGCCGCTTGACCGTGCGGATAAAGGTGGTCTTGCCGCTACCCGGAGGCCCCAGGATGACAAAAAAGACCCCCTCCGAAGCGTCCCCGGTGAGAAGGTAGCCGACGACCCGCTGCAGGTAAGCCGCCAGCTCCCGGTCTCCCTCGGTGACGCACTTTAAAAACTCAGACCAGCGGGTTGCTCTTGCCCCAGGATCGTACGTCACCCCCGCCAGGCGGGTGATGAGCCGCCCCGGCTCATGGGGCAGGAGTTGGCCGGTCCGGATATCGAGCGTCCCGTTGCGGACGTTAAAGAGCAGCGGGTCGGCGTCCACCTCGCTCAGGCGACACCGGAGGAGGCGTTCGGCGTGGGCCGCCATGGCCAGCAGTCGGCTCCGGGTCTCGGACCGGCGGGCGTGGTCGGCCAGGGCCCGCCGGCGGACCCCATCCTCGGTCTGGGCCGCCTCCTGGTAGAGGCTTCGGACCACGGCCGTGCCCAGGCTTAGAAGTTCGGTCGTCCCCACCGGGGCCCAGCGGCGGCCATCCCAGCCCAGCCACCCCAGCTCGTCGACGAACCTGAGCCGGTGGCCGAAGCGGGCGGCGAACCGGCGGCCATTGCCGGCATCCGAAAGTTCTAGGCCCGTCGCGGCGTCGCCCCCGATGGGTGCTTGGGCGCCCAGCCAGTCCCGGAGGCGGTCGACCCCCTCCATTCCGAGGAGGTCGGCCAGGACCGGCCAGCCCACAAACTCGGCCTCGGGTCCGAGGCCCCGGATGGCTTCGTCTTCCAGCTCCAGGACCCGGCGGCGGTCGCCCACCGCCTGGCTGACGGCCCCGACAAAATGGCGGACCTCGGCCGGTTCCCACCCCGCCTGGGAGAGGATGGCCGCAACGGCCAGGGGCAACCGGACCCAGGCTTCGGTATCCTCGGCGGGCCAGTATTTTGCCAGGAGGGTTGCGGCGGCCAAGCGCCGAACCGCCGCCGACAGGTCGGCGGCCGCAACC
>DAOUCL010000064.1:0-9001 GCA_034432015.1 Dehalococcoidia bacterium
GAGGGCCGGGCGGAACTCCTGCCGGTAGTGAGCCTCTTCATTACCCTCGACCCAGAAATGGTGCGGCACACCCGGCGGGATCACGATCCCCTCGCCCTCCCCGACCACCTGCTCCGCCCCACCTACCCGAAATCGTAACCGGCCGCGGTAAACCTCGCATCTGCTCTCCTGAAAGGGGTGAATATGCTCCGGTTCGCGTTCCCCACCCGGCGGGCTGACGCAGTCGATTTCGAGCCGCTCCCCGGCCGAATCCTGGGCGGTCACTACGAACCGCATGCGCTGCCCCGTCCGCGGGTTGAAGATTTCTTTGGGTTCGCTCACAGTCCAGCTCCTTTACTCAGGTATGTTCGTCAGTATAGAGGCCGGCTGTCGAGAAATGGTTGGCGTTTGCTTAAAGAAAGGGTGGAGATAGCCGGGTCACATTCACGCATGCGGTAGCCAGGGCTCAGTCCGGTCCCCGGGGCCGTCGGCTGCTCCCTTCTGGCCCAAGGGCCACCTAATCCGCAGCTTAGGGCCGTGCCTGTCCTGGCGGTAGCGGTAGTAACCGTAGTAGCCCCGGCCCCGGGGCTCCACCCGGTTGACCACCAGCCCCAGGATTCTTACCCCCTCAGCCTTAAGCTGGCCGGCCACCCGGCCGGCCTCCTCCCCGTCGGTCAGGCCCAGGCTCACCACCAGCACCAACCCGTCGGCGGCAGCGGCCACGCTGAAAAGGTCGGCCCCGGCCGCGGCCGGGGCCGTGTCAACCACCACGGCGTCAAACTCTTGAGCCAGCGACCGGATGAGCTCCCCAAACCGGCGGGAGGCCACCAGGTCCCCCGGATTCGGCGCCGGCGTCCCGGCCGGCAGCACCCAGAGGCCCCCCTCCACCGGCCGGACCGCCCGGCCCGGCTCAAGCTGGGGGTTTACCAGCCAGTCCGCAAGCCCCGGCGACCGCCCAACACCCACAAGGCCATCCAGGGCCGGCCGGCGCAGGTCGGCGTCCACCAGCAGGACCCGCTCCCCCAGGGCCGCCAGGGCCCGGGCCAGCCCCAGGGCCACCGTCGTCTTGCCCGAGCCGGGCTCGGCCGAACCGACCGCCACCACCTTTAAGGGCCGGTCCACGGCCGCAAAGCGGATATTCGTGCGCAAGACCCGGAACGCCTCGGCAATTCCCCCCCCTCGGCGGCCGGCTCGCCCCGCAAGACCGCCGCCAGGACGGGAAGGCCGAGGGCGGCCTCGACCTCCCGGAGGGTCCGGAACCGCCGGTCCAAAAAGGCCGCAGCCGCCCCGTAGGTCAGCCCGAGAAGCAGGCCGAGGGAGCCGCCCACCGCCGCGTTCAGGGTCAGGCTCGGCCGCACCGGCCGGTCGGGGACCGCCGGCGGCTCCAGGACGACAATGAGGTCGCCGCTCTGGGCCTGGGCAAGTTTGAGGTTGCCGTAGCTGGCCTGAAGCTGGCCGAGGGCCGCCTGGAGCCGGGTCAGCTGGTCCGAAAGGTTCGACCGCTCGGCCTCAGAGCGGGCCTGGGCCAGGGCCGCCCGGACGCGCCCCAGCTCGGCCGCAAGCTCATTGATCTGGCTTTCCAGGCGCTGCTCGGCGGCCGCAAACCGCTCGGCCTGCCGCTGCCGGACCACCTCCTGCAGAACGGAGAGGGTGGCCGAGGCCGCCTGGGCGGCAATCTTGGCGTCGGCGCTTTCGGCCTCAAGGACCACCATCTGGGTGCCCCGGACCGAGCGGGCCGCAAGCTCAAAGGGCAGCCGTTCGGAGGCCCCGAGGCCGAGCCTTTGGGCGACCTCCCGCTTAAGCCATTCGCCCCGGACCAGCTCCACGTAGGTGTCAGCGGCCAGGGGGATGGTGCCGGCGGCGGTGAGGGCGGGCGGCTGGCCCGACTCGATAATGACCCGGGCCGTGGACCGGTAGACCGGCTGGATGAAAAACTTCGTGATGAGGAGGGCTGAAAGAGCGCCTGCGGCCGCCAAAAGCAGGATAAGGACCCACCGGCGGCGCAGGGAGTCAAAAACCGGCCCCAGGTCAAGCTCTTCCGTGTCCACCGAACTTCCCCCCATTGCCCGGCTGTTATCCTATTTTAGCTGGTGATAGGGCCTTTAGGGAAGAGGAGGGCCCAACTTGTTGGGGTGGGCAAGGCGGGACTCGAACCCGCACGGGTTGCCCCACCGGCTCCTAAGGCCGGCGCGTCTGCCAGTTCCGCCACTTGCCCGAATCAGGCGGAGCCGATGACAGCCTCCCAGCACCCATTATAAATCGGCGGGGTCCGCGGTGCCACGGTTTTCGTTGACGACCGCCTCGCCGGTGATTAACTATCGGTTAACCCGATTTTAAAGCTGACCGGGTACTGAAAATCGGCTATTGGGCATCCGGCTGGGGGCCACGGGTTACGCGGTTTACGGGGCGCGGTTTCGGCCGCGGCCGCCACGTCGGAGCTTCAGGCTGACCTGATTGCGGCTGTCCAGCGGGTCAGTCCCGCCGTGTCAGCATTCGGGCCGGCGGTCTCGGGTCAGGGGTGATTTACGACCCGCCAAGCCTGATTCTTATGCTTACGTCGTCAGCGGGGCAGGAAACGTCAGCGTTGAACTGGCTGACAGACCCGGTTTCGGGCCCGGGTTCTGGGTGCCGACCCCGGCTTTGACCTGGCGGTGCTGCAGGTCGACGCCGCGGACCTGCAGGTCGCCCTCCCTGGGCGACTCGTCCCAGCTTCAGGTCGGGCAGTTTTTCGCGGCAATCCCTATGGCCTCGACCACACCGCCACGGTCGGCGTTATTTCCGCCCTCAATCGGCCGATTGCCGGCTCTGGAGCCGGCTACACCCGGCCGATGTTCAGACTGCCGCCGCCATCAAGCCCGGTAATTCTAGCGGCCCCCTCATCGGCCTGGCGGGCAACGTAATCGGATTCCACACCCCTGTCGCTGCCCCGGCCGGGGCCCGGGTTTGCCGTGCCCGTGAACACGGCCAAGGAGACTGCCGGCCAACTGGCCAGTCAGGGTCGGGTGGCCCAGAGCGGCCTGCCGTGCCTGGAGGTGGGGGGTCACCGACGCGGCCGGGCGGGTACCGAATGCCGACGTAAATTACGGGGTACTTCTGGTCCAGGTGGAACCGGGGGGCCAGCGGCCCAGGCGGGCCTTCAGGCCGTGGACGGCCATGAGGTCTACTGGGTAGACTACCTCCTCCGCCGGCTACCTCAGCACCGCCCGGGCGACCGGGTTACGGTTCAGGCCTTTACGGTTGCGGCGACCCTCAGGGGAGGCCCCCGCCCGTAAGTTCTCGGGGGAAGCGGCAACCGGGCCCAAAAGCCAGGGCCCAGTGCCGCTCCCGGGCCGTATCGGGAATCATAAACACCAGGGGCAGAACTAACCCCACCAGTACCCCGGCCGCCCGGTTGGGCACCAGTTCGAGGATAAGGACGACGAAGGCCGTGCCCCCGTCGACCGGAACATTCCCCGTAGCACAGCATTGTTAAAGGCCAGGGCGGCCAAGCCCATCCGAAGCCAGCTGGCCCGGGCCGCCAATGCCGACCCAGACTTTGCAAACCCGGGCTTTTTGATGCCCCTCTTCTGTGGAAGTCTGCTGGTCGTTGACGGCTGGCATTTTCCGGTGGACCGGCGCCGGTACGGCTTTTCCAACCTCACCGTCGGCCCGGCCGACACCCTGGTGCCGGTTCGGGTCGCCGTATGACAGGCCCTCAAGGGCAGGCCCGGTCGCCGGCCGGGCCTCGCCCGGAGCCTCTGGAGCGTCTACCACCGGAGCCCGCAACTCCCCTGCCCCCGAAACTCGTGGCCGCCGTGGGCTTTCTGGCCGGGCCGAACTGGAGGCGGTCGCCGGGGCCCTCGGCCTCGGACGGCAGGAAAGAAAGGCCCTCCTCGAGGCTCCGGGCGGCGCCTTGCCCGCAACACCCGGCTGGTTGGGGCTTTTCATTCGGGCTCCGTGGCCCTCCGGGACGGCCTTAAGGTTCGGGCCCTCGACCTTCACCACGCCGACGTCGAGTGGTGCCGACAAGGCGGCCTTAAGCCCATCACCTAGCAGGCCTTCGGGCGGGCCGTCAGGCGGCTCGGGGTTACCCCCTACCGGTAGGGGGATACGGGCCGAGTCTCTTATCGGGGAATAGGTCTTAAACGCAACGGACATTGATCACTCCTGGTAAAACTCCAGGCTGGCCAGAATTAACCCGGCGGCATCAACTTGGTCCGCCGGAACCTGCAGGCGAACTCCGGCGGCCCCAAGGCCCAGGGCCGGAAAGAGGGGCACATCTCCCGGGTGGACCCGGGCGGGAATCCCGGCCGCCCGAAGCAGCTGGCACCACAGCTCGGCCACCAGCAGGTTCGGGGCGGTGGTGAGGTCGGCCCAATCGGTTCGGGGGTTGCCCATCCTACCGGGATTCCCGGGCTCGGGGCCGGAAGATAAGGCGGATGGGGTTTCCGAGGAACCCGTAGGCCCGCCGGATCTGGTTCTCAATGTACCTCTGGTAAGAGAAGTGGACCAGCTCCGGGTCGTTGCAAAAGAAGACGAAGGTGGGCGGGTCGGTCTCGGCCTGGGTGGCGTAGTAAATTTTGAGCTGACGCTTCCCCCGCCGGGGTGGGGGGTGACGGAAGAGGATTTCTTGCAGTAATTCGTTTACCTCGGCCGTCGGAATCCGCTTCTTCCGCTCGGTCCGGACCAGAATCACCTGGTCCATAAGCTCCTTGATCCCCTGCCTCAGCTTGGCCGAAATAAAGACAATAGGGGCGTAATCTAAAAACTTCAGCTCGGACCGGACGTGGGCCTCGTAGGCCCGGGTATCCTTGTTGGGCACCAGGTCCCACTTGTTCAGGGCGATCACCACCCCTTTGTAGGCGTCGACAATAAGGCCCCCAATGTGGGCGTCCTGAGCGGTAACCCCCTCGGTGGCGTCCACCATCAGGATGGCCACGTCACACCGCTCAATGGCCCGGATGGCCCGAAGGACGCTGAACCGCTCAACCCCGGGCTGGACCCTACCCCGCCGCCGAATGCCGGCCGTATCAATGAGCAGAATCAGCTTGCCATCGTACTCGATTAGGGTATCCACCATATCCCGGGTGGTGCCGGGGACCTCGCTTACGGCGGTCCGCTCGTAGCCGACAATGGCATTGAGGAGCATCGACTTGCCCACATTGGGCCGGCCGACAATGGCCACCCGGGCGAAGACCTCGGGCTCAACTTCGGCTTCGGCCGGGGGGAGTACCTCCAGGACCCGGTCCAGCAGGGTATCGATGCCGATGCCGTGAAGGGCGCTTATAAGGACGGGCTCCCCGAGGCCCAGGGCGTAAAACTCGCCCAGCTCCAGCCGCTCCGGTCGGCCTTCGGCCTTGTTCACGGCCAAGACCACCGGCTTCCCGGCGCGCCGCAGAAGCTCGGCCGCTTCCCAGTCGGCGGCCGTCAGGCCGGACTTGGCATCGCCGACGAAGATGATTACATCCGCCTCTTCCACCGCCCGCCGCACCTGCGCCTGAACGGCCGCCTCCAGCTCCGACGCGGCCCCGGGGTCGAGGCCGGCGGTGTCCACCAGGTAGAAGGGCCGCCCCCGCCACTCGGTCCGGGCGTAAAGACGGTCCCGGGTGGTTCCCGGTTCGTCGTGGACGATGGCCAGCCGCTGACGCAGAATTCGGTTAAAGAGGGTGGACTTCCCCACGTTCGGCCGGCCGATGATGGCGGCGACGGGGACCCTCATCGCGGGCCTCAACGGGTAATGGTCAGGGTCCGCCGCTCCGGCCGGACCCTGACGAGCCTCAGCTCCCCGGGGACGGCGACCCGGGGGGCTACCTCGAAGGTGCCCGGGCCCAGGCCGGCGGCGTCGACCGTGACCGAAATCGACTGGGGGTCGGTGTTGGCCAGGACTGGAACCGGCCCGGAGACCGTGACCTCGAAGGGGTCCACCTGGGCCTTAAGTCCCGGTCCCAGGTTAATGACGGACGGGGCGACCAGGAAGGTGCGGGTGCCGGTGGTGGGGGCGATGGCGAGCCGGACGCTGACGGTCGGCTGACCCAGGACCGTAACCCCGTCGGGCAGGATCAGCCGGGCGTTGCGCACCTGGGTCGAGGTGAGGCCGTCCACCGGAATCGGCTCAGTGCGAAGGTTGTTTATGTTCTCGACCGCCTCCTTGGTCCCGACCACCGTCACGATGGCCGGGTCGACCATGATGGACTGCACCCAGTAGCCTGGGGCCGGGTCGCCGGTGACGGAGGCGATGACCGAAACCTGCCGCTGAACCAGAACCTGCTCGATGGGCACCTCCACCGTCACCAGCTCGGGTTCCACCGTAAGGCCGCTTACCGGGTTCCCCTGGGCATCCAGCAACCTGACCGGAAGGTTCTGGACGATGGTGGACCGGGCCGATTCAAGACGGACCACGGCCACCGCCGACCGCACCTGACGGACCAGCGGGTCGGCCCCTTTCACGGCAACTGTCTCGGGGGAAACCCGGGGCGAGCGGTTGATGTACCCCACCGGCGGGGTCCCCTCCAGTTCCACCCGGACGGCGAAGGTCTCCTGGCGCATAGGCTCCAAGCGCACGGTGACGGCCGCCGGAATCACCTGCAAAATCCGGACGCTGGGGTCCGAAGACGTCACCTGAACGGGTACCTGCTGGACCCCCTCCCGGGCGTTGCGCAGGTCGGCCACGGCCCGAAAGCTGTTGGGCCGAAGGCGCGACCACGAGTCCTCGGGGGCGCTGATCCGGACGGTGACCGGCTCGATGCTGCCGGGCGGGTAGAGTTCCAAGTAGGCCGGCTTATTGACCAGCTCCACCGGAATCTGAACGGGGAAGGTCCCCTGGCGGGAGAGGGTCTGGTCGTTGCCGACGAAAAACCAGAGGACCAGGGCCAGCAGCAGGGAGATGATGGCCAGCTGGTAATTCTCCCGAATGGACCTGAGGGTTTCGGCGGCGAGGGAGCCCGCCACCCAAAAGAGGGCACCCAGCCTTTCGGTTGCCTTCTGAAGCATGGGCCTTTAGACGTGGCCGAATTTTCGGGTCGGTCGCCAGATGGGCGGCCGGGTGTCCCCCCAGCCCAGCAGTTTAACGAGCCACGCCCGGAGCTGTTCCGGGCTCAGGTTGCGGTGAAGCTGGCCGTTGTGGGCCAAGGAAATCTGGCGAGTCTCTTCGGAAACGACGACGGCGACGGCGTCGGTCTGCTCAGTGATGCCGATGGCAGCCCGATGCCGGGTACCCAGGTCGGGCGGCGCCGACTCGGCGATGGGTAAGACGCAGCCGGCGGCGATAACCCGGTCCTCCCGCATAATTACGGCACCATCGTGGAGGGGTGAGCCCGGCTGAAAAATGCTCAGAAGAAGCTCGACCGAGGGGGCGGCGTCCAGTCGGACCCCGGTCTCGGCGTGGTCTTCAAGACCCGTTTCCCGTTCGACCACAATAATAGCCCCAACCCGCCGGCCGGATAGGCGCTGGCAGGCCGCCACGATGATGTCCACGATGTGGGGCCTAGGGGTGTGGGCCCGGAGGAGTTCAGGGAAGTTGGTCCGGCCGATTCGCTCCAGGGCCCGCCTGAGCTCGGGCTGGAAAAGGACCGGCACGGCCACCAGCAGGGCCGGCAGGGAATTTCGCAGGAGCCAGTTGAGGGTTGTGAGCTGGAGCAAGCTGCCGAGAATGTGGGCCATTAAGAGCAGGGCGATGGCCCCCCGCAGGACGGCCATGGCGGTGGTGCCCCGGAGAAGAAGGAGCAGCCAGTAAAAGATAAAGGCGATGATTAAGATATCGAGGAGATTACCCGGCCTAAAGCTGCTCAGCGCCCCGGCCGCGACCTCCCGGACCTCCTCAACAAGCGGTGGCATCAGAGCCGGTCAAAGACCCACAACAGGATCGCCTTCTGCCCGTGGAGTCGGTTTTCGGCCTGGTCAAAAACAACAGACCTAGGGCCATCGATCACATCGGGGTCGACCTCCTCGCCCCGGTGGGCGGGCAGGTCGTGCATAAAGATGGCATCGGGGGCGGCCGCCCCCATAAGCTCGGCCGTCACCCGGTAATTGGCAAAAACCTTGCGCCGGATTTCGGCTTCGGCCTCCTGTCCCATGCTGGTCCAGACGTCAGTGTAGACCACGTTGGCCCCCCGCACCGCCTCCCAGGGGTCAATTAAAAAGGCCACGTCCGCCCCGGTAATTTTTGCTCGGCCGAGGGCCGCCTGTTTGACCTGGTCCGGGACCTCGTAGCCGGGCGGCGAAGCCAGCCGGATGTTAAGGCCCACGCTGGCGGCGGCCAGCACCAGGCTGCTGGCCACGTTATTGCCGTCGCCGATGTAGGCCACGGTGATGCCCCGAAAGCCCCCGAACCGCTCGTAAATTGTAAGGAGGTCAGCGATGGCCTGGCAGGGGTGCTCGAAGTCGGAAAGGGCGTTTATTACCGGAATGCCGGCCCAGCTGGCGAGCCGAGCGACGGTTTCGTGGCGAAAGGTCCGGGCGGCGATGGCGTCGACGTAGCGGCCCAGGACCCGGGCCACGTCCTCGACCGGCTCCCGCTGACCCAGGCCGACCTCCTGGGGAGAAAGGTAAAGGGCCCGGCCGCCGAGCTGGGCCATCCCCACGTCGAAGCTAACCCGGGTCCGAAGGGAAGGCTTTTCGAAGAGGAGGGCGAGGGTGTGGCCGGCGAGGGGCGCGTCGACCGGTCGGTTTTTTAAGTCGGCGGCCTTCTGGACCAAAAAACCCGGCAGGTCGACCGGGGCGTCCAGTATGGCGAGAAAGTGGCGGCCCATCATTAGCATTATATGGCCGGCTCATTACGCCGAACAAGGGCCCGGCGCGGAACCCAGCGCTTTTCATTTTCCGGTTGCTAGCAAGTAATGGCTAGCCTTGTATGCGTGCGCGGCCATGCCCCCGGCCACAGATGCGGGTAAGGCCTAACAACTAGGGCGGCGAGGGTCCTGGGCACTGATTTGGGGACACTTTGGGGTTTGGGCCGAATTTAGGGAGCTAGAAAGGGCATCCCGGACCCCTTAGACTAGTCTTGAAAACGCTACCAGCCCAGGAGGTCCGGGATGCCCTTCGACCG
>DAOUCL010000065.1:0-5403 GCA_034432015.1 Dehalococcoidia bacterium
GCTGCCGGGCACCAGGGGCACCCCCACCTTCCGGGCCAGCTCCTTGGCGGCCGTCTTCTCACCGGCTGCCCTCAAGGCCTCCGGGGGCGGCCCGATGAAGACGAGGCCGGCCCGGGCGCAGGCCTCGGCAAACTCGGGGTTTTCCGAGAGAAACCCGTAGCCCGGATGGACCGCTTCGGCTCGGGACCGGCGGGCGATTTCGATTATCCGGTTGATGTTAAGATAGCTTTCCCGGGCCGGGGCCGGACCCAGCAAGTAGGCTTCGTCGGCCAGGCGGACATGCAGGGCCTGGCGGTCCACCTCACTGTAGACGGCCACCGGCGAAATCCCCAGCTCCCGGCAGGCCCGGATCACCCGGACCGCAATCTCGCCCCGGTTAGCGACCAGGACCCGGGAAAAGAGGGCCGTCATAGGGGGATGTTGCCGTGCTTTTTCGGCGGGTTGGTGTCCCGCTTGTTCTTGAGCATCTCCAAAGCCGCGATCAGCTTTGGGCGGGTTTCCCGGGGCTCGATAACGTCGTCAATGTAGCCCCGCCCGGCGGCCACGTAAGGGTTGGCGAACTTGGCCACGTACTCCTCCACCAGCCGGGCCCGGGCGGCCTCGGGGTCGGGGGAATTGGCGATCTCGTCCCGGAAGATGATGTTAACCGCCCCGTCCGGGCCCATCACGGCGATTTCGGCCGTGGGCCAGGCGTAGTTTATGTCCCCCCGGATATGCTTGCTACTCATCACGTCGTAGGCCCCGCCGTAGGCCTTCCGGGTAATCACCGTGACCTTCGGCACGGTGGCCTCGCAGTAGGCGTAAAGGAGCTTGGCCCCGTGCCGGATGATGCCCCCGTGCTCCTGACTCACCCCGGGCAGGAAGCCGGGGACGTCCACGAAGGTGACGATGGGGATATTAAAGCAGTCGCAGAAGCGCACAAACCGGGCCGCCTTCACCGAGGCGTTGATGTCCAACACCCCGGCGAGCACCGAGGGCTGCTGGGCCACGATGCCTACGGGCCGGCCGTTGAGGCGGGCGAACCCGCAGATGATGTTCTGGGCCCAGTGCTCGTGGACCTCCAGAAACTCGCCGTGGTCCACCACTCGCCGGATGACCTCTTTCATGTTGTAGGACTTGGTCGGGGAATCGGGGACGATGGAGTTGAGCTCGTCGTCCATCCGGTTCGGGTCGTCCGTCGGGGGCACGGCGGGCGGGTCCTCCATGTTATTCGAGGGGACGTAGCTTAGCAGTTTGCGGATGAGCTGCAGACACTCCACCTCGTTCTCGGCCGCAAAATGGGCCACCCCGCTTATGGCGTTGTGGACCATCGCCCCGCCCAGCTCCTCGAAGGTGACATCCTCGTGGGTGACCGCCTTCACCACGTTGGGGCCGGTGACGAACATGTAGCTGGTATTTTTGACCATGATGATAAAGTCCGTCAGGGCCGGGGAGTAGACCGCACCCCCGGCGCAGGGGCCCATGATCGCCGAAATCTGCGGGACCACCCCGGAGGCCAGGACGTTCCGGAGGAAGATTTCGGCGTAGCCAGCCAGGCTGGCAACCCCCTCCTGAATCCGGGCGCCGCCGGAGTCGTTGAGGCCGATGACCGGGGCCCCGTTCTTCATGGCCAGGTCCATAATGTTGCAGATCTTCTGGGCGTGGGTTTCCGAGAGGGAGCCGCCGAAGACGGTGAAATCCTGGGCGAAGACGTAAACCAGCCGGCCGTCGATGCGGCCGTAGCCGGTGACGACCCCGTCCCCCAGGTATTTCTCCTTGTCGAGGCCAAAATCGGTGGCCCGGTGGACCACGAACATCCCCAGCTCTTGAAAGCTGCCGTCATCCAAGAGCAGGTCGATGCGCTCCCGGGCGGTAAGCTTGCCCCGGGCGTGCTGCTGTTCGATCCGCTTCGGGCCGCCGCCCAGCTTGGCCTGCTCCCGGAGCCGGCGAAGCTCCTCAATTCTGTCGGCGACGGTACCGGCCGCTTTCAGCTCGGGCAAACCGCGCCCTGAACCCTCGTGCATGTGCCACCACCCGACAGATTATATCAGCCGCCGTCAGACCAGCTCCCCCACCAGGTTGAGCCGGTCGTCCACCCGGACGACGGCCCTGGGCCCCAGCGCTACCGTGGATTCCCGCTCCTCGATGATGGCCGGGCCCTCAAGCACCGTCCCGGGGCCGAGGGCGTAGCGGTCGTAGACGGGGGTCGGCCGGAAATCCCCGTATTCGGCAAAGTAGGCCGGCCGGTAACCTTTGAGGGCGTCCCCGGGCCGGCCGGGATGCTGCCCGGCCCGGCGGGGGGCGATCGGGGGCTTCGGCCCCGAAACTTTCACCCGCCAGGTGACGGCCTCCACCGGGACTTCGGGGCCCGCCCGGTGGTAAAGCCGCCGGTATTCGGCCACGAACCGGCGCAGAATCTCCCCGGCCGAGGCCCTGCTGAGCTCCCCATCGGGGAGGGAAACGTTCACCTCGTGGCCCTGGCCGGCGTAGCGGAGGTCGGCCGTCCGGACCACGGTTATATCTTCGGGCCGGACCCCCGCCCGGCCCAGCAGGTCCCGGCCTTCGGCCTCCATCTCGGCCAGGAGCCGGTTAACCACGGCCCAGTCGATGGCATCCAGGCGGCCGTAGTAGCTCCGAACAAAGTCGAAGGCGAGGGGGGCCACCAGGAGCCCCAGGGCCGAGGTAGCCCCGGCCCCGGGCGGGCAGATGAATTTTTCGAGGCCCAGCTTCTGGGCCAGCCGGTAGACGTGGACCGGGCCGGCGCCCCCGAAGGCGAAGAGGGGAAACTTCCGGATGTCCTTTCCCCGTTCGATGGCATGGACCCGGGCGGCGGCCGCCATGTTCTCGGTCACCACCTCGTGGATCCCCCAGGCCGCCTCCGCCAGGGAGAGGCCCAGCCTTTGGGCGAGACGGCCGACGGCGGCCTCGGCCGCGGCCCGGTCGAGGCGCATCCGGCCGCCGAGGAAATAGTTGGGGTCCAGGTAGCCGAGGATCAGGTCGGCGTCGGTGACGGTGGGCTCGGCCCCGCCCCGGCCGTAGCAGGCTGGACCCGGCTCGGCCCCGGCCGACTCCGGCCCGACCTTCAACAGGCCCAGGGAATCCACCCAGGCGATGGAGCCACCCCCCGCCCCGATTTCGATAAGCTCAATAACGTTAACCTTGATGGGCAGGCCGCTCCCCTTCTTAAAGCGGTAGGCTCGGGCCACCTCGAACTCCGGGGAGGTCAGGGGCTGGCCGTTCTCGATCAGGCAGGCCTTGGCGGTGGTTCCGCCCATGTCGAAGGCCAAAACATCGGGGAAGCCGGCCTCCCCGGCGAGGAAGGCGGCGGCGAGGGCCCCGGCGGCCGGTCCGGATTCCACCAGGCGGATGGGAAACCGCCGGGCCGTCTCCACGGTGCCCACCCCGCCCCCCGAGAGCATAATGAGCACCTCGCAGCCGAGGCCCAGCTCCCGGACCCGCATCACCAGGGTCTCCAGGTAGCGGTCCACCAGCGGCCGAACGTAGACGTTGGCCACCGTGGTGGAAAACCGGTCGTATTCGCGGATCTCCGGGGCCACCTCCGAGGAGAGGGAAACCCACAGGTGGGCGGCTTCGGTTTTGATAATCTCGGCCGCCCGCCGCTCGTGGGCGGGGTTGGCATAACTGTGCAGAAAGCAGACGGCCACAGCCTTTACGCCGGCGGCCGCCAGTTGCCGGACAGCCGCCCGGACCCCGGCTTCGTCAAGGGGAACGAGGACCGAGCCGTCGTCCAGGATGCGCTCCCGGACCCCGAGGCGGAGGTGCCGGGGCACCAGGGGCCTGGGAAGCTCAATGAAGATATCGTACATATCGTAGCGGTGCTCCCGGCCGATCTCCAGCACGTCCCGGAACCCATCGGTGGTTATCAGGCCGGTGGGGGCGCCCTTGCGCTCGATGATGGCGTTGGTCACGAGGGTGGTGCCGTGGATAAGGCGCTGCACCTGGTTCGGCCTGAGGCCGGAGCCGCCGAGGAGCTCCGCCAGGCCGGCGGCCACCGCCGCCTCCGGGGCGGCGGGGGTTGTAAGGGTTTTGGCGACCTGCCACTCCCCGGCCGAATCGTCCAAGAGGACCAGGTCGGTGAAGGTTCCGCCGATGTCGACGCCGATGCGGTACATGATATACTACACTCCGACGGCAAACTTAGCGGTCCGGAAGCTATCATAGCCCAGGGCCTGTGGCCCGCGCAACTTAACCGATGAGACTGGCGGTTTTCGGGGCAACCGGTCGAATTGGACGCCACGTAGTGGCACAGGCCCTTAATGCCGGGCACGAAGTTGTGGCCCTGGTCCGGGACCCGGCCCGCCTGGGGCCCGAGCCCGGGCGGCTTCGGGTCGTCGCCGGCGATGCCCGGGATTTCGACCGGGTATTAGAAACGGTCCGAGACGCCGACGCCGTGGTGTGCGCCCTGGGTCCCCGCCGTAATACCCCCGCGGACGAGGAAGGCCACGTCGCGGCGGTCCGCAATATCCTGGAAGCCATGAGCCGGGCCGGGGTCCGGCGGCTGGTCACCGTCCTGGGTGCGGCCGTGGACCTGCCCGGCGACCGCAAGGGCCTGCGTGATAAGGTTGCGGGCTGGCTTGTCCGGAAATTTGCCCGCCATATTTACCGGGCCAAGGTGCGGGAGCTGGAACTTTTGCGGGCCTACCCGGAAATCGAATGGGTGGCCGTCCGGCCCCCGTTGGTAGTGCCCGGACCGCCCACCGGAAGCTACAAGGTGAGGCTCGACCGACCGCCTGGCCAGCGTGTGACGGCCGGTGATGTGGCGGATTTTATGTTAAAACAGCTCGAGACGGGGGAGTTCGTGGGGAAAGCGCCGTTTATCGGCTGAGGTTTGGCGGGTGCTCCCGCACCGGGTAAAATAGGGGCGGATGTGGTGGGTATCCCCCTGCTGGCGGTGATGGCCTGGGTTGGGGGCCCGGTTTGCCTCGGCCTGACGGTGATTTCGGCCTTAAGAACCCCCGAAGGTTCGGCCCCTTCTTTTAGACTTTATCGGCCGGCGGGGCCGGGTCCTGGGTTGGGCCGCCTTGACCACCCTGATAATTACAGGCAACGGGCCTAAGACGGCCCGTAATACGCGGGGGTGCTAATAGCCCCGGGTAGATATAGAGGGGATGGTGGAGGGGGCAGGACTCGAACCTGCGAAGGGCTCCCGCCCGGCGGTTTTACAGACCGCTGCCTTAGCCGCTCGGCCACCCCTCCGGGTGCCGCCCGGTAAACCGTTCAGGCTCCGGGTCCAAAGTTTATTTTAAACGAAAAGTTGCCCCGAAGCAAGGCCGGCCCCGGCTCTGATTTGGGGACACTTTGGGGTTTGGGCCGAATTTAGGGAGCTAGAAAGGGCATCCCGGACCCCTTAGACTAGTCTTGAAAACGCTACCAGCCCAGGAGGTCCGGGATGCCCTTCGACCG
>DAOUCL010000066.1:0-1709 GCA_034432015.1 Dehalococcoidia bacterium
GAACCGGAGGAGTTTGAAAGGCCATCGGCCTGGGACGCCTATGTCTCGACCGATGGGGTGGCTTCTTCTGACCCCGGTGGGCGGCCGGGGTTTTGCCGGGGCGAGTATGAAAAAAGGGCCGACGAAGCCGGGGGCCTCACTATCCCCGGCGTCTTTGGGGGCCCGGAACCGACCGGCCTGTACCCGGGCCTTGGCCGAGGGCCGCGGCCCGAACGGTTTGCTGATGGGGAGGGGTTCGGGCCTGTCCGGCTTATTAAAAGTCTGCGACGCCGCCCAGGGAGGGGGCGGGGAGGAGGGTCAAATTGAAAAACGACCTTAGCCGTGCCATCGCGTCCGGGGTCCCCGTCCTCATCTGGGGACCCCCCGGGGTGGGTAAGACGGCGGCCATCCTGGCCCTGGGCCGCCGACTGGGCCTCCCGGTGGAGGTGGTCATCGCCTCCATCCGGGAGCCGACGGATTTTGCCGGCCTCCCCATCGTCTACGACGGGGAGGTCCGGTTCGCCCCGCCGGCCTGGGCCAGGCGGCTGGCCGCCGCCGGCAAGGGCATCCTTTTCCTGGATGAGATCTCCACGGCGGCCCCGGCCGTCCAGGCGGCTTTGCTGCGGGTCGTCCTGGACCGGGTAGTTGGGGACCTGGCCTTGCCCCCGGCGGTGACCATCGTGGCGGCCGCAAACCCGCCGGATATGGCCGCCGGCGGGTGGGACCTTTCCCCGCCCCTGGCTAACCGGTTTATTCACCTCCAATGGCACGTGGATGCCGGGGAGTGGGCGGCCGAGTTCCCCCACTACTGGGGGGACCCACCGGCCGTTCCGGGTCTCGACCCGGCCGTCTGGGCCAGGGCCCGGGCCCTGGTGGCTGGCTTTATCAGGAGCCGGCCCCATCTTTTGCTTCAACTCCCCAAGAGCCTGGAGGAGCAGGGCCGGGCCTGGCCCAGCCCCCGATCCTGGGACAACGCCAGCCGGGGCCTGGCGGCCGTCCTCCAGGACGGGGGGGAGGCCGAGGACGCCGCCGCCCTGGTGGCCGGGGCCGTGGGGGAGGCCGCCGGGCTGGAGTTCAGCACCTGGGTCCGGGAGCTGGACCTTCCCGACCCGGAGGAAATCCTGGCCAACCCGGCCTCCTTTAAGCTTCCCCGCCGCGGCGACCAGGCGTATGCCGTCCTGGCCGCTGTGGCGGCGGCCGCCGTCTCCCGTCTCGACCGGGAGCGGTGGCTGGCCGCCTGGAAGGTAATGGGCCGGGCTGCCGAGCAGGGGGCCAAGGATATTGCGGCGGCCGCGGTGCGAAGCCTGGCCCAGGCCAAGGGCAGGGTGCCGGACCTGCCCATGCCGCCGGAAATTAAGGTGTTTATCCCCCTCCTTAAGGAGGCCGGACTCCTATGATGCCCGAAAGGCTTCAGGCGGCCCGGCTAAAGCTCGTCAAGGAGCGGCCTTACCTGGCCACCGCCCTCTGGGCCGCCGTTCCGGTCGAGCGGCCAGGGCTTGGGTCCATGGCCGTGGACCGGTGGTGGCGGCTTTATTATGACCCGGCTGTGGCCGATTTACCGGTGGACGGCCTGGCGGGGGTCCTTTACCACGCAATCTGTCATCTTCTGCGCTCTCACCCCGAGCGCTTTGAATCCTACGAGCGCGTCATCGCAAACCTTGCCTGTTTCCCGCCAGACACTCTCCTTCCAGCTGGTGTGCGGATTCAACATGTGGCCACGACCACAAGGG
>DAOUCL010000067.1:0-3934 GCA_034432015.1 Dehalococcoidia bacterium
ACGCCTTATGTCAACAGCGTGACCAGGAAGGAGTCGAGGTCCATCCGGCACCTCGTGCCATTATAGACCTTGGCTCCTTCCCTTGCTGTTTGCCCCAGAATTACACATCAAACGTCTTAGCGGCCCTTAACGCCCTCAGCAAACCCATACCCGGCTGCCTGTTCCACTGTACCCCGGACGACAACGGCAGCGGCGCCTGGTCCTGGATTGCCAGCGGCATCGTCCGGGATTGCACGGGAACTTGCCGGGCAAACGGCCGGCGGGGCGCCCTGAGGGCCGGGAGCCGACCCCTCCCCGGTTTGTGAAGCAAAGACCTTGCCCTTACAAACCCGGTTTCGGGGGGCCTTTCAGAGCCTTTCTAAGGCCGCCTCCAGCTCCTCGGCCGAGGGCTTCGTGTACCTGGCCGTGGTGGCGATATCCTCGTGGCCCAGGAGGGCCGCCACGGCCACCAGGTCGACCCCGGCCTCCCTTGAAAGCCGGGCGGCAAAGGCCCGGCGGAGCGCAGGCAGATGGCCTTTCCGGCCGGGTCGGCGCCGATGCGCCAGGGCCTCGCATCGGGTCTTCGGCCTATGCCCCCGGCATCGAGGCGGACGCGGTGGGGGTCAGGGCGGTCCTGCGCAGGGCTGGGCCGGGGAAACCCGGACCATCACTTA
This sequence comes from Dehalococcoidia bacterium, assembly GCA_034432015.1. Classification (GTDB taxonomy): domain Bacteria; phylum Chloroflexota; class Dehalococcoidia; order JAUQQI01; family JAUQQI01; genus JAUQQI01. Next base: position 654 of record DAOUCL010000067.1, read on the forward strand.
AAGACCAACCCGATAACATTATCAAGATGTAAATACAAACATGTATACTTGATCTGGCACAGTCCGCCGTGGAGTTCGTTTGGGACCAAGCCAATGTCGAGCACATCGCCCGCCACGGGGTGGAGCCTGAGGAAGCTGAAGAGGCGGCGACCGACCCCAGGCGTGCCCCTTTTCCGGCGCACAGCGGCCGTGTAGGCGTTATCGGCCGCACGGCCGTGGGACGAATTCTGGTGGTCATCCTGGAGCGGAGGGGCAGCGCCTGGCGGGTGATAACGGCCAGAGACGCTACGCCCGGGGAGAAAAGAGCCTACCGGAGGTATCGCCGATGAAGCGGCCCAAGTTCATACCCTTAAGGGACCCGGCTGAGGTCCCGGAGCTTAAAACCGAGGCCGAAGCGCGCGCATTCTGGGACACCCATGAAGTCACGGCCGAGTACCTGGAGCGGGCGGGCCCGGTGCCGGACTCGGAGCTCCCGCCGGTGCGGGAGAGCTCGCGGCTGATTTCGCTACGGCTTTCCCGGGACCTGGAGGCGCGGCTCAAGGCGCTGGCCCGCAGGAAGGGAAAGGCCTATCAGACCCTGCTCAAGGAGTTCGTGCTGGAGCGGCTTTACGAGGAGGAAAAGCGCGAGGGTCTCCGTTGAGGCGCACACGCTCGAGCAGACGCCGGGTCTGTCCCGGAGGCAGTGGGACGCCTCCGGTCTTCGGCCGCCCCCGGCCCTGGACCCCACGCGCCGTCCGGGCGCGCAACCTGGGCTTGCCAGTGGCCGGCGGCGGGAACTCCGGGTGGCCCTGGGCTCGTGGCCGACACCGGCCCGCCCGGCGGCCGGGCAGCCCTTAACGGTCGGCGTGGGGCTGCACGCCGGCGCAGCAAGCGTTCCCAGACCGGTTTCGGCATCGCCTTAAGAAGGGGCCGGTCCCCCCGGTCCGGGCGGCCGCCCCCGGGAGACGGCCGGTGCGGACGGCCCGGTCGGGCGCTTAAGCCCCGGTCCGCCGGCCGCATCCCGGCCGGACCGGGCGGCCGGCGCCCGGAACGGCAGCCGGGTTCCGTGAAAGCAAAACCTGGCCCCCACAAACCCGGTCCGGGGGCCTCTCAGAGCCTTTCTAAGGCCGCCTCCAGCTCCTCGGCCGAGGGCTTTGTGTACCTGGCCGTGGTGGCGATATCCTCGTGGCCCAGGAGGGCGGCCACCTGGACCAGGTCCGCCCCCGCCTCCCTTAAAAGCCTGGTGGCGAAGGTGTGCCTTAGGCGCATTATGTGAATTAGACAAGCTGGAGCAGGCGCAGGGTATGGGCCAGGATCGCAGCCGCAGTCCGGGTAAGCAGCCCCCGAACTGGACATAAACCGTTTTGCGGTTTATGTCCAGTTCGAGCCGTGTCGAGCAAGGCCTAGCTGCTCCGTAAGCTCAGCCGTCGTCGTCTCAATCCGATTGCGAAATCGGGCTATGGGCCGCAGCACATCCCGGGACAGGCTGCGCCTTTCCTGCCGACCAAACTGGACATAAGCTGTTTTCAGCTTATGTCCAGTTTCCACTGCTATCCCAGCCTCGGCCAAACTTGACATAAGCACTGCTTATGTCAAGTTTCCAGTGATGACCTCGAAAGCCCCGGTCCAGCAGCAGCCCCAGAGGCGCTGCCCTTGCCCCCTCGAGCAGCTCATCGGCCACCTGCCGCTCGTCCACGGCGGCAGGGACAATCCCCCAGCCCCTTACCAGACGCCGCCCAAGGTCGGTGCGCAGGGCCAACCCCTCGCCATGGGCAGCGTCCCAGCCGAAGCCTGCCACCAGGTTCCCCGGCCCTTGCGGGCGCTGCGCGCCGGCCGGCCGCCGAAGGCGGCTCTTGATGGGCAGCGCGGTGGTATCCACCTGCTGCCAGGTATCTTCAGGCAGCCTGTTTACCAGGTGTGCCCTCAGTTGCTCGAAAGCGCCCCAGAGCCAGCGGACCCTCCGGTTAAACTCGCTCTGGTCCGGCAATCTTGGAAAGTAGTGGCTCCAGTTTTGGCGGACTTCCTCCAGGAAAGCGGCTTCGCCGGGCCGAGCCAGGATGTGCCGGACCAGGGCAATGGAGCGCCTTCGGCGCTCCGTCGGTGCAGGCAGGCTTTGGTCCCGGCCTTTTGGGGATGGATACGATTTTGGCCTTTATAGCGTCGTCGACCAGACTAGACATAAATCGCTCTGCGATTTATGTCTAGTCTCATGGACAAACAGGTCCGAAAGTGGCATCATAGTCGGGGCCTCCGCGGTCGTTTTGGGTTAAGCACAACCCTATTTCTGACCGCAGAGGCCCCCTGCTGTCAAGAATTCACATAATGCGCCTTAGGCGGAGGAAATTTTTCGGGCGAGGTCGAGGGCTTCGGCCCAGCTGAGGCCGAAGGCTTTCAGCCACTGGCGGACGGTGCGGTCGGAGGAGGCGACCAGGCAGTCGGCGACGTTCTCCTGGGTGACGGGCTGGCCGGCCCGCTCCAGGTCCCGAATCGCCCGGGCCAGAGCCCGGAGAAAAGCCTCGCGGTCGGCGAAGGTCCCGGTACCCACGGGCCGGCCCCGGCCCAGGTTCTGGCCGGCAAACCTGGCCCACCAGGCCCGGGCCGCCCGGATCAGCCGCTCGGCGTCCGGCGGGGGCCGGCGCCCCGGATGACCCAGGCCACTTCAGGCTCGACGACCCAGTCCCACCGCCCCGGTAGCCCGTATCCTGAGGCCGGACCAGGCCGAAAAGGTCGACGGCGACCCCAGCCAGGTCGCAGCGGAGGGCCAGGGCCGCCGCCTCCGCCCCCGGCGTGACGGCCAGGCTCCAGACCAGGGGATGCATCACCTGCCGGCCGATGGGCAGGGGCCAGGCAGTAAGCCAGGATTCCAGCTCCTGCCAGACCCGAAAGTCTGACCCGGTCGGCACAGGCGGCATGGCCTCCAGGATCCAGGCTTCGGTCGAGGCCCGCAAGGTCTCCTCGCAGATGTGCCGGGGCCGCCGCTGCGGGTCAAGCAGCAGGAGCGGGTCGGTCAGAAGGGGCGGGCAGGGGGGCCGATACGGACAGCCGAACATCACAACACCGCCTGCTGCAATCCTGCTGCAATCCGACTGAAAGCCCCTCAGACCGGCTGGACACACTGGACAGCCGGCCCCAACATATTGTACTGGCCCGGTCCAGTTAACACAAAATGTGGTATCCGAACCCCTCTGTCCCAAAGGCGGTGGGAGGAATTTAAAGTCCTGGATGGCCCCAAACTCAACATAAGTCGCAAGGCGACTTATGTTGAGTTTGGCTTTCAAGGCCTTTAGCCGAGCCTGGCGCAG
>DAOUCL010000068.1:0-2062 GCA_034432015.1 Dehalococcoidia bacterium
GAACTGCGCCTTAACGGGAACCGCCTTGAGGTCTATTCGCCGCGGGGCGAATATATCGGCCAGGTCGAACCCAAGGTCGGTCTGCGGCTTGCCAGCCTGATCCGGGGCGGCAACCGGTATGTGGCCGCCATTCAGAGCCTTTCCGATGGCAACGTTCGGGTGATCATTCGGGAGGTTTACCAGCATCCGAGCCAGGCGGGCAAAGTATCGTTCCCCACCCGCGAGCCGGAGGCCGTTCGGCCCTACACCCGGGAGGGCCTGGTGCGGGTTGACCAGGAGGAGGAAGAAGAGGAGTTCTTCTTTGAGGAGGAAGAGCTTGCTGAGGCCGCGCCGGGCATCGCCGGCATTGTCGAAGAGCCCGAAATCCTTGAGGAGGAAGAGCTCCCCATCGAAGAGGAGGAGACGGTCGAGCCCGACCTGGAAGCAGAGGAGCAGAACCTTACGTGAAGTTCGGGCTTCTTACCGGTTTCGCCGGCTGAGCTTCCGGCCTAGCCAGAATACGCCCGCCCCGTACAGGATGCCCAGTTGGGCCGCCAGCAGGTATCCAGGCCAAGAGTTCGTCCCCCCTGCGTCCGGTGGGACCTTGGTCGCGGCGGAGACCGGGCGGGACTCAGGTTCGGTCGGGACGGGCAGAGGCCCTTGGACCGGCCCCGCCGGTTCGGGGGTAGGCTCCGGCGTTGGGGGTGCGGCCGCCGGAAAGAGCTCGGGAATGGGTTGCATGCCCGGGCCCGGCCTGAAGGCAAAGGCGGACCCGGGGCGGGCCGTGCCGGCCCACGCCCGCCGGAGCTCGGCCTCGGTAATTGGCCGGCCGAATCCGGCCTCGTCGGAAAAGGCCGGGTCGTTGTAGAAAAATCTGTCGCCCTGGTAGCCGATTATCACGACGTAATGTTCGGTGGTGGCGATGGACTCGGCGTTGGTGGGCAGGTCCCGGTATTTGACAACCGTAACCACCGGCTCGTTACGGCCGATGGCGGCCCGGATGTCAGCCGGCGTCCACTGCCGGTCCAGACCGAAGACCTGCAGGCCGTACCGGGAAGCAATCTGGGCCAGGACCTCCGGCCAGACGCCGACGTCGGGTCCGGATGTGCTTTGGAGGCGGTTCGCCAGGGCCCGAAGCTCCTGGGTCGGCAGATTAAGGCCGTAAGCCTCGAGGACCATAGCCAGGCTGGCCGGGCCGCAGTTGGCTTCGGCGTAAACGGTGCCGTCCAGCTGGCTGCGCAGGGGCACGGCCAGAACCCGTCCGGGCTGGTCCGGCCGGAGCCGGGCCTTAAGGCCGGCAACGGCTTCGGCGAGGTTGAAGCCGCCCCGGGAAAGGCGGGACGTATAGCCCGGGGGCGCAAGGCGGCCGGCCGAGGGGCTGGACCCAGGGGTCGGTTCGATTGTGGGCGGCCGGACCATTGGGGCTGGGGTTACGGCGGGGGTAGGGGTTGGGCTTGGAGAAGGCGGCGGGGTTGGGGTACGGTGGCGGATTACGGTTATGCCCGGCGTCGGCGAACGGGTCGGGGTGGGGGTCGGAGTTGGTCCCTGGGCGGCCGCCGGACCGGGGGCCAGTTGGGTAAAAATTAGGGCGGCGATGACGGCGACCAGCCCTAACGCCCGTGGGCAAACCATCTTTGTTTTACCCTAACGTAGGGGGTCGGCCGATGTCAAACCGAATTGACCAGCCCGATACGGACCGAGTCCTGACGGTGGCCCTGGCGGCCGCCCGCCGGGCCGGCCGGGTGCTCCGGGCCCGGCTGGGCCGCCTGCGCCGGGTGGAGGCCAAGGGGGAAAACGACCTGGTGACCGAGGCTGACCGCCGGTCGGAGCAGGTGGTATCCGAGGTCATCCGGGCCGCCTTCCCCGACCACGGCCTGCTGGCCGAAGAAGGGACCGCCGGTGGGCCCTCCGAAGACCACCTCTGGATTATCGACCCCTTGGACGGCACGACGAACTATATTCACGCATACCCCCTCTTTGCGGTGAGCATCGCCTACGCCTACCGGGAAACGCCCCTGGTCGGGGTCGTCTACGCACCCCTGCTGGGGGAGACGTTCTGGGCCGTCGCCGGGAAAGGCGCCTG
>DAOUCL010000069.1:0-15340 GCA_034432015.1 Dehalococcoidia bacterium
GCCATAAGGGCCCGGGGCGGGCGGATGCGGATAAGCTCCCGGCCGGGGGAGGGCACCCGGCTCCTGGTGTCCCTGCCCCTGGTCCGGGCTTAGGCGTAGCCGGTTGGGCAGGAATTTTGGCCTTCCGGGGCCGGCCTTTAGTCCCTACCAGGAGCGTTTGGCCGGGCGTTAGGATCTGCCCGGAAGGTGAGAAGCCGAGCGGTTATATCTAAGTCCCGCCTTTGGCGGGGGATGGTCCTCCTGCTGGTCCCGGTCCTGGCCGGCTGTTCGGCGGCCGGGAGCCCTTCGGCCCTCCGGGTTGAGGTTGCCGGACCCCAAGGGACGACGGGTCAGGCCGCCGTGGTCCTGGAGGTTGTCGGTCTCCTTACCCTCCTTTCCTTCCTGCCGGCCGCCCTGATGATGACCACCTCCTTTACCCGAATCATCATCGTCTTAGGTTTTCTCCGGAGCGGCCTCGGCCTGCCCCAGCTTCCCCCCAATCAGGTCCTCATCGGCCTGGCCCTCTTTCTGACGGTCTTCACCATGGCCCCCACTTGGGACCGACTCAACCGGGACGCCCTCCAGCCCTACCTGCGGGGGGAAGTGGGAGCCGAGGAGGCCTGGGCCCGGGCCGAGGTCCCCGTTAAGGCCTTCATGCTCCGGCAGACCAACGAAAGGGACCTGGCCCTCTTCGTCGAGCTTGCCCGCCTCCAACTGCCGGCCGACCCGGCGGCCCTCCCCCTCCACGTGGTCGCCCCGGCCTTTATCTTAAGCGAGCTGAGGACCGCCTTCCAGATGGGTTTTGTCATCCTGGTGCCCTTCCTGGTCATCGACCTGGTGGTCTCCAGCGTTCTGATGGCGATGGGCATGATGATGATGCCGCCCGTCATCGTCTCTTTGCCCTTTAAAATCCTCCTCTTTGTGCTGGTGGACGGCTGGACCCTGGTGGTCCGGTCCGTGGTCCAGAGCTTTGTTTAAAAGGAGCCGAAGTTGTCGGAGCAGCTCGCCATCGAGGTAGTGGCCAGGATGCTCGGCCAGGTCCTCTACATGGCCGGGCCCATCCTGCTGGTGGCCCTGGCCGCCGGCCTGGTAATCGGGATTCTGCAGGCGGCCACCCAGGTCAACGAGTTTACCCTGGCCTTTATTCCCAAGCTTTTGGCCGTTTTTGCCGCCCTGGGCCTTTTCGGCCCCTGGCTGCTGAGCAGTCTGGTAGCCTTCACCCTTAACCTTTACGGCCTCCTGCCCCAGATCGGCCGGGGAGGTCCCTGAAGGTGCCCGCCGACCCCGAAGCCGTCACCCGCTGGTTCCTGGCCGGAGCCCGCCTGTCGGCCCTGCTGGCGGTGATGCCGGTTCCCGGCTTCGGCCGCCTGGGCCTTGCGGCCCGGGTCTGGTTCGGCCTCATCCTGGGCCTGGCCGTCCTGCCCCTGGTTCCGGCGGTCCCCGCCCCGGCCAACCTGCCGGGTTTTGTGGTCGCCCTGGCCCGGGAGGTCTTCCTGGGCCTTACGATGGGCTGGCTTCTGGGCTTCGGGCTGGGCGTTTACCGGCAGGCGGCCAGCCTGGTGGGGTTTCAGGCGGGTTATACCCTCATCCAGACCATCGACCAGTCCGGGGAGGTGGTCAACCCCCTGGAGCAGCTCTACGCCCTGGCGGCCGGGGCGGTAATTCTGGCCACCAACGCCCACCACCAGGCCGTCATCGCCCTGGCCCAGTGGCTCCGCCTCATCCCGCCCGGCGCCGACCCGCTGGGGGAGCCGAGCCCCATCCGGCTGGCCCAGGTGCTCACCGGGGTTGTGGGGCTGGCCCTGCGGTTGGCCCTGCCGGTGGTCGGGGGGTTGCTGGTGGTGGACCTGGCCCTGGGAATCCTGGTCCGGACCGCCCCGCAACTTAACCTGCTGGGCGTCGGCTTCCCCCTCAAGGTGGGCCTGGGCCTGGCTTTAATTGCGGTCAGCGCCCCCCTGGTCTTCGGACAGGTACCGGCGGTCCTTAACGGAATCATTGAAGCTGCCGATTATTTCTGGCGGGGGCCGTCCTGATGGCCGAGGAGAAGGTTGCCCCCCCGACCCAGCGCCGCCGTCAGGAGGCCCACCGGCGGGGCATGGTTGCGCTGAGCACGGACCTGGTGGGCGTGGCCGGGCTGGCCGCAGGCGGCCTTGCCCTCTACTGGGGCGGGGTCGGCCTCCTGCGGGGCTTTGAGGGCCTGCTGGCCGCCGGCATCGGCCGGCCCCCGGCCGAACCCGAGGCCCTCTGGGGCCTGCTGGGAAATCAGCTGGGGCAGGGACTGCTCCTGGCGGCCCCGCCGGTGCTGGCGGCTGGGGGGGCAGGGGTCGGGGTGGGCCTGCTCCAGACGGGCGGGGCCTTCAGTTTTTATCCGTTGCGGCCAGACCTGGGCCGCCTCGACCCCATCGCCGGCCTTCGGCGGCTGGCCTCCCGCCGGGGACTGGTGGAGCTTGCCCGTTCGGCTTTCAAGGCCGGGGCGGTCGGCCTGGTGGTCTACTTCACCCTGGCCCCCAGGCTCTTTGAACTGGCCTTCTGGTCGGCCGGGCCGCTGGAAGGAGGCCTGGGCGGGCTGTGGGCCGTCGCCTCCGACCTCTTCTTCCGGGGGCTTATCGGCCTGGGGGTGCTGGGCCTGCTGGACTACGCCTACCGGCTCTGGCGCCACGAGCGGGACCTGCGCATGACCCGGAGCGAACTAAAGGAAGAACTGCGCCAGACCGAGGGCGACCCGACCATCCGCCTTCAGCTGCGCCGGCGGCACCGCCAGCTCGCCTTTCGGAACATGATGGCCGCCGTCCCGAAGGCCGACGTGGTGGTGACCAACCCCACCCACCTGGCCGTGGCCCTCGGCTACGACCCGAAGACCATGGGCGCCCCCCGGGTGGTGGCCAAGGGGCGGGGCCTGGTGGCCGAGCGCATCCGGACCCTGGCCCGGCAGGCCGGGGTGCCCGTCGTTTCGAACCCGCCCCTGGCCCAGGCCCTTTACCGGGCGGTGGAGGTGGGCATGGAGATACCCCCTGCCCTCTACCAGGCGGTGGCCGAGCTTTTAGCTTACATTTACCGGCTCCGGGAGCTAAGGCGAACCCATGGCGGCTAACACCGGTTCGGCCGAACGGCGCCCGGGCCTGCTGGCCGGGGGCGACATCTACCTGGCGGTGGCGGTGGTGGTCGTGGTCGGGATGATGGTCCTGCCCCTGCCCCCAACCCTGCTGGACATCCTTATATCCGTAAATATCGGCCTGGCCCTTACGGTCCTGCTGGTCGCCATGTACATCCGGGAGCCCCTGCAGTTTTCGGTCTTCCCATCCCTCCTTTTGGTGGCCACCCTCTTCCGCCTGGGCCTTAACGTTTCAGCCACCCGCCAGGTCCTCCTTCACGGCTATGCTGGCAAGGTTATCGACGCCTTCGGCCACTTCGTCATCGGGGGCAACTACGTCATCGGGGTGGTTATCTTCCTCATCCTGGTGGTCATCCAGTTTGTGGTCATAACCAACGGGGCCGGACGGGTGGCTGAGGTGGCCGCCCGCTTCACCCTGGATGCGATGCCCGGTAAGCAGATGGCCATCGACGCCGACCTTAACGCCGGCATCATCGACGAGGCCGAGGCCCGCCGGCGCCGCCGCCTCATCGAGCTGGAGGCCGACTTCTACGGGGCGATGGACGGGGCCAGCAAGTTCGTAAAGGGCGACGCCGTCGCCGGGGTGATAATCATCCTCATCAACATCGTTGGGGGCATCGTCATCGGGGTGCTCCAGCGGGGGCTCCCCATCGACCGGGCCCTCCAGACCTACACCGTGCTCACCGTCGGCGACGGGCTGGTCTCGCAGATTCCGGCCCTCTTAATCTCCACCGCCACCGGCATCATCGTAACCCGGGCGGCCTCGGAAGCAAGCCTGGGCCAGGAGATGGCCCGGCAGGTCCTGGCCGGACCCAAGCCCCTGGGCCTGGCCGCCGGCCTGCTGGGGGGCCTGGCCCTCATCCCCGGAATGCCCACCCTGCCCTTCCTGGCCATCGGCGGGGGGTTGGGGGCCCTGGCCTTCGCCGTCCATCGGGCCTGGGGCTTGGGCGGCGCACCGTCCCCCCAGGCCCTTTCATCGCCCCGGCCGGAAGGGGACGAGGTTGCGGCCGTCCTTAAGACCGTCCAGCCCGACCCCTTGGAGCTGGAGGTGGGCTACGGCCTCATCCCCCTGGTGGAGGGGGGTGGGCCCGGGGGGTCCCTGGTCCAGCGGGTCGGCCTGCTCCGCCGCCAGGTCGCCCAGGAGCTGGGGTTCGTCATTCCCACCGTCCGGGTCCGGGACAACCTGGAGCTTAAGGCCCACCAGTACCGGGTCAAACTGCGGGGGGTGACGGTGGCCACTGGGGAGGTCCGGCCCAACATGTACCTGGTCCTCCACGGGGCGGCCTCGCCCCCCGAAATCCCGGGGGAGGACACGAAAGAGCCGGCCTTCGGCCTGCCAGCCCGGTGGGTCGAACCGGGCTGGCGGGACCAGGCCGAGCTTTTAGGCTACACCGTGGTGGACCCCGTCGGGGTTATCGTCACCCACCTTTCGGAGACGGTCCGCACCTTCGCCGCCGAGCTCCTTACCCGCCAGGAGGTCCGCCAGCTGGTGGACCAGCTCAAAACCCAGTATCCGGCCCTGGTGGAGGAGGTCATCCCCGACCAGCTAACCCTCGGGGAGCTTCAGCGGGTGCTCCAGAGCCTCCTCCGGGAGCGGGTGCCCATCCGGGACCTGGTAACCATCCTGGAAAGCATATCCCCCTTCCTGCGGACAACCCGGGACCCGGACCAGCTTACCGAGGCCGCCCGGCAGGGCCTGGCCCGGGCCATCTGCCAGCTTTACGCCGAGGCCGAAAACCGGCTTATCGGGTTCGCCCTCGGGCCCAATGCCCAGAACCTGCTCTTAAACAGCCTGGCCGCCACCGAAGCCGGCACCGTCCTGGCCCTGGCCCCGGAGGTCGCCCAGCGGCTGCTTTCCCGCCTGGCCTCGGCCATGGAGGGCCTGGCGGCCGAAGGCTACCGGCCCATCCTCTTCTGCCCGCCCAAGCTCAGGCTACCCCTGCGAAGGCTTACCGAGCGGCCTCTGCCGGGGCTGGTGCTCCTTTCGTATGCCGAGGTTGCCCCGGGCTACCAGCTGGAGGTCCGCGCCACCGTGGAGTTAGAGGGATGACGTCCGTTCGGGTGGGTATGCCGGCGAAAATTTTCGTCCCGGGCGAAGGCCAGCCCTACCCCTCCCGGGTCGAGGATATCCGGCCCGACCGGCTGGTCCTGGCCTACCCGATGCGTCAACTGGTGCCCGTCCGGCTGAAAGCGGGCGACCAAGTGACGGTGGAGGTCACCGGGGAGCGGGGGGTCTACCGGCTGGAGACGGTGGTCCTGGGGCGGGACCTGGGCCGGGTGCCGGTCCTGGTGGTGGCCGCCGGGGAGTGGGTCCGACACCAGCGCCGGGACCATTTCCGGGTGGCCCTGGGGATGGCCCCGGCGGCGGCCAGGCTCCTTCGGCCCGGGGCCGAGGGGCAGCCGGTAAGGCTGCTTTTGCGGGACGTAAGCGGGGGCGGCCTCGGCTTCGTCAGCGACCGGCCCCTTCAGGTCGGCGACCGGCTGGAGGTGGAGCTCAACCTTAACGGCGGCCGGCCCTTCCCGGCCCAGGTCGAGGTGGTCTGGGTCCGGCCCCGGGCAGGTCCGGGGGGCCCGGCCGCCCGTTTTCCCTTCGAGGCCGGGGCCAGATTTGTCGGCATCGACCCGGCCAAACAGGAGGCCGTCGTCAAATTCTGCCTTCGCAAGCAGTTAAGACAGCGGAGGCCTGAGGAGGCTTAAGCGATGCGGTGGGCTGAAATTGTGCTGCTTACCCCAGCGGTGGTGTTCATTGCCGTCGCCTGGGGCGGGGTGCTGGCGGGGGCGTCCGTCGAGGCGGCCTGGGTCCGGGGGCTTATCGGGGCGGGCGGAAGCGCCGCCATCGGCCTGGCCCTGGCCTGGGTCCTCCGGCCGCAGCGGAGGGCGAACCGGTGAAGGTTGGGGAGCTCTGGGAACGGTTTTTCGCCACCCGGGACCCGGCCCTTCGGGAGAAGCTCATCCTCCACTACGCCCCCCTGGTCCGGCAGGTGGCCGGCCGCCTGGGAATCGGCATCCCAGGGGTCGTCGACCGGGAGGACCTGGTGGGCTACGGGATGGTGGGCCTCATTCAGGCGGTGGACCGCTACGACCCGACCCGGCAGGTGAAGTTCGAAACCTTTGCCCGCCAGCGGATCAAGGGGGCCATCGTCGACGCCCTGCGCCAGCTGGACATCCACCCCCGGGGGGCTGCCCAGCGGCTGCGCCGCCTCGAAGAGGCCCACCGGTCCCTTTACCAGCGGCTGGGTCGGCACCCGACCGACGCCGAGGTGGCCGAAAGCCTCGGCCTTTCCCCCGAAGCCTACCAGGAAGCCCTCCTCCACGACTCAACCCAGCTTTTGTCCCTGGGAAGCCCCCTCCAGTTTCGGCCGGGCGACGAATCCCTCACCGTCGCCGACCGGCTGGCCGACCGGGATGCCGTCGACCCGGCCGAATATGTAGAGGAGCAGGAAACCATCCGTCTGGTGGCCGAGGCCGTGAAGACCCTGCCCGAGCGGGACCGGCTGATTCTGGCACTTTATCACAGAGAGGAGCTCACCTTTGCCGAAATCGGGGCCGTCCTCGGCGTCTCCCCAACCCGGGCCATTCAGCTCTATACCCGGGCCATCTTGCGGGTAAGAACGGCCTTAAGCTCCCGCATCGACACCGACCTGACCACCGCCGTGGGAGGCTCTTAAGATGCCCATAAGGTTCGGTTTATTTTTAATCCTGATCGTCTTTGCCCTTCCGGGCCCGATGCCCCGGGCCCTGGCCAACGGCACCCCGGTTCGGGTCGTCCTCGGGTACATGCCCGGGGTCTCCAACTGGGGCCCGACGGATGCGGCCGGGGTGGCCGAGTTGGTTTTCCAGGAAGGGGAGGTCCGGCTGAGCGTGGTGGGCCTGCCCAGGCTTTCGGAAGGGGCCTATAACATCTGGCTGCTCCGGACGGCCGGCAGCCGGGCCTACAACCTGGGGCGGTTCAACGCCGGCCCCGACGGGACGGCCCGCCTCGACTACATTCTGCCCGAGCCCATTCCCGAGGAGAACTGGGACCTGATGCTCATAAGCGTCGAAGGCGGCGAAGCCGCATCGGCGCCGGGGCCCCGCCGGTCCATCGCCGGCCGCATTGAGCCGCCCGAGGGCCGGGGTCCGATGCCGGCCGAGCTCCCCCGCACCGGCGGCGCCGAAGCCCCCGCGGCGCCGTCGGCACCGGCGGCCGGCCCGGAACTCTTCCTCGGCTTCGGGGCCGGGGTGCTCACAACCCTGGCCGCCGGCCGAATTATCCGCCGACTGAGGAGGCCCCGATGATCCGTGGACTCTACACCGCCGTCTCCCAGCTGGATACCCAGCTCCGCCGTCAGGAGCTGCTGGCCCACAACCTGGCCAATATCGGCACCCCCGGCTTCAAGCAGACCCTGCTGGCCCAGGCCGAGCGGACCAGGTTCGGCCTCTGGCGCCTGGGCGACCCGGCCCTCATCCTGCCGGTGGGACCCCTGGGGACCGGGACGGCCCTCGAGCCGGCCGCCATCGACCTTAACCCCGGGCCCCTGGTGGAGACGGGCGAGCCCCTGGACCTGGCCGTAAACGGCCCCGGATTTTTCGTCGTCCGGCGGCCCGACGGGCCGGCCTACACCCGGGACGGCTCCTTCTTCGTAGACGCCGAAGGCTTTTTGACCACCGCCTCGGGCGACCGGGTGCTGGGTCAGAACGGCCCGATTCAGGTGGGGACGTCGGAATTTTCGGTGGCCCCCGACGGGACCGTCTATATCGGCGAGCAGGCTGTCGACCGGCTCCTGCTGGCCGACCTTTCCGGCGCCCCGGGGCTCATCCGGGTCGGGGATAACCTGCTCCGACCGTCCGACCCCGCCTTTCAGCCGCCCCCGGCCGGGGGGAAGGTCCGGCAGGGGGCCATTGAGGAGTCCAACGTGAACCTGACCGAGACGGTGGCCCAGCTTCTGGCCGCCGTCCGGGCCTATCAGGCGGCCCAGCGGATGGTGCTTCTGGCGGATTCCACCCTGGACCGGGCGATTCAGCAGCTTGGCCGCTGGGATTAAGGAGGGGAAAGATGCTGCCGGTGATGACCACCCCCTTGAGCGGGGCCCTGGCCTATCAGGCGACGGTGGACGAAGTCGCCCACAATCTGGCCAACCTCTCGACCCCGGCCTTCCGGCCCACCCGGCTTTCCCTGGCCGAGGCGGCCGAAGGCGGGGTCATTCCGGCCGCCCGCCGCCTTTCGGCCCGGGCCGGACCCCCGGCCGAAAGCGGGGCCCCCTTCGACCTGGCCCTGCCCGGGCCCGGCTTTTTCCGGGTAAGGCTTCCCGACGGGTCCTACGCCTACACCCGCCGGGGGGACTTCCGGGTGGATGGGGACGGCCGGCTGGTAACCTATGGGGGCCTTCCCCTCGACCCGGAAATCCGAATACCCCCCGACCGTCGGGCGGAGGTCCGGCCGGACGGGACGGTGGCCGCCTTTGGGCCGGACGGGGCCGAGGCCGTCGTCGGCCGGCTGGGGGTTTTTACCTTCGACCGGCCCGAGAACCTGGTCCACCTGGGCGGGGGGCTATTCCGGGAATCCCCCGCCGCCGGCCCGGCCCGACCCCAGGCCGGGGCCATGGCGCCCGGGTACCTGGAGATGTCGGCGGTCGACCTTACCGGGGAGTTTGCCAGGCTGATCCAGGCCCAGCGGGCCTATATCTTGAACCTAAACGTCATCCGGGACCAGGACCGGCTCCTGGGTGAGGCTATCGAGCTGGCGAGGGGCTGAGAAATCGGGCCGCTCTGCCGATAGATTGAAAGGGAGGTCTGAGAAAGCCTATGGATATATCCAGAATTGGGCCTAAACCCGGAACCTTTCCGCCCATCGGCCGGCCCGGGGCCCCCCACGGCCGGCAGGGTCGGGAGCCGGTTCCGCCCGACGCGCCGATTTCAGTCTCGCCCGAGGTTCGCCTCATCCTGGCCCTCCACCAGGTCATCCAGAACACCTCCGACGTCCGGCCCGAGGTCGTCGCCGGCCTCAAAGCCCAGGTCGGGGCCGGTCGGTACCGGGTGGACGAGACGGAACTTGCCAGGCTGCTTCTGGGCGGAGGCCGGCCGTGAGCGGTCCTGCCGAGCTGATTGCCCGCCTGGTCGGCCTGTGTCAGCAGGAGCGGGCGGCCGCGGCCGCCGGGGATATGGAGGCCGTTGGGGCGGCGGCCCTCGCCCGCCTGGAGCTGGCCTTCAGCCTTGCGGCGGCGGATTCGGCGCCTCTGGCGGAGCTTATGCGCCTTAAGGCCGAGGTCCGCCGAAACCTGAGCCTTTACGAAAGCCTTAAGGAGATTACGGCCCGGCGTCAGCGGTTTGTTGAGCGGGCCCTTAAATCCTTTGCGGCCACCTACGGCCCGGGGGGTTAGCGCCCATGTGGGGCACCTTCGGAAGCGTTGAGGTCGCCCTGCGGGCCCTGCAGGCCCAGCGGCTTGCCCTGGACGTTATCGCCCACAACATCGCCAATGCCAATACTCCGGGGTATTCTCGTCAGGCCGCCCGGCTGGAAACTGCGCCCCCATACCCCTGGCCCGGCCTTACCCGGGGCGCCGGGGCCGGTCAGCTGGGTACCGGGGTGCGGGCCGCCGAAATCGACCGGCTCCGGGATGCCTTTACCGACCTTCAGCTTCGCCAGCAGCTCGGCCTGTCCGGCCACTACACCGTCCTCGCCGACGGCTACGCCCAGGTGGAGGCCGTTTTCAACGAGCCGTCGGACTCGGGCCTCAATGAGCAGCTGGGCCGGTTCTGGGGCGCCTGGCAGGAGCTGGCCCTAAGCCCCCAGGATACCGCCATCCGGGTGGGCCTCATCGAGTCGGCTAAAAACCTGGCCGGCCTCTTTAACCGGATGGCCGGTCAGCTTAAGCAGCTTCAGCGGGACCTGGACTTCCGGGTGGTTAACAAGGTGGCCGAACTTAACGAGCTTGCCGACCGCATCGCCCGCCTCAACGCCCAGATCGGGCAGATTCAGGGGACCGGCCAGAACCCCAACGACCTGCGGGACCAGCGGGACGCCCTCCTCGATAATCTGACCCGCATCGTCCGGGCCGCCTACGTCGAGGCCCCTAACGGCCAGGTAACCGTTTATATCGGCGGCCGGATGCTGGTCTCGGGCGACCAGGCTTTCGGCCTTACCACGGTGTCGGGGCCGGGGGGCTTTGTCGAGCCGGTCTGGGCCGGGGACGGGGCGCCGGTCGCCCTGGGGGACGCCCCCGGGGAGCTGGCCGCTTACATTTACCTGCGGGAAACGGTCATTCCGGGGAAGCTGACCGACCTTAATGGCCTGGCAGCCGCCCTGGCCGGGGCGGTGAACGCCGCCCACCAGGCCGGCTACGGCCTGGATAACTCCACCGCCCTCGACTTTTTCGTGTTTGCGGCCGGGGATGAGGCCGCAACCCTCGGGGTGAACCCCGTGGTGGCCGCCGACCCTTTGAAGGTGGCGGCCGCCCTAAGCCCCAGCTCCCCCGGGGACGGCCGAAACGCCCTTAACATCGCCCAGCTTCAGTACCAGCCCCTGATGCTTTCGGGTACGACCACCCTGGGGGAGTTCTATCAGCAGGTTGTGGGCCGGCTGGGCCTGGAGGCCAGGCAGGCCGAGGACCAGAAGGCCAACCAGGAGGTGGTTCGGGGCTACCTGGAGGGCCGCCGGGACAGTTTCTCCGGGGTCTCCCTGGATGAGGAGGCAGCGAAGCTTGTGCTTTACCAGCGGGCCTTTGAAGCCGCTGCCCGGAGCCTTTCGGTCCTTGACGAGGTTTTAGACCACCTGATCAACCGCACCGGCCTGGTCGGACGGTAGAAGGAGGGGCCCATGCGCATCACCCAGCGACAGATCGGCGAGCAGGTCCTTTCGGATATTGCGGCCGCCTTTGAGCGGCTCAACGGCTACCAGCGGCAGGTTGCCTCCGGCCGAAGGCTTACCCGCCCGGCCGACGACCCCACTGGGACGGCCTCCACCCTGGGCTACCGGGGGGCCCTCCTGCGGGTGGCACAGCACCTTACCAACATCGACCGGGCCCGGAGCTGGCTTTCGGCCACCGATTCGACCCTGAGCGACCTGAGCCTCACCCTTCAGCGGGCCCGGGAGCTGGCCGTGCAAGGGGCCAGTGATACCCTCTCCGCCGACGACCGCCGGCGCATCGCCCTGGAGGTCCGCCAGCTCCTCGGCCACACCTTCAGCTTAAGCAAAACGATGCTGGGGGACCGGCATCTCTTTTCGGGGTTCAAGGTGACGACGCCGCCGTACAACCCGCTTCCCAACGAATATGACGTCCCCGTCCCGCCGCCCTACCAGGGGGACGGCGGGGAGATGCCGGCCGAAATCGACGCCGGAACAACCATCACCGTAAACCTTACGGCCGATGTGGTCTTCGGCCCGGCCGTCGCCGCCCTTATTCAGCTTCGGGACGCCTTAGACTCCGGAAGCTCTGCGGCCGTGGAGGCGGCGCTGCCGGCCCTGGACCAGGCGATAAACACGGCCGTGGACAACCGGGTCATTGTCGGCGCCAGGCTCAACCGGCTGGAGGCGGCCGAAAGCCGCCTTCAGGACCTTAAGCTTTCCCTCACGGAGCTTAAGTCCAGGACCGAGGATGTAGATTTCGCCGAGGCCACCACCCACCTGGCCATAGCCGAAGCGGCCTACCGGGCCGCCCTGATGGGCTCGGCCCGGGTCATCCAGCCCAGCCTGCTGGACTTCTTAAAGTAGCGGAGGGACTGCCCGGATGTTCGGCTCTTTTGGAACCGCCAGCGTAAGCGGCGTCATCTCGGGGATCAACTGGGACCAGTTTGTCCAGAAGCTCATCGACCTGGAACGTCAGCCCATCACCCAGCTTCGGAGCCGGGTTGCCGGCCTGGAAAACCAGAAGAAACTTATCGGCGACTTCCGGGCAAAGCTTTCGGAGCTTAAGCTTGCCCTTTCGAACCTCGCCCTCCGGAGCGTGGTCCTGGCCCGGACGGCCTCCAGCGGCTCCGCCGCCGTTGCGGTCACGGCCGGCCCCGACGCCGTCCCCGGAACCTTCCAGGTTACGGTCCAGCAGCTCGCCATCGCCACGACGGTTAGCTCCGCCCAGGCCCTGGGCCAGCCGGTGAACCCGTCCGTTCCGCTGAGTCAGGCGGGATTGGGGACGGCCGTAACGGCCGGCACCTTTTCGATAAACGGGGTGGCGATAACCGTGAACCCCACCGTTGACACCCTCAATGACGTGATAAACCGGATAAACACCAGCGGGGCCGGGGTTACCGCCTCCCTGGTAAACGACGCCTCCGGCCGGCCGAACATCTTAAGGCTTGAGTCCGCAAACCCCATCCAGCTCGGGAGCGGGGCCGACACCAGCAATTTTCTTTCGGTAGCCCGGCTCATAAACGGGGTCCAGCAGAACGTGGGCGGGACCTACCGGATTGACAGCGCCGGCAACCTCGGGGTTGTAAACCTCTCTGCCCCGGTCGGCTCGTCGGCGGCCCGGCTGGCAACCCCGATAGCCTCTGCCGGGAGCTTCAGCATAAACGGGGTGACAATAACCTACACCTTAAGCGACAGCTTAAGCGTTGTTATCGCCCGGATAAACTCGTCGGCGGCCGGGGTAACCGCAAGCTACGACCCCCTGCAGGACCGGCTGGTGCTTACGGCCAAAACGACCGGGAACACCCGGATAAGCCTGCAGGACGTCTCCGGCAATTTTCTCCAGGCGACGGGTCTTCTTTCGGCCCCCCAGACTCTTGGGCAGAACGCCGTCTTTACTGTCAGCACGGTGAATAACGGCCAGCCCCTTTCAAGCCCGACGAATACGGTGGCAGGGCTTCTGCCCGGAATTACTTTAGAGTTTAAGGGTGTGACGGCCTCGCCGGTGACCGTCACCGTTGCCCAGGATACCGGACCCGGTCTTAACGCCGCAAAGGACTTCGTTTCTAAACTCAACGCCGTTTTAGACTTCGTCGCCCAGCAGACGAACTACGACCCGAACACGAAGACGGCCGGGCCCCTCCTGGGAGATTCCACGGTGACGATGATTGCGGCCCGGCTGCGGACGGCCCTTTCGGGCGTGCTGGTTCCGGGCGGGCCGTACCGGACCCTGGCCGACATCGGGATTGATACCGGGCTGGTGGGAAGCGCCCCCGGAACGGCCGCCGACTACCGGGTTGACGAGGCAAAGTTTACGCAGGCCCTTCAGAGGAATCCCGACGCGGTTTATGCGGTGCTCAAAGCCGCGGCCGACCGGGTCGGCGGCTACCTGGATTCGGTCCTGGGTTTCGGGGGGCTTTTGAGCATCCATCAAAGCGCCTTTGACGACCGGATAAAAAGCCTTAACGACTACATTTCTGCCCTCGAAGCGAGCCTTTCCCGGCGCGAGGAGTACCTGCGCCGGCAGTTTACTGCCATGGAGACCATGCTCGCCCAGCTTCAAGCCCAGAGCGGCCAGCTCGGGGCCCAGATTCTGCAAAGTATGAGCCGGCAAACGACGCAAACAACCGGAGGTTAACAGCAGGTGGACGGCTTAAACGCCTACCGGCAGACGGCGGTCGCCACAACCGGCCCGGCCGGGCTTGTCGTGCTCCTCTACCGGCGGCTGGCCGCCCTCCTTGAGGCCGCTGCCGGCGCCGCAGACCGGGGCGACTGGGACCGGGCCCGGCCCCTCATCCTCAAGGCCCAGGAGGTGGTGGCCGAACTGTGGTCGGCCGTCGACGTCGAGGCCGGGCCGGTGGCCCGCAACCTTTTTAAGATTTATGAGTTTATCTACCGGTCCCTGGCCGAGGCCTACGTTCGCCGGGACGGCTCCGGGCTTCCCGACCTCAAAGCGCAGGTGGAGAAGCTGAGGTCGGCCTGGGAAGAGGCGGCGGGGAGGGCCGGCGGTGTCTGACCCGGAGATGCTGGTCCGAAGGCTGGCGGAGCTTACCGAGCGGCGGACGGAGGCCCTGGCCCGGGCCGACTGGGAGGCGGCGGTGACTATCGGGGACGAGCGGAGCCAGATTATCGAGGCCCTCCTCGCCCAGGGGGCCTGGCAGACCCTTTCGCCGGAGGCGGTGCGCCTCATCGAGGCGGTGGTGGCGGCCGACCGGGAGGCCCTGCGGCAGGTGCAGGCCGAGGTGCTGAAGGTTAAAGAGGAACTGAAGAAGGTCCGGCTGGCCCGCCGGACCTTGCGCCGGTACATGCCCCCACCCCGTGGGGAGGGCGGATACGAGCGGCAGGCCTAGGGGGCTATCCCGCCGGGAGTTTTTCGGCCTGGGCCTCCTCCTGGGGGCCCTGGGGGGCTGCGGCCGGGCGCCCCTGGCCCGGGGCCTTCCCTCCCCAACCCCGTCCCCGCCGACGCCCACCCCAACCTCGCCGGTTGTGGGCCCGGCCACCTCGGCCGAGGAGGCGATGGCCAGGATCATACCCGTTACGGCAGTGGCACCGGCTGCCGGCCCCCGCAAACCGCCGCCGGTGCGCATCGTCATCCCGAGCATCGAGCTGGACAGCAGGGTCGTGCCGGTGGGCACCCGCCGGGATGCGGCCGGGAATCTGGTCTGGGAGACGGCGGCCTTTGCGGTGGGGCACCACCGGGGGACGGCCAGCCCCGGTGAGCCGGGGAAGGTCGTCCTTTCGGGGCACATCTCCAGCCCCCGGGAGGGGAACGTCTTCCACCGGCTCCCGGAGCTTCAAGTTGGGGCGGCCGTGATTTTATACACCGTTGAGGCGGCCTATCTTTACCGGGTTGTAAGCCGGGAGGTGGTCCTGCCCACGGAAGTTCGGGTGCTGGAGTCGACCGGGCGGGAGCAGGCGGTGCTGATAACCTGCGTCCCCGACGGGGTCTACAGCCACCGGCTGGTGGTCACCGCCGACCGGGTCTGAGACCAGCCGGTGCAAAAGTACCTGGGCTACCTGTTGACAGGATGCACCCCGAGTGTTAAGCTTAGAGTGACCGGCCGACTACCGGCCGGTCATCCCCATAACCGAGCGGATTGTCCAGCGGCACCCCTTAGCGGACACCTTTAGCGGAGCCGGCGGTGGCGCTGACGCGCCCCAGCTGAGCGACTGTCGGCCGCGAATCTGGACGCGGCCGGGAGTCTGGCCAGCAGCCCGGGCACAGCGGTCGGCCTGCGGTCCGGGAGACCTGGTAGGACTGTCAGCACCCTCGACCCTGTCCTGAGCGGCCCGATTCCTGAGCGGACAGAACAAAGCACAACATCGGCCAGACGC
Source organism: Dehalococcoidia bacterium (assembly GCA_034432015.1). GTDB lineage: Bacteria > Chloroflexota > Dehalococcoidia > JAUQQI01 > JAUQQI01 > JAUQQI01. The sequence goes on from DAOUCL010000069.1 coordinate 15,249, forward strand.
GACGCCACAGCTGTCGGCCAGGCCGGAAAGGGATCGGGGCCATCATACTGGGGACGTTTTTCAGGCCCGTTTTACTGCTCATAACCCGGGGA